>NZ_CANLMB010000002.1:0-360000 GCF_947492365.1 uncultured Erythrobacter sp.
TTCGGGTTCGGGTTCGGGTTCGGGTTCGGGTTCGGGTTCGGGTTCGGGTTCGGGTTCGGGTTCGGGTTCGGGTTCGGCAGTTGGCTGGACTTGAGGAGGTTCGGGATCAAGCGTCGTCTCGCAGGCCCCGCCTTCGCGCGCCAGTTGACGCTGCATTTCCGAGGCCAGAAACAGCGCCTTGCCGCGCGCCGAAGTCAATTCGGCAAAGGCCGAGATCCGCGCTGCCCCCGCATCCAGTTCGGCCTTGCGCGCCTCATAGGCGGCATGGATAGCCGCCTTGTCCGAGGTCTCGGCAAGGCCCAGCGCGGACCAGGGCCAGTCTTGCGGATTAATGTCCAACGCTCTCCCCGCGTTCCAATCCGGACAGCGCAAGCTGCTCGTCGATCTGTGCGAGCAGCCGCTCCAGACCCTCTGGCGTTTCGCTTTCAGCGCGTGCGACCAGCACGTCCTGCGTGTTCGAGGCGCGCAGCAGCCACCAGCCGTCTTTTGTGTTTACGCGCACGCCGTCAGTGGCGTTGACCTCTTCGACCTCGGGGCCGGGATTGGTGGTCAAGCGCTCGCTGACTTCAGCGATGGCGGCAAATTTGCGCGCCTCATCAACCTGAAAACGCATTTCGGGCGTGTTGAGCATATCAGGCATGTCGGAACGGAGCTGCGTCACCGATTTGCCCAGCCGCGCCGATGCCGCGAGCAAGCGAACCCCTGCGTAAAGCGCGTCGTCAAACCCGTAATAGGTGTCGGCAAAAAACACATGCCCGCTCATTTCACCTGCTAGCGGCGAGGCGGTTTCCTTCATTTTGGACTTAATTAGCGAGTGGCCGGTCTTCCACATCAAAGGTTTACCGCCATGCGCCGTCACATGGTCAAAAAGCGCGCGGCTTGCCTTCACATCGGCGATAATCGTCGCGCCAGCGTACTTGGACTCTGCGCCGCTAAGTAGATCCTCGGCATAGATCATTAGCAATTGATCGCCCCAGATTACCCGGCCCTCGCCATCAATCGCACCGATCCGGTCGCCGTCTCCGTCAAAAGCCACTCCGAAGTCGAGTCGCTTCTCAGCGACCAGCGCGCGCAGGTCTGCAAGGTTCTCTTCAACGGTCGGATCAGGATGGTGATTGGGAAAATGTCCATCAACTTCAGTGAAAAGCAGATGATGCTCGCCCGGAAGGCGCGCCGCCAGCGCTTCAAGCGCGGGACCGGCAGCGCCGTTCCCGGCGTCCCAACCGACCTTGAGGTCGGAGAGCGCGGCACTGTCGATACCGGCCAGCCCCTCGAGCATACGCTCGACATACTCGCCCAGAATGTCGAGCGAGGCGGTCGAGCCGGCTCCGTCCTCCCAGTCTCCCGTAGCGCCAATCTGGCCGAGGAGCTGGATGTCAGCGCCGAAAAAGGGACGGCCCTGAAACACCATTTTGAAGCCGTTATAATTGGGGGGATTGTGGCTGCCAGTTATCTGAATGCCGCCCTGTACATCTTCGCGTGAGGCTTCCGCGAAATAGAGCATCGGGGTCGCGCCCATGCCAATCCGCAGGACATTGCATCCGCTTGCAGTAAGCCCCTCGACCAGCGCGTGTTCGAGCATGGGCGAACTGACCCGCCCGTCATATCCGACTGCGACTGTCGGGACTCCCTCCGCCCCGGCCTCCGCCTCTGCCCGGCGCAGCAAAGTGCCAAAGCCGCGCCCGATTGCGCGCGCATCATCCGCGCCCAATGTCTCGCCGATGATCCCGCGAATATCGTATTCGCGCAGCACGGTGGGGTCGAAATTGTGAGCCATTCTACTTCCTAAATCTCAATCGCAGATTTCACAGAGCGCATGGAGCCAAAACGCGAATATCCCGCGAAACCGCTATCCTAGTCACTGTCCGAAGGCAGATCGGCAACCCGTGCGGGCAATTCCTCGAGCAACAGGTCGCGCGCGTCATTGGCGTCGTGCACCTGGCTGTTGGTGCCGCCCTTGTCGGGATGCACCATCGCGACAAGGCGTTTGTGCGCCGCCAGGATCTGCTCGCGGGTCGCACCCTGTTCCACCCTCAGCAATTTGCGCGCATTGAAGATCGCCTGATCGCGGGTCGGCCGCGCGGTGAGCGCATGCCACGGCCATTGGCCAAAGGCCCAGCGGAACATCAGGCAACCAGCGGTCAACAGGAATGCAATTTTCAGCAACATGGTTCAGCTAAGCTCCAATGACGGTTGGGACTTCACGAATTCGGGCAGTTTGAGCGCCTTTAGCAAAGAGCGCAATTCCTGCCGCGCAACCAGATGGCTGGTGCCCAAATCGCCCAGATGCCCTTTGTCGAGCAAGGTCAGGCCGGACGGGAACAATTCGCGGTAGATCACGCGTTCCGACAGGCCGTGGGTGACGCGAAAGCCCACCCGCTTTGCCATTTCGGTGAGCGCTTTCTCGATGCGAGCCATGTTACGCGCCTCGGTATAGCCGGTGCGGTTGCGCACGACGATCCAGTCCATTTCGGGGCGCGAACCTTCGATTGTCGCGCGGCTGCGTTTGAGCCGTGCCTCCCAGATCAGCTCTGCAAAGAACGACAGTTTCTGGACCTTGAAGCTTTCCGGATCTACCTGCCCGATCAGATCGAAATCGACAAAGCTGTCATTCATCGGTGTCACCAGCGTATCGGCATTCTCGACTGCGCAGCGGGCCAGCGGATCATCGCGGCCCGGATTGTCGAAAATCAGGAAGTCACAATCGCTTTCCAGCCGCTCAATCGCGACGATGAGCGCCTGCTCGCTGCGGCCCTTGAACACTTCGCAAGCCGGTGTCGGCAGAGTGATGCCGCGCCGCTCCATCGTACGCAGGCGGTTCTCCATATAGCGATGCGTGGTACGCTGGCGCGGATCGAGGTCGAGCACTGTCACCCGCGCGCCCATATAGGAAAGCGCGACCGCAATATGCACCGCAGTTGTCGACTTTCCCGTACCGCCCTTTTCATTGGCGAAGACAATACGATGGGCGGAGCTGGTCATCAGGGTGTTTCTCTGCGTTTGCGGGTGTGTTGGCGAATGGCAGTCAACCGGCTATCGGGCAACGTGCAATCGGCGGACAAATCGCCGAAACGGCAGTTTTATCCAAGGGGAAACACCCGTGCAAACAGCACATACACTCGATGTGTTGAGAAAACTGGTCGCCAGCTTGCGCGAAGATGGAAGCGGTGAGCGCGCGACTATAGGCCTCGTGCCGACAATGGGCGCGCTGCATGAAGGGCATTTGACGCTGGTGCGCCGTGCGCGCGAGCGTTGCGATCACGTCGTCGCCTCGATCTTCGTCAACCCGACCCAGTTCGGCGAAGGCGAAGACCTCGACGCCTATCCGCGCCAGCTCGAAGAGGACGCCGCGATGCTGCAGCGCGAAGGCTGCTCCCTGCTCTGGGCACCCACAGTTGAGGCGATGTATCCGCAAGGCTTCGTCACCAACATTTCTGTCAGCAAAGTGAGCGAGGGCTATTGCGGCGCTGACCGGCCCGGCCATTTCGATGGCGTGGCAACGGTGGTGTGTAAGCTCTTCAACCAGGTTCAGCCCGACATGGCGTTCTTCGGTGAGAAGGACTTCCAACAGCTTGCTGTTATCCGCGCGATGGCGCGTGATCTCGACCTCACTCTCCCGCATGTCCACCAGATCATTGGCGTGCCAACCGTGCGCGAGGCAGACGGGCTCGCCATGTCCAGCCGCAACCGGTACCTATCGAGTGAGCATCGCGCCGCCGCCGCCACGCTGCCGCGCGCGATGAAGGAGGCCATCGCGCGGATTGAGGACGGGCAGGAAGTGCCCCCCACCCTCGCCGCGCTAGAGGACGAACTTCTGAGCGCAGGCTTTGACAGCGTCGATTATGCCGCGCTCGCCGATGCATCTTCCCTTGCTCCGATTGACACACTATCTGGAGCCGCAGCCCGGCTGCTGGTGGCGGCCAGGATCGGCGGCACGCGGCTGATCGACAATATGGCGGCCGGCTGATCGCCCAAGGGAAATACGCGCGATGTTAAAGCATTTCTGGGGCTCGCTCCTGTTTACCGCCGTCTGCCTTGCGCTGGGCGGCTGGTATGGCTGGACAGTACACGGCACGTTTGACGGCATGCTTTCGGTGCTGTGGATCTGCGCGGTCCTTGCAGTGCTCGAAGTCTCGCTGAGTTTTGACAATGCGGCGGTCAATGCCTCGGTTCTCAAAGATATGGACCCGGTTTGGCAGCAGCGATTCCTCACCTGGGGTATTGCCATCGCTGTGTTCGGGATGCGGATAGTATTTCCGATTGTGATCGTCATGGTCGCAGCCTCGCTCGGCCCCGTGGATGCGGTGCGCCTCGCGCTCAGCGATCCGGGCGAATACCAGCGCATCGTCAGCGATGCGCATATCGGATTGATGGGATTTGGCGGCGCGTTTCTCGGCATGGTTGGGCTCAAATTCTTCTTCGACGCCGACAAACACCTGAACTGGATCGAGACCATCGAGCGCCCGCTTGCCAAGGTTGCGAATATCGAGGCGATTTCCATCGGGCTGGTGCTGCTCGCCACATGGGCAACCTCCACCATGCTAGCCGACAGCGACGCGCTGACCTTCATCATTGCGGCGATTGGCGGTTTGCTGACTTATCTCTTCGTCGAAATCGTCAATCACGTCCTCGAACCGCCCACCCCTTCCTCCGGCGATGTTGCCAGAGCGGGCTTCGGCGCGTTTCTCTATCTCGAAGTGCTTGATGCGAGCTTTTCGTTTGACGGCGTCATCGGAGCCTTCGCGCTCACCAACAACCTCATCATCATCGCCATCGGCCTCGGCATCGGGGCGATGTTTGTGCGCTCGATGACGATCTTCCTGGTGCGCAAAGGCACGATGAGCGAATATCGCTATCTCGAACACGGCGCATTCTACGCGATCCTTGCGCTGTCGGTGATCATGTACATCAACACCTTCGCCCATATTCCCGAGGTCATCACCGGCCTGATCGGTGCTGTGCTGATCGGCCTTGCGTTCTGGGCGTCAGTGCGCGCGAACCGGGCGGATGCAAAGGGCGGATCAGGGCAAGCTGCTGCTTGACGAAAGCCAAGCATTGGTGGCAATGGCGCTGCTTCAGAGCGGGCGGGTATAGCATAGTGGTAATGCTCCAGCCTTCCAAGCTGGCTAGAGGGGTTCGATTCCCCTTACCCGCTCCAGCCCTGCCTTCCCAAAACATCCCAGAAACGCTATAAAACCCTTGGAAACCTTACGGTTTCTGGTGTTCGGTTTTCCTGCATCAGCCCGCTTAGTCTCGCTAAATCTCGCTGATTTGGGGGCCACATTGGGGGCCACACAGGTTTCCGCCAATTCGAGTGGCCCCCAATCTGGGGGCCACGTATTGGGTAAGGGTCTGAAATTATGGCACTAACAGATGTTGCAGTTCGCAAGGCTAGGCCGAAGGCGAAAGCCTACAAAATGGGCGATTCGTTAGGGCTCTTTCTTTTGGTTCAGCCAAGTGGCGGCAGATTGTGGCGGCTGAAGTACCGCATTGATGGGCGCGAGAAGAAGCTGGGGCTCGGGACCTACCCGGAAATTGGGCTCGCAGAGGCCCGCAGTAGGCGCGATGCGGCGCGAGAGCAGCTGGCGCAGGGCAAGGACCCATCTCGCGAAAAACAGCGTGAGAAGGCACGTAAGAAGCTCGGTGCGGAGAATACCTTTGCGTCCATCGCCGCTGAGTTCTGTGAGAAGCGCAAACATGATGGCTCACGAGCTTGGGCACCAGCCACGGCGAAGCGCTGCGAATACCTACTATCGGTCCTCAACAGCTCGATAGGCAATCTGCCGATTGCTGATATCGAGCCTGCCGACATCCTCATAGCCGTTCGCCGGATCGAGAGTAAGGGCAAGCTGGAAAGCGCGAAGCGAACCTTGCAGCTGGCAGGTTCGGTCTTCCGCTACGCGGTCGCTACAGCGCGCCTCAAGTCCGATCCGACACGCGACTTGAGAGGCGCGCTGATGAACCCGACCGTGACTCATTATGGAGCGGTGCTTGATCCAACAGGTGCCGGTGAGCTGCTCAGGGCTATCGATGGCTATGAAGGCCAACCTATCACCAAGCTGGCGATGCAGCTTGCTCCGCATGTGTTCGTAAGGCCGGGCGAGCTCCGCCATGCCGAGTGGAGCGAAATCGACTTCGATAAGGCTCTGTGGACGATCCCGGCGAGTAAGACGAAGATGCGTAAGGATCACCTTGTCCCGCTGTCACGCCAAGCCCTTGCGATTCTGGAAGAGGCCTACCGATTGACAGGCCCCGACGGCTATGTGTTTCCGTCAGTCCGAACCCGCAGGCGACCAATGAGCGACAACACCATCAACGCTGGATTGCGCCGCTTGGGCTACACTACCGACGAAATGACCGCCCACGGCTTCCGCGCGATGGCGTCCACCTTGCTGAACGAAAGCGGCAAGTGGAACCCCGACGCAATCGAGCGCGCACTGGCGCATGGCGACAGCGACAAGGTCCGCGCCGCCTACCATCGTGGAGCGCACTGGAAAGAACGGGTGAAAATGATGAAATGGTGGAGCGACTACCTCGATCAGCTCCGCGAAGGCGCGCAAGTGGTGCCGATCAAGACAGCGAAAGGCTGACGGATCGCGCCAAAAATTGCAACTCTTCTACGACCCGTAAGAACAAGGAGAAATATCCCGTGATTACCGATGGTTATCGCATAGTGAGTGGTCTGCGGTTCGGCGCAAACCCGCTCAACTCGCAGGTGGGTTGATTCCGCCCAAACACTATTTCAAAGCAAAACCAATGACTTATCTCCCGAAATCGCGGGGTAGGGTGTGCTCCTGTTTCCAGCGGCACCGTAGGTCCAGTGTTGCTAGACGCAAGATGCTTGGATCTCAATGCGATCCTGCAGGCTGAACCTCAGCCCAGCTGGCGTTGGAGGCTGATACTGGGCCGTTAGCGGAAGGTCCGGTCCCGGCGATCTGAACTTAGAAAGCCGACATTGCACCTGCGACCCAATTGCGGCCACGCGGAAATATTTCTCAATTCGGATGCTTTATTGGAACCTCAATGACACCATCATTCGATTGAATATGTGCTCTGCTGAAAAGACGAGGCGTTTACGGAGCCTCAGCGGCAATCGTCCGAACTAAATTGCTGATTTCAAGTTGCTAGAATTTCGGCGTCGTTGTCGCCGGACTTGGTTGAGACTCCTCGACCTATCCTGCCCGGATATGAGCTAGAAATCCGTTAGCTTTCTCGCGCAGGTCTACCGCCTGAGTATCAAGACGCTCTGCCGAACCAGAAACTTCGTTCGCCGCTTGCTCGGTCGTCTCGCTCGTCTTGCGAACTTCACCGAGAACCTCCGAAGCGGTGTTAGACGCCCGCGCCGCCATGTCGATGCTTCGTGCCAATTCTTTTCCGGCAACGCTTTGTTGATCCACCGCAGCTGCAATGGCCGTGGCGCCTTTTTCGAGATCCACGATTTTGTCTGCAATCATCTCCAGTGCAGCGACACTGGCATCGGTTGAACTGCGCATACCTTGTACCTGAGCGGTGACTCGCTCGGTCGCTGCGGCTGTTTGGGTTGCCAATTCTTTCACCTCACTGGCAACAACCGCGAAACCGCGCCCCGCCTCTCCGCCCCGGGCCGCCTCGATAGAGGCGTTCAAGGCGAGGAGATTGGTCCGCTGGGCAATGCTGCTGATCAGGTCGATAATCTCTTCTACGTGCGCTGCCGATGATGAAAGACCTTTGATTGTTTCATCGGCCTTTTCTGCGGATCGGCTCGCATCGCGTGCGAATTCAGCCGACGTTTCAGCCTGACGGCTGATTTCTCCCATCGACATTGCAAATTCATCAGATGCGGCGGCAGCGGTGGTTGCGCCTTGCATACCCTCGTCCATCGACTTGGTAGCGGAATCGACCTGCGTAAGGGTTTGATCGGCGGACGCTGCCATTTCATTAGCGGTTTGCTGCAATTCTCCTGATGCGACAGCGACAACATCGACAACACCGCCAATCGACTCCTCAAACTGATCCGCAAGCCTGAGAAGTTCCTCTTTGCGCGTATCCTCCGCAGCCTTTCGAGCGGCTTCCTGTTCTGCTCTTGCCGCTTCTTTTTCGGCGTTGAGCGTTTCAACCTTCATTTCAGCGGCGACGAAGGATTCAAGCGCGCGGGCCATCTGGCCAATCTCGTCTTCGCGGCTTGTCTCTCTGACGTTTATATTGCGCTCGCCGAACGATACGCTTTCCATATCCTCTGCCATACTGACGAACGGGTATACGATCCGGCTCAGAATGAATGAAACCGCGCTTAGACACGAGAAGGCGAAAGCCACTGTAACGATAACAATCGCGACCGCAAAATATGTTGAATATTGCGGGTTCATGAGGCCGATTACAGCGATCAAAGCGACCAAAACAAGGCCCCCAACACCAAGCGCCGTGGCAATTTTGGTTTTGATCGCAAACGGTTTGGACATGTACCATTGGTCGACCCGCGCGACCCATCCTGTCGCAGTGAATTCGCTTTCCGCAGCAGAAGTATCTCTGCTTTGTGCAGATAACTCCGATTGCGGCGTCATATCCATCTTGCCCTCCAGCACACCCGTCTCAAACTCGCTCCCCTGCAGTATGAGGGGGTTTGGTTAATTTGTCGTTTCCAAAGTAGACAATCGGAGGGCTGTGTTTGGTAATCGGCCCGGGCTCTCTTCTGTCCAATACAGATTGGCTATTTTATCTGCACATTCATCGCACTGCGGACAAATTGCATCGTAAATGTCTTCATCGCGCTTTTGCTAACCTTCGAAAACTGCATCAATGCCAAGGTATGGCCCCCGCCGATATACAGGCGCGCTGCCGCCATCGTGTTCAATTCACGCGGTAAAGTCCCTTCTCGTTTTCCTCGCGCGAACACGGCTTTGGCGTAGAAATGGAATTGGTCCAAGAGTTCCAAATATCGCGGCCAAACGTCTTGCCGGACGCCGGTACTCCAATCCAGCCAAACTCTGATAAGGTCCGGATTGGCAGAGGCCTCGGCGGCAAAGCGTGTGGCAAGGCGATCTAGCGTAACCTCCACCGAATCGCGTCCGGCCAAGCATGATTCAACCAGCTCCAGCAGATGCGCCTCGACAGCATTCAGAACCGCAAGCTGCAGATCTTCCCTTCGGCGAAAATAAGCATGGACCGTGGAAACTGACGTCCCCGCGCGGTCTGCCACATGAGCGTGGGTTGCTCGCGAAATTCCGTGATCAGCAAAGGCAGTTATTGCACATTGCAACAGCTGCTCCTTTCGCTTTTCAGGTGATAGCCGCTTGCTCCTCTTTCGATCGTTCTTGAAATTCGCCTGTGTGCTCTGGTCGTTACCCACCAACTACTCCGGATCAAATTATTTTGGGACAGTACGTTACTGTGCCCGAAGATAGCAAGGCACCCTTAGGCCAATGCTCGCTGAGCCTACGTCTTATTGACATTTTACTCATTAACGCTGACAAGTTCCTCAACACAGTCGGCACCCGGGATAATTTCCCGACTTTAGGATCGAGGAAAGCCAATGTTACAGACCGCCCAACAAAACCCAGTCGAAGATGTGCCGCTGCCGTCTATCGACGTGAGCAATCCCGACCTGTTTCGCGCTGATACGGTTGGCGAATATTTTAAGCGCCTGCGCGCAGAGGATCCGGTTCACTACTGCGCTGACAGCGCGTTTGGCCCCTATTGGTCGATCACAAAATATAAAGACATTATGCATGTTGATACCCACCATGACATCTTTTCGTCTGCCGCGGGCCTTGGTGGCATCATCATCGATGACAATATTCAGAAAGGTGGTGATGAGGGGGGGCTTGATCTGCCAAACTTCATCGCGATGGACCGCCCACGTCATGATGAACAACGTAAGGCGGTTAGCCCGATCGTAGCACCCGGCAACCTCGCCCTTTTAGAGGGTACTATTCGTGAGCGCGTTGGGACCGTGCTGGACGGCTTGCCAATTGATGAAGAGTTCGATTGGGTTGATCGAGTCTCAATCGAAATTACCACGCAAATGCTGGCTACTCTGTTTGACTTCCCATTCGATGATCGCCGTAAGCTGACCCGCTGGTCAGACGTAACTACCGCTGCACCTGGCGGGGGCCTGATTGATTCATGGGAGCAGCGCACGACTGAATTAATGGAATGCGCGCAGTATTTTCAAACCCTGTGGAATGAACGAGTAAACGCGGATCCGGGCAATGACCTGATCTCCATGTTGGCCCATTCCCCAGCGACCCGAGATATGACCCCGGAGGAGTATCTTGGAAACGTATTGCTGCTGATCGTAGGTGGTAATGACACAACCCGTAATTCGATGACCGGCGGCGTTCTCGCGCTGCATCAGAACCCAGATCAAATGGCCAAGCTGAAGGCCTCTCCAGGGCTAATCGATAAAATGGTGCCTGAAATTATTCGCTGGCAGACACCCTTGGCGCACATGCGCCGAACAGCGAAAGAGGATTCGGTTGTTGGCGGCAAAACTATCCGCAAAGGTGACAAGGTAGTCATGTGGTATTTCTCTGGGAACCGTGATGACGAAGTAATCGATCAACCCGATGAATTCATCATCGATCGTCCAAATCCTCGTCAGCACTTGTCTTTCGGTTTCGGCATCCACCGCTGCGTTGGCAACCGGTTGGCCGAAATGCAACTTAGAATTTTGTGGGAGGAGATACTCAATCGCTTTGACCGCATTGAAGTGATCGGTGAGCCCGAGCGTGTTCAATCGAATTTCGTCCGAGGTTACGCAAAAATGATGGTCCGCGTTCACGAGCGAAAAGGGTAAAGGAATACCAATGCCAGTAGTGAAGTTTATTACCGCTCAAGGTGACGACCATCTTGTCAATGTAGAAGCTAATTTGTCTGTAATGGAGGCCGCCCGAAACAATGGGGTTCCGGGCATCGATGGTGACTGCGGCGGATGTGCAGCTTGCGGCACCTGCCACGTTCATATCGATGCAGCATGGATTGAAAAAACAGGCCATGCGGCAGAAGGTAGCGAAGCCGACATGCTCGAATTCGTAGAAGAAGCAAACGGTCTCAGCCGTCTGGCTTGCCAAGTGGAAGTTACGGAGGATCTCGACGGCCTTATTGTACGATTACCTCTTGCTCAGCATTGATCTGGAATCAATGGCCGGGCAATCTAAATCTCCAAACCAGTTAACTGATGACCCTTTAGTTCGACTTGTAACTCCTTACCAATTGACGCTGGGTATGGAGGTATTGGAAAGCGAAAATGGGCGTTCGATGAGCCGCATGAAGGCCAATCGACGGATTGCGAAAACACTGGATGATCCGCGCCCTGATCCACTAGCTCTCATGGGCTTTATCGACCAAGGTCTATCTCAATCCCTGCAAGGAATGATTGCCCCCGGGATCGGGCTTTCAACTTTTGATTTGCGGATCGGACTCTCATCAGCGGCGGCGATGGGGGACAAGCTGACGCTGACCGCTGAAACCGTGATGGTAGGTAATGCATCTGCGACTGTCACTGGAACTTTGACCAATTCGGCCAACGATATCGTCGGTGTCTCAACGGGGCTATTTCGATTAGGGAGCTACCCAGGAGGGGCTCCGGCTGACCATAATTTAGCTGGCACCTTCGACCCTCAAGATATGCCTGGACCAATGACGCGTAGTTTGGGACTATCGGGCGCAGCAAATTCTCCGCAGATTACCGCGGGAAACCGAGCTATCTTGGGGTGGGAAAGCGGAAATATTGTGCATGGCGGCGTTGTTGCTGCCGCATTGATGGCGGCATGCCAAGGCCGGGTAGCAGACGGTAAGAATTCAAACGGGCAGCAGCTAGAATCGATAGATATTCGTTACTTGCGCCCTGCAATCGGTTCGCGCGATCTATTGACGAGCAGCCATTTTGAACGTGAAGGCAATGCAGCAAGCTTTGTGCGCGCAACGTGCTTTCACGGGCCTGACAAACCGTTGGCAACTGCCATAGCGACATTTGTCCGTTAGCGTATAAGCATTTGCTCTGAGGCGAGGCAGCGGGTTTTGAAAGCCGACAGGCAGCTAGATAGTGTCAGGAGCCGAAAGCACCGCTTCCGCTAACAACCCAGAAGCATAAGTTCACGTAGGCCAGCCCCGCTGGTGGCCACGAACCCTGCCAACCAACGCCTAATCGATATCAAGGTTATCACGCATCTTTGCTAGGGCTTTACCGAAGCGCTCCAGATCATTGAGACCTAAACCAGAGAGCAGTCGTTCGTAGGTAGCGTCTGCCTCTTTGCGCAATGCTGGCAATAACTCGATTGCAGCAGGCAGCAGGTGTACATGCCACACGCGCCGATCATTCTGCGCACTTCGTCGTTCGACTAGCTCCATTTTCTCAAGCCTATCGATTGCCTGACCAATGCTGGCGCGTTCGAGGTCGAGCCGCTTTGCCAGCTGGGTCTGGGTCATTCCGGGTGTCCGGTAAACATAGGCCAAAGTGCGCCATTGCGTGCGAGTGAGGCCAAACTGCTCGACTGAAAAATCAAAGTTGCGCCGCAATCGCGAGGTTACATCCTCTAGCAGAAATACGAAACGATCTGTGTCAGTCAGGAAGCTTTCTGCGGCTGCGTCGGCGTCTTGGTCCAATTTGATTTCCATGCGGGCGACCATACCACCTCATTTAGAAAAATAAAATTCTTTACTGTAAAGTGCATTACAATATAGCGGCTGGCAGTTATGCTGGACAAAGTGCAAACCATTAGAGGCCATGAGTCGATCAAGCTCGCCGCCGAAGTCTCAGGAAGCGCAAGTGCGCCCCCGGTCTTGCTTGCGCATGGCGGTGGACAAACCCGCCGCGCTTGGAAGCGTGTCACCGGCGAACTTGCCTCTGCTGGTTTCCGGGTCATTGCTATTGATTTGCGCGGTCATGGCGACAGCGATTGGTCTCAAGACGGCTCCTATGACCTGCGCGATTTCGCGTCTGACCTCGTTGCTGTAACGTCCCAGCTTGATTGCAAGCCTGCGGTTGTCGGTGCGTCGCTTGGCGGGCTTGCAGGAATGATTGCTGAGGGTGAACTTGCTTCGGGCAGCTTCGCCTCACTCACTCTTGTGGACATAGCGCCCCGGATGGAGCCAAGCGGGGTCATGCGCGTGGTTGGCTTCATGGAGAAGCATATTGATCGCGGGTTTGCGTCCCCGGAAGAAGCGGCAGAAATTATCGCCAGCTACATGCCGCATCGCCAGAAGCGCGGGGCTGGAGGAAACCTTAAACACTATCTGCGGCAAAAAGCCGATGGCCGTTTTTATTGGCATTGGGACCCGCAGTTCATCCGCAACATAATGAACGAAAAGCGATTGGATCCGGGGCATCAAGAAAGACAATTTGAAGGGTTGAGCAAGGCGGCTGCAAATCTGTCACTTCCGCTCCATCTCGTTCGCGGAGGATCGAGCGACCTCGTCTCCGAGGATTCAGTCGCGCACCTGAGAAAAATGGTTCCCCATGCCGAATACACGGACATTGCCGGCGCAACGCACATGGTTGTCGGAGATTCCAACGATGCGTTTTCGGCTGCAATTGTCGACTTTCTCCAACGCCATCATGGCATGGAGGCAAAGGCGACATGACCAAGGAGCCAGTCATTATCGAGCGCGAACAGCTGGAAGAGATGCTGCGCATCGCACCATTTCACCAATGGCTAGGCGTCGAGATCAAGTCATATTCAGCCGATCAGCTTCAGCTCCTAATGCCATGGCGCAATGAGATTGTTTCCAACCCAGTGTTAGGCGCTGCTCACGGGGGTGTTCTGGCGGCTCTTATCGATCTTACCGGACTTTACACTCTCCTTGCGATGGGGGCGAAGGTCAAAGCCACCGCCGATCTCAGGGTTGATTATCATCGCCCTGCCACATCAGGGCCGCTCATTGCGACCGGACGTGTTGTAAAGATTGGGCGGCAGATATCTGTTGCAGACACACACATTACTGGCCCTGACGGCAAGCTCGTAGCAAGTGGCCGAGGTGCCTATACATGCTGAAGTGCGGAGCCCTGTCTTGGCTGGCAATCTGCGCAGTTGCTTTGGCAGCGTGTTCAGACAACTCGGAAACTGTCGATGTGACCGAACCCGCACAATTAGAGCCACGCCAAGTCGAAACGATCATCGTAAGGCCTGAACTCTTGGCTGAGCCGGTAAAGGCGTTTGGCACCATCGCGGCAAAGCAGCGCAGCGCAATTGGTGCATTGGCCGAGGGGCCTGTCGAACGGATATTCGTCAAAGTCGGCGACCGAGTAACACGCGGGCAACCTCTCTTACGGATTCGTCAGGCTGATTATCAAAGGCGCGTCGCAGAAGCTCAGGCGGCAGTTGATCTAACCGAAGCACAGGCGATTGAGGCAGAGCGCCGATATGACCGCGTGATTGCGTTGGCCCCCAGAGGCTTCGTTTCAAAAGCGCAAGTCGACGCTGCCGAAACCGAACTGGCCGTCGCCCGTGCGCAGAAGACCCAAGCCGAGGCCGTTCTTGGAACGGCAAGGCAGGCGCTTAGCGATACGATCACGCGCGCACCTTATGACGGCGTTGTAACCGCAAGACTGGTGGATGAGGGCGTCTATCTCAACAACCGGTTTTCGATGGGCGGGCAATCGGCGGCGCTTGAATTGCAAGAGCTGGGGACTGTCGCTGCTATCGTAAATGCACCGCAGGAATATGTGGACTCATTCCGTCGTAACATGCCCGCTCGCGTGTTTATCGAAGGGTTCGATGAGCCGTTCGATAGCATCGTTTACATCATCAATGATCGCGTCGATCCGGAGAGCCGAATGGTTGAACTGCGGCTTCCGATCAGCAACCCGAATTATCGGATTAGCTCCGGACTAGCTGCGCGCGCTCAAATTGAGGTCCCGCCCGAGCTGTCGATCATACTGCAAAGAACCGCAATTCAAGGCGATAACGCCTCTGCCAATGTTCTGGTGGTCGAGGATGGAAAGGCGCAGCGCCGCGAGATAACCTACGACAGTATCGACCTCGACAGAGTTCGCGTTCGATCGGGATTGAGCGAGGGAGATGAGGTCATACTCAACCCTCCGGCATCCTTGCGCGCTGGCGAGCCAGTCAAGTCGCGCCGCACCGCGAGCGAAAACTAGTATGTGGTTGGCCGACGTTTCAATCCGGCGGCCCGTCTTTGCGACGATGCTCATCGCATCGCTCGTGGTCCTCGGCATTGTCTCATTTGGCCGTCTAGGCGTCGATCTCTTTCCCGAAGTCGAATTTCCTTATGTGTCTGTTACCACCGCTCTGCCCGGCGCTTCTCCGGGAACGGTTGAGACAGAAGTCACCGACATTATCGAGGAGCAGCTCAACACAATATCCGGCCTCAAACAGATGCGATCCATCAGCGCCGAAGGTGTCAGCATCGTCAATCTTGAGTTCGAACTGGAGGAAGATGCGGACCTGAAAGCGCAGGAAGTTCGCGACAAAATCTCTCGCCTCGGTGGCGACCTGCCCGCCGATGCCGAGCCTCCGGTAATCGAAAAAGTTGATCCTGACGCAGCACCAATCCTTTCTGTTCTCCTTTCGGGGGACTTGCCGATCCGTGATTTGACCACCTTCGCCGACGAGGTGGTCAAAGAGCGATTGCAGCGCGTGCCGGGCGTTGGTTCCGTCGAACTGGTTGGGGGGCGCGAGCGCGAGATGCGCATATGGCTTGATCCATCAGCAATGCGAGCCCGCGGGGTCACGGCGGATGATGTACTGTCTGCAATCCAGCGCGAAAACGCAGAGCTGCCGGGCGGGCGGCTGGTTACCGATGGGCGGACCCGGCAATTCGGTATTCGCACATTGGCCGAGGCGGCAAATGCGGCAGAGTTTGCAGCGATCCCTGTCGCCTATCGGCCCAATGGGCAAACGGTGCGGATTGGCGATATCGGGCGCGTAGAAGACGCGGTCGAAGACGAAAACAGCTACGCCCAGCTCGACGGCGAACTTGGCGTGGTGCTCGAAGTGCGTAAGCAGAGCGGCGAAAACACAGTCGCCGTCGCCGAACAGATACGAGCCGAAATTGAGGACATTCAAACCGACGCATCCGAAGGCGTAAACTTTGTCATCGCGCGGGATACCTCGCGGTTTATCGAACAGGCGATTGGGGATGTTCTGTTCGACCTATTTATCGCAGTGCTGTTGGTCGTGGCAGTTACTTTCCTGTTTCTGCTAAGTTGGCGTGCGACGATCATTGTTCTGCTCGCCATCCCGACTTCAATCGTTGCGACCTTTGTTGCATTTGCAGCGTTCGATTTCACCATCAACATGGTGACACTGCTGGCGCTAACGGTCGCGATCGGCCTGTTGGTCGATGATGCGATTGTTGTGGTCGAGGCGGTACAAAATGACGTCGACGAAGGGGTTGAGCCAACAGAGGCAGCGCATTCAGCGACCAAACGCGTGGCGCTGGCAGTCTTGGCCGGAACATTCGCAACGCTGGCGGTGTTTGTGCCGATCGCGTTCATGGAAGGTATCGTCGGTCGCTTCTTCTTCCAATACGGACTTGCAATCGTCTTTTCGGTCAGCGTGTCGATGCTGGTCGCCTTCACGCTGACACCGGCCATGTCGGCTCGGCTACTGCGTCCCGAACATGCCGATAGTGGCTGGCTGGGTAGGATTGAAAACTTCCATGTCGGGATGCGTAAACGCTATGAACAGCTGGTTGGATGGGCGATAGACCGGCGTTATCTGGTGCTCGGAGGCGCGCTCGCCAGCGTGTTTATCGGCGGCCTGTTCGCCTCCCAAGTTCCCAGCACCTTCATGTCGACAACGGATCGCTCTGAATTTCTTGTAACGGTCAAACTGCCACTCGGAACGGGTATTGCGGGTGCGAAGGAAGCTGCGCAGCAAGTCGACATTGCCTTACGAGAGCACCCAGAGGTCGAACTGGTATTTGTGAGTGCAGGCAGCGGAAGCAACCCGAAGGTGCATGAACTCGATATCTATGTTGGCCTCACGCACAAACGCTCCCGTGATCTGTCACAAGATGATCTGATGACATTTGCACGCGACGCGCTTAGCGAAAATGTGCCGAGCGCGCGCGAGATTGCCGTCGAAGAGGTCCCTTGGGTTTCCGGGGCTGGTGTTGGACAGGTCGCCATTGAGCTTATCATCACGGGACGGGATTCAGCCGCAATCAACGACTATGCACAATTGCTCACAGGCGAACTTGCTGCTCAACCCAATTTTGTCGATGTGCGATCAACCTACGAAGGTGGGCGTCCAGAATTGCAAATTGTGGTCGACCGCGACCGCGCGGCAGATTTAGGCATTTCTGCCCGTAGTTTGGCCGCTGCATCCCGCACCCTTATCGGCGGCAGCGATGCGGGGACATTCAACGATAATGAGCGGCGCTACGACGTGCGGGTCCGTCTTGATGAAAGCGCGAGACAAAGCCTTTCCGATGTCGAAATTTTGCCATTGCGAACGGGGCAAGGAACACTGGTCGACCTTGCATCGGTCGCCACAGTTGAGGTGAACCAGAGCGCAGCAGAAATTGAGCGGATCGATCGGTCTCGCCAGATTTCAGTATTGGCAAACACAGCGCCCGGTGTGCCTTTGAGCGTCGCCGTTTCACAGGTTGAAGATTTGCTGGCGGCTAACCCATCGCCCTCTGGAGTGGCCACCCAAATGGAGGGTACCGCACGCCGCTTAGCCGAAACGAGCGAGGCCATCATCTTTGCCTTCGGACTAGCGCTTGTGGCGCTCTACATTGTATTGGCGAGCCAGTTCAACAGCTTCGGTCAGCCGATAATTATCATGCTAACCGCGCCGCTATCATTCTCCGGCGCTTATTTTCTGATGTGGGCAACGGGCGAAGAGATGAGCCTCTTTGCCCAAATTGGAATGATCGCGCTGATGGGTATCGTGATGAAAAACGGTATCCTGTTGGTCGATCTTGCCAATCAGTATCGCGACCGAGGCGACGAGGCCGGTGCTGCGATGCGCAGCGCTGCCCCAGAGCGGTTGCGGCCCGTGCTGATGACAGCGCTGGCCGCAGTCTTCGGAATGTTACCTGTGGCGCTCGCGCAATCCGATGCCGCCGAATGGCGCAACGCAATGGGGTTCATAATCATCGGAGGCCTAACGACCTCGACTTTCCTCACATTGCTCGTCGTACCAGCAGCGTACGCGGCGGCTTCGGACCTCAGCAGCGGAGCAACCAAGCTACGCGTAAAACTAACGAAGCTTTGGTTCATCAGTTCAAGCAATGGGGCCTAGTCACGGACCGCATTGGTTTGTCCGCCTGTACGATTGCCTGAATTGAGATAGCGAATTTGAATGCCCGCAAATGTTTCAGCGAGGCGAACGGTCGTGAGCACAAAGCGGAATTGTCTGCTTCCCACTCCATTTGCGGACGCCAGCCCGATTTCGACTGGCGTCCAACAGCGGTCAAATTTCCGTCTTCTCCGCTAGCGTGAGCGCGTCTTCGATGTCCACGCCAAGATAGCGAACAGTATTCTCAATTTTCGAATGACCCAACAGTATCTGGATTGCTCGTATATTGCCTGTCGCTTTGTAGATAATCGAAGCCTTAGTTCGCCGCAGTGAGTGCGGGCCGTATTCCTCTGGCCGAAGTCCAATAGTCTCAACCCACTCATCTACTAGTCTGGCATATTGACGGGTGCTCAAATGATTTGAGTGGTCGATCCGACTTGGAAACACATATTCCTCAATAGAACCGCCTCGGCGTTCAAGCCACGCGAAAAGACTGTCACGTGCATCCGCCGCGATTTCAATCTGAACGGGCCGCCCTGTTTTGCACTGTGTGATTGCGGCCCGCGTTCGAACGTCAGGCCCACTGACCAGATCCCCAATCTTGAGCTCAACGAGGTCACACCCCCTCAACTTGCTATCGATTGCTAAATCAAAGAGAGCCCGATCACGAATGCGCTGCTCGCGGGCGAGAAAGAACCGGATGGCCCATATCTGTTTCTGTTTGAACGGCCTCTTAGGCCCGATCTTCGCCCCAAAGTTCCAAGGGACGCGGTTTTGGGTTGCAGGATCGAATTGTGAATAAGTCATCTTCATTCTTCTTGGCCGGAATGGCCGCAAAGAATGTCCGCTTTCGGCAACTAAGACTTGGCATCGCTATGTCTGAAACTGGGGCGCAAAGCGGTCATTTGCTGCGCTCAATCGCCGCGCGGCTGTTTCACGGCAGGTGCCGTCCGCAGTGGCTGAGCCGAGAAATCCGCGAACAATTGGTAAACCGCGCGCGGATGGAAATCTGGCGAGCACACCGTACCCCGCGAATTCGGGATGTAAGCTTATGATAATTAATGAAAAAAATGTTTTGGGCGGAAACAACCCGTCTACGAGTTGAGCGGGTTTGCGCTGAGCCGCAGACAACTCAAAGTCCCATAAACACATGAAACTGAATGATAAATTTCGGCTAACGCGCGAGTTGTTTGCGATCCGCGGGATTTCTAATCCTATTGTGCCGTAAGGCCGCGCTCCACTCACATACGAGTTGCCCATCGGAGCGGTGACAATCCGCAGTTTGCAGGCTAACTACGAAGGCCTGAAAAGGACGCAACCGTCCCTCTCAATCCCGGGTTTTTCCACAGAAGCGCAGGCATGTGGGGGCCAGATTGGGGGCCTTTTATTTCTCGAGCTTTGAAAAACAAAATAGGTTCAATTGCTTGTTCGGCCTATTGGCTTCCCCTTACCGCTCCAAACTTCACACCTCCCAATCTTTTCTTGGCTTGTGATCTGGCGCATAGGCGTTAGCTGCAATCCCATGCGTACGCTTACCCATCTGGAACGGCTTGAAGCCGAGAGCATCCACATCTTCCGCGAGGTCGTGGCCGAGGCTGAGAACCCGGTCATGCTCTATTCTGTTGGCAAAGACAGCGCGGTGATGCTGCACATCGCCAAGAAGGCGTTCTACCCCTCGCCGCCGCCCTTCCCGCTGCTCCATGTCGATACGACCTGGAAGTTCCGCGACATGTACGACCTGCGCGAAAAGAGCGCGAAGGATGCGGGGATGGAACTGCTCGTCCATCGCAATCCCGAAGCCGAAGAAATGGGCCTCAACCCGTTCGACCACGGCCCTTTGCACACCGATATGTGGAAGACCGAGGGGCTGAAGCAGGCGCTCGACAAGCACAGTTTCGACGTCGCCTTTGGTGGCGCGCGGCGTGACGAAGAGAAATCGCGCGCGAAAGAACGCGTCTTTTCGTTCCGCACGGCCAGCCATGGCTGGGACCCGAAGAACCAGCGGCCCGAATTGTGGAACCTCTACAATGCGCGCAAGACCAAAGGTGAAAGCATCCGCGTCTTCCCGCTCTCGAACTGGACCGAGCTCGACATCTGGCAATATATCCAGCTGCAAAATATCGAGATCGTGCCGCTCTATTATTCGGCGCGGCGCCCGACCTTCGAATATGAAGGCGGGCTGTTCATGGCGGACGATATTGACCGGCTCGAAAAGGTCATGGGCAAGCGCCCCGAAATTACCGAACGATCAATCCGCTTCCGCACGCTCGGCTGCTTTCCGCTAACGGGCGCGGTCGAAAGCGAGGCGGCGACTCTTTCCGAAATCATTCAGGAAATGCTGCTCACCACGACCAGCGAGCGTGAAGGCCGCGTGATCGACAAGGATGGGGGCAACGCCTCGATGGAGAAGAAGAAGCAGGAAGGGTATTTCTGATGACCGACTCCAGCTTCAAAACCGACGCGCTGATCGCTGAAGATATCGACGCCTATCTCGACGCGCATCAGCACAAGAGCCTGCTCCGCTTCATCACCTGCGGCAGCGTGGATGATGGCAAATCGACCCTGATCGGGCGGCTGCTCTACGATTCGAAGATGATCTTCGAGGATCAGCTCGCCGCGCTCGAAAGCGACAGTGCGAAGCACGGCACGCAGGGCGAAGAAATCGACTTCGCCCTGCTGGTCGATGGCCTTGCCGCAGAGCGCGAACAGGGCATCACGATCGACGTCGCCTATCGCTTTTTCTCGACTGAAAAGCGCAAATTCATCGTCGCCGACACGCCCGGGCATGAACAATATACGCGCAATATGGTCACCGGCGCTTCAACCGCCGATCTAGCCGTGATCCTTGTCGATGCCCGCAAAGGCGTGCTGCAGCAGACGCGGCGGCATTCCTATCTGGCCCACTTGCTCGGCATCAGACATCTGGTTCTGGCGGTGAACAAGATGGATCTGGTCGGTTACGACCAAGGTGTGTTCGACGCGATTGTTGCCGAATACTCCGCCTTCGCCGAAGAAATCGGCATTGAAGGCTTCACCCCGATCCCGATTTCGGGCTTCAAGGGTGACAACATCACTTCTGCCCCATCGGCAAACACGCCATGGTTCAAGGGCCCCGCGCTGATCGAACATCTCGAAACGGTCGAGCTCGCGAACACGGCAGCGCAGGAGCGGAGCTTCCGCATGCCGGTGCAATGGGTCAATCGTCCCAATCTCGACTTCCGGGGTTTTGCGGGTCTGGTCAGCGACGGCACGATTCGGCCGGGCGACACAGTGCGCGTGGTTCCTGCGGGCAAGACCAGCACGGTCAAGAGCATCACCACCTTTGACGGCGAACTCGACGAAGCGGTCGCGGGCCAATCGGTCACGATCTCGCTGGCCGACGAAGTTGATTGTTCGCGCGGCGATGTGATTGCAGCGGCTGACGATCCGCCCGAAGCGTCCGATCAATTCTGCGCGACCATTGTGTGGATGGACGAGACCGCGATGAAGCCGGGGCGCGGATATTGGCTCAAGCTCGGCAGCCAGATGGTCACCGCAACGGTCCAGCCGCCCAAATACGAGGTGGATATGGGCAGCCTCGATCACCTCGCAGCCAAGACGCTGGAACTCAATTCCATTGGCGTCGCCGAATTTTCGACCGACCGTCCGATTACCTTCGAACCCTATGCCAAGAGCCGGCAGCTCGGCGGGTTCATCCTGATCGACAAGTTCACCAATGCGACTGTGGGCGCTGGCATGATCGAATTCTCGCTCCGCCGCGCGCAGAATGTCCATTGGCAACCGACCACGATTACCCGCGACGATCACGCCGCGCTCAAGAACCAGCGCCCGCGTGTTCTGTGGTTCACCGGACTTTCCGGCTCGGGCAAATCGACCATCGCCAACGAGGTTGAGAAACAGCTCGCGCTGATGAACCGCCACACCTTCCTGCTCGACGGCGACAATGTACGCCACGGGCTCAACAAGGATCTGGGCTTTACCGAGACCGACCGGATCGAAAATATCCGCCGCATCGGCGAGGTTGCCAAGCTGATGGCGGATGCGGGTCTGGTGGTGCTGACCGCCTTTATCAGTCCCTTTCGCGCCGAGCGGCAGATGGTGCGAGAGATGCTGCCCGAGGGTGAGTTTATCGAGATCTTCGTCGATACCCCGCTCGAAGTGGCCGAGAGCCGCGATGTAAAAGGCCTCTACAAAAAGGCCCGCAGCGGGGAGCTGAAGAACTTCACCGGAATCGACAGCCCCTATGAAGCTCCTGAAAGCCCCGAAATCCGCGTCAACACAGTGGATATGACGCCAGTTGAGGCTGCGGAATACATCATCAGCCAGATATTGCCGCTCAAGTGAATGTAGCCGACCTCAACGACGCCGAACTGGCAGCGCACCTTGCCGGAATCGCAGGGCGCATCCTTATCGATGTGCGCGATGCGGGTGTGCTTACGGGCAAGGCGCTGGGCAATGCCGGCGATGCGACCGCGAACCAGTTTCTCTGCCACGCGCTTCGCGCAGCACGCCCCGATGACGGCTTGCTCTCTGAAGAGGAAAAGGACGACACCGCACGCCTTGCGCAAAGCCGCGTGTGGATCGTCGATCCGGTGGATGGCACGCGCGAATATGGCGAGAAACGCAGCGATTGGGCAGTGCATGTCGGGCTGTCGGTTGACGGGGCCGCGACCACCGGAGCAGTTGCGCTGCCCGGCCTTGATGGCGGGATCGTCCTTCATACAGGCGCGGTAAAACCGCTACCTGCAGCGGCGAGCAAACCCCGCTTCCTCGTGAGCCGAACGCGCCCTGCGAAAGAGGCGCTTGCTGTTTGCGAGGCGCTGGGCGGAGAGCTTGTTGCGATGGGCAGCGCAGGCGCCAAAGCGATGGCCGTGGTGCGCGGAGAGGCTGAGATCTACCTCCATTCGGGCGGGCAATATGAGTGGGATAGCTGCGCCCCGGTCGCGGTGGCTGAGGCGCATGGATTGCACTGTTCGCGCATCGACGGATCACCGATCCGCTACAACCAGGCGGACACCTATCTGCCCGACCTGCTGATCTGCCGGCCCGAATATGCGGATCGCGTGCTGGAGCTAGTCGCCACTCTCGGTTGACGTCTCGGTTGGGGCTTGGGCCTCCACTGCTTCCTGCGCGGGAGGCACAATCAGAATTTCGACCCGGCGGTTGAGCGCGCGCCCTTCTTCGTTGGGGGAACCATCGGGCAGCGCATTTGGCTCGACCGGATTCTGCTCACCAAACACGATCACGTCGATACGGGTCGAATCGATGCCTGCTGCGACCATCCATTCGGCCACGGCTAATCCGCGCGCTTCAGATGCGCGTGAATTGACAGCGTCGCTACCCCCCGCATCGCTATGCGCTCGCAGGACGATCGGACCGCCGAGTACGATCTGGTCGGAGGCGAGAACTTCGCGCAGGCCCGCCAGCGCAGCTTCGTCCAGCTCGCTCCCGCCTTCGGGGAAGCCGATAGTGACATTGAGCGGTTCGAGCGGGGTACCGATCGCAAGCTCCTGTTCGGCCTCGACATCGGGCCGCAGGATCGAAACCGCCTCGCTTGGCCCACCGGATGGTGTCGCGCCAGCCTCCGGATCAGGCGTGGCTGCTCCTTCATCCTGCTTCACATCGCAGGCCGAAAGAGCAAAAAGTGCTCCTGTCAGAGCCAGTGCGGTGATGAAACGAGGTCTATGCATATTGCTCTCTTCGGTAATCAGGTTGTTTGCGGTTTGGGGGGAGCCGGTCTGGCCCGAACTGTGTCTTCTGCCGCTTGCACTTTGGGCGGGGCAAAGGTGATGATCGTATCGCCCGCGCGTGGCACCGGGCGCACCGCATGAGTGAAGAAGCGCAATGTTCCGCTCTCGCGCACCAGCAACAGCATCGTCGCGCTGTCTGGCAGTTTCTCCTGCGCGTCTTCGAAGTCGAACTCATCGGAGAGCTTGGTTTTCTTGAACATCCAGCCCTGTTGCTGGCGGGTGTTCACATCCGAAACGCCCAACCCTTCTTCAAACAAAGCGCGCCCGCGAATGCTTTCCGGCAAGGAATGGCGGTCTTCTTCGTCCGAAACCTCACCCAGTTGATAGACCATGTCGCGGCCAATCTCATGCGCGAACTCGTTGCAGACGAGCGCGTTGTAAGCCTCGTTCTCGCTCGCGGCGACCAGCACCTGGAATGGAGCAAGGTCGAGATTGTGCTCGGTCGCCTCGTTGAGGATTTCTCCGTGATAGAAGGGCAGACCTTCGCGCCGCGCCGCGCCAAGTCTCTGCCAGCTTTGGTCGACGATCATCACTGGCGTCTTGACCGCCTCCATCTGCTTGGCGAGTGCGATGGTCCACGGGGTCGAGCCCACGATCAGCAGGCCGGGGCGAGAGGTGCCTTTAACGCCCAGCAATTGGGCCGCAATTCCGATGGTAAAGCCATGCGCGATCACCGTAACGACCACGACCGCAAAGCTAAGCCCGATCAGCAGCTGCCCGCCCTCGATCCCCAGATCGCCGAG
Organism: uncultured Erythrobacter sp.; assembly: GCF_947492365.1. Taxonomy (NCBI): domain Bacteria; kingdom Pseudomonadati; phylum Pseudomonadota; class Alphaproteobacteria; order Sphingomonadales; family Erythrobacteraceae; genus Erythrobacter; species uncultured Erythrobacter sp. The sequence goes on from NZ_CANLMB010000002.1 coordinate 24,682, forward strand.
TCGCAATGCGAACAGGCCGGAAATTGCCACCAGCACGATCCCGCGCGGGGCGATCCAGGCGACAAACAGCCGCTCATTCCACGGCACATCGGTGCCGAGCAGGCTGATGAGCACAGTTGCGGGTCGGACCACGAACAACAACGCAAGCAGGAACAGCATAAAGCGCTGCCCCACCGGCTGCATCGGATTGAGATAGCTGATGTCCTGCGGCGACAGGCTGGAGGCCAGCAGAATGAAAATGCCCGAGACGAGCAGGACCGCGATGTTTTCCTTGAACGGATGGATCGAACGCATGCTCGAAACGTCGCGATTGGCGAGCGTGATGCCCATAACTGTCACGGCCACAAGGCCGGCCTCGTGCTCGATCTGGTTGCTGAACACGAACACCGCGATGACGACAGTGAACAGCACTGGCACTTTCAGATATTCAGGGATCGCGCCGCGCGGGAAGAGATAGGCGATGGCGCGCGCGGCCGCATAGCCAACCAGCCCCGCCAGCACAGCAGCGATGATCAGCGGCGGAACCACATCGACAAGCGAGGCGCCCGGATTGTCCTGCACGAAACGGAAATATTCATAGGCGATCACCGCGCACAAAGCGCCGGTGGGATCGTTGACGATACCTTCCCATTTCAGGATCGAATTGGGGCGCGTCTGGATATTGGCCTGACGCAGCAACGGGATCACCACCGTTGGCCCAGTGACAATCAGGATACCGCCAAACAGCACCGCGACCGGCCAGACCAGCCCTGCAATATAGAACCCCGCCAGCGTACCCAGCGCCCAGCCGACGAGGACGCCAACCGTGGCAAGCCGCATCACCGCCTTGCCCGAATGTCGCAATTCACGCAGGTCGAGGCTCAGGCCTCCTTCGAACAGGATCAGCGCCACGCCGACGCTGATCATCGGGTCGAGCAATTCTCCGAACGCCGCCTCGGGGTCGATCATCCCGGTGATCGGCCCGGCGATGAAACCCGCCGCCAGCATCAGCACAATTGCAGGCCAGCCGGTGCGCCACGCGATCCACTGCGCCCCGATACCCAGAGCGCCGACTGCAGCGATAACAAGTGTTTGCGACGTCATACCTGTCCCAATTGGCTCTATTTCAGCTGCGCGCATTCAGATAGCGCAAGCGGCGAGCCTGTTGGAGTCAGGCCTAGCCTATTCGCCCTCAAAGTCCATCAGCAAGCCAACTTCGACCCCTGCATCGCGCAATTTCGCAGCGCCACCCAGATCGGGAAGGTCGATGACAAACAGCGCATGACCGATCTGGGCTCCAGCACGGCGCAGCAGCTCGGTCGCCGCGAGCGCAGTTCCTCCAGTGGCGATCAAATCGTCCACGATCACAACGTTCTCGCCTTCACGCACTGCACCGGGGTCCATTTCGAGCCGGTCGGTCCCGTATTCGAGCGCATAGTCGATCCCGATTGTCTCGATCGGCAGCTTGCCCGGTTTGCGCACAGGGACAAAGCCGACGCCAAGCTCGACCGCGACAGCCGCGCCAAAGATAAAGCCGCGCGCTTCCATGCCGGCGATTTTCTGTGCGCCTTTCGCACGCGCCATATCCGCGAGGTGACGTACGCTGGCCGCGAAGCCTTCGCCGTGGCCAATCAAGGTGGTGATGTCGCGGAACTGGATGCCCGGTTTGGGAAAGTCCGGCACAGTGCGGATTAGCGATTTGAGCTCGTCTGGTGTCATCACGTCATGCTTCTCCGTCACGCTGCGTCCTTCGTCAAATGCAGAGCGCCCCGCCATCGATGATGATGACGGGGCGCTCTTTGTATTGCGGTGCGGTCAAAAACCTCCGCGAGGGCGGCTTAGTCCTTCTTTGACTTCAACTCGGCCCAGATCTGCTTTTTCGACAAATAAGCGAGACCCGTCGCGAACAGCAGGAAGAGGATCACAAACCAACCCATCTGCTTACGGTGGATCAGCGAAGGCTCGCCCGCCCAGGCCAGGAACGCAGTCACATCGGCTGCCATCTGCTCTGGCGTTGCTGCAGTGCCATCAGCATAGGTCACGCGATCAGGCGTGAGCTGCGGCGCCATAGCGATGTTGATGTTGTAGAAGTGCTCGTTGAAATAGAGACCGTCCGGCGTCTCGAAGTCAGGCGACTTGGCCAGATCTTCCGCAGTGGGCTCAGTGTATCCGAGCATCAGCGAATAGATGTAGTTTACCCCATCCTTGCGCGCCTTGGTGATAAGCGAAAGATCAGGCGGCACAGCGTTGTTATTGGCAGCGCGCGCGGCGATCTCGTTAGGATAGGGCGAAGGGAACTGATCGGTCGGCAGACCCGGACGCGAGGCTGCTTCGCCGGTTTCCTGGTTGATACCGGGAACCGTCCAGCTTGCGGCTTCGGCGCGCACTTCCTCTTCGGTGTAGCCGAAATCTTCAAGGTTGCGGAAAGCGACATATTTCAGACTGTGGCAGGCCGAGCAGACCTCTTTATAAACCTGATAGCCGCGCTGGAGCTGCTGCGTGTCCCAAGTGCCCAACGGCCCTTCGAAGGAGAAGCCGCCTTCAGGCGCAATATTGGCTTCCTGAAAAGCATAATATTCCGGCTTTTCCGGCATGGCGAAGTTAACAAGGCCCGGCACGAGCGACCACAACACCAAAACGGCGGTGAGTCCCAGTCCAGCAAAGATGCCCAGAAGTCGAATGGTCATGACCTAAACTCTTTCTCGTTATCGGGTCAGTTTAACAATTAGCGCGCGTTACTCAGCCGGTTCGGCTTCGGCGTCCTTACCAAGCACCGCTTCGGTGATCGAGAAGGGCAGCGGCTTGGGAACTTCGATCTGGCTGACGATCGGCAGGATCACCAGGAAGTGAAGGAAGTAGTAAGCCGTCGCAATCTGGCTGAGCACGATGAAGGGTTCTTCCGGCTTCGCTCCGCCAAGATAGAACAGGGCGGCCATGCACGGGATCAGGCCGAACCAGAAGAACTTCTTGAACAGCGGACGATAGGCGCCCGAGCGGACCGGGCTCTTGTCGAGCCACGGCAGCAGGAACCACACCAGAATGGCCGAGAACATCGCGATCACGCCAAGCAGCTTGGCCGGGATCAGGATGACATCGGTAAAGGGAATGGTAAGGTCGCCGGTAAAGGCGCGCAGGATCGCGTAGAAGGGATAGAAATACCATTCAGGAACGATCAGCGCCGGTGTTGAAAGCGGGTTCGCTTCAACCCAGTTATCCGGGTGACCCAGCAGGTTCGGGGCGAAGAACACGAACAGCGCGTAGAGGACGAGGAAAACCCCGAGGCCGAAGCCGTCTTTCGCGGTGTAATAGGGGTGGAACGGGATCGTATCGCTTTCGCTCTTTACCTCGATACCCGTCGGGTTGGACGATCCGGGAATATGCAGCGACCAGATGTGCAGGATCACCACGCCAGCGATCACAAACGGCAGCAGGAAGTGCAGCGAGAAGAAGCGGTTGAGCGTCGAATTGTTCGGCGCAAAGCCGCCTACGAGCCAGTTTTGCAGCGGCTCACCGACAACAGGGATCGCTCCAAACAGCCCGGTAATCACCTTCGCGCCCCAAAAGCTCATCTGCCCCCAGGGAAGCACATAACCCATAAAGGCGGTCGCCATCATCAGCAGGAAGATGACAACGCCCAGTAGCCAGATCATCTCGCGCGGGGCTTTGTAGGAAGAGTAATAGAACCCGCGGAAGATATGCAGGTAGATAACCATGAAGAAGAAGCTCGCGCCGTTGGCGTGGGCATATTTCATCAGCCAGCCATATTCGACGTTGCGCATGATGTGCTCGACCTGACCGAAGGCGACTTCGGTATTGGCCGAGTAATGCATCGCTAAGACAACGCCGGTGACGATCTGCAGAACAAGGCAGAACCCGGCAAGCACGCCGAAATTCCACATATAATTGAGATTACGCGGCACCGGATAGCCGGCGCCCACCGCATCATAGACAAGCCGCGGCAACGGCAATTTCTGGTCCATCCACTTCATGAACGGATTTTTCGGTTCGTACTGATTTGCCCAGGCGAAGCTCATATTGCTCTCTTGCTATTGGTCAGCGTTGAATAGTGTAACTGTCAGAAAGGCCCACGCGCATCAGCCGACGCGCAGCACGCCTTCGGACGGGAATGCGAAATCGGGAACTGCGAGGTTCGTCGGCGCAGGGCCTTTGCGGATGCGTCCGGCGACGTCGTAATGCGAGCCGTGGCACGGGCAGAAATACCCGTCAAACTCGCCCTTGTCTTCGCCTTCGCCCGCGCCCAGCGGCACACAGCCGAGGTGGGTGCAAACGCCCAGCTGGACCAGAATGTCTGCATTGCCTTCGCCCAGACGCTCTTCCAGCGTCTGCGGGTCGCGCATATCTGCGCCATCTTCGGCCTTGGCAGCGGTAATCTCTTCAGCCGTCAGGCGCTTCACGAAGAGCGGCTGGTCGCGGAAGGTCGCCTTGATCGACTGACCGGCTTCGATGGTCGAGACATCGACATCGGTGGTCGAAGCTGCAAGCACATCGGCGCTGGGTGCCATCTGGCTGATCAACGGGAAAAGGACCGAAGCCCCGCCGACACCGGCGGTGCTGAGGGCTGCAATATGGATCCAGTCGCGACGACGCACACCGTCTTGGGTGGCGCCTTCCTGGGTACCTTCTGCAGTAGAAGCCATGATGTATTACCCTGCTCGTCGTGCCGCGTTGGATTGCCCCCAGGCGGCTTGCGGTGGAAAGCTTCGGGGCATTTACGCCGCCAAAGCCCGTCTGTTCTAACTCAACATCTGGGCTCTCGGCAAATCGCCGGTTTTGAACCCAATGCGGGCGCCATATACGCCAATTGTGCAAATAGCCAACCGTGTTTTGAGCAAGTTCCGTTCGACTGGCTGCAAGCTGCGTACAAGTGGCGCGCATCTCCCCTAGCGAGGCAAGGCAATTGCGCTGATTTGTCGCCCGTAGGACGGTTCACCGCGCTGGGCGGCGCGTCTGAAGGAATAATACCTAGCTTCCTCGCCAAAAGTGTCGCTCACAAGCGACTCGATCCGTGCAATTCCCGTAGATTCGAGACGGGCGGCGATGTAGCCCGGCAAATCGAAGTGCCAGCGCGTCTTTCCTTCACGCATCGGGGCATCGGCAAAATGCACTTCATCCGCTTCGGTGAAGTTTTCGCGGAAGGCAGCGTCCACCTCGTAACTGCGCTGCGCAATCATCGGACCAAGCGCGGCGGCGATACTGGAGCGTTTGGCACCCAATGCCTCCATCGCGGTGATCGTGTTTTCGAGCACGCCGCTTTGCGCGCCGCGCCATCCGGCATGGGCCGCACCGACAACGCCTGCATTCGTGTCCGCGAAAAGGACCGGGCCGCAATCAGCGGTGACAATGCCGAGCACCACATCGGGCCGGTCGGTCACCAATGCGTCAGCCACTCCGCGCCCTTCAGCAGCGTCGGGCCACAACTTACCTTGCTTGCCCAGAGTTATGACATTGGGCGAGTGAACCTGATGCGGGGCGGCTAGCGGCGCTCCGGGCAGGATCGCGCTGGCAACTGCTGAACGGAAAAGACGGATTTCCTCCTCATCCCCCGGCCCGCCATAGCCAAATTGATGCACTCCGCCCGCAGAGCCGAAAAAGCCATGCGGGACCTCGCCCAGCACCTTCGCACGGGCAATGTCGAAAGGCGTATCGAGAGCGGCCAGTTCAGCCATCGAGGCTCCGGCTCACCTGCTCGAACGTATCGCGTGAAAGGTTGCCGGCAGCGGCGATCCGTTCCAGCTCGGACTTCATCAGCGCCGCACGTCCCGGCTCGATCCGCCGCCAGCGCCCCAGCGGCGAGACAAAGCGCGCCGCCGTCTGCGGGTTGATCGGGTCGAGCGCGAGGATCAGGTCGGCGATCATCCGGTAGCCCTCGCCATTTGCCGCATGGAATGCCTTCGGATTGCCTGCCAAAGCCATGTAGAGCGAGCGCACTCGGTTGGGATTGCTCATGGTGAAGTCGGCGTGCTGCGCCAAAGCTTCGACCTGTGCGAGCACATCAGGGTGGAGCGAAAGCGCCTGAAGCGTGAACCACTTGTCGATCACAAGATCATTGCCGGTGTAGTGATCATAGAAGTCTTGCAGGCGCGCTTCACGCTCCGCCGATTCCAGCCCGCACAACACCATCAGCGCGCCCTGCCGATCAGTCATGTTGTCAGCATTGTCATATTGGCGAGCGGCCACTTCGGCGGCCTTGGCGGGGTCCGAAGCGGCTTGATAGACAAGCACCTGCGTCTTCACCTTGCGCGCTCCGCGTCCTTCGGGATCGCCGAAGGCTGCCTGCGCCGCGCGATCATAAAGCGCGTCGAACTCGCTTGCACATTCGCGCCCGATGGCAGCCTTCAATCCCTCGCGGGCCGCATGGATCGCGCCCGGATCAGCCTTACGCGCTCCGGTGGCCATCACTTCGAACAGATAGGTCTCACTCGGCAGCATCAGCAGCTCGCCGCGCATCGAATCGTCGAGCACCTGGTCGGTGAGGATGGCGCGGAATGCCTCGACAATCGCCTCCTCGCCTTCCCCACCGGCTGAGCCACTGGCCGCATCGACAAGATGGCCAACCGCCAGCTCCTGCACCGCTTCGTAGCGCGCGAAGGGATCATCATCATGCGCGGCAAGGAAGACCAGATCAGCACGGTCAAGCGCGCGCTCGATGATCACAGGCGCGGTGTAGCCGCGATTGATCGAGACAACCGGATCGGGGCCGGCGAGCGGGATGTCGAATGTCTGCTCGGACCGGTCGAGCACAAGCAGCTGCTCATCGCCAACAGCCTCACTCCCGCGCGAATGGACCGCGACGCGCAGGGGGATAGGCATCGGCTGCTTGTCCGGCTGGCCGGGCGTTGGCGGGACGCTCTGAGTCAGATGGAGCCGCAGCATGTCGCCGACCACTTCCTGCCGGACAGTCACGGTCGGAGTGCCCGCTTGGGTGTACCAGTTGCGGAACTGCTTCAGATCAAGCTGGGCCCCATCCTCGATCGCGCGGATGAAGTCCTCGCAGGTCGCCGCCTCGCCGTCGTGGCGCTCGAAATAGAGATCGGTGCCTGCGCGGAACCAGTCGACACCGGCCATACTGCGCATCATGCGGATGACTTCGGCGCCCTTGTTGTAGACAGTCGCGGTGTAGAAATTGCTGATTTCACGGTAACTGTCGGGCCGGATCGGATGCGCCAATGGCCCCGCATCTTCGGGGAATTGAGCCGCGCGCAGGATGCGCACATCCTCGATCCGTTTGACCGCTTCGCCGCGCATGTCCTGGCTGAAAAGCTGGTCGCGCAGCACGGTGAAGCCCTCTTTCAGGCTCAGCTGGAACCAGTCGCGGCAGGTCACGCGGTTGCCCGACCAATTGTGAAAATATTCGTGCGCGATCACGCCCTCGACCGCGTCGAAATCGCCATCGGTCGCGGTGTCGGCATCGGCCAGCACATATTTGGTGTTGAAGACGTTGAGGCCCTTGTTCTCCATCGCCCCCATATTGAAATCGCTCACCGCGACGATGTTGTAGAGGTCGAGATCATACTCGCGCCCGAACGTTTCCTCGTCCCATTTCATCGAGCGGTGGAGCGATTCGAGCGCGTGATCGGTGCGCCCGAGATCTTCCGCGCGCACCCAGATATTGCACTCGACCTCACGGCCAGAGGCTGTTGTGAAGGGCCGCGAATTGGCGACCAGATCGCCTGCAACCAGCGCGAAGAGGTAAGCGGGCTTGGGCCACGGATCGTGCCACTCGGCAAAGTGATCGCCGCCTTCCAGCTCGCCTTCCTCGCCCTTGTTGCCATTGCACAGCAGGATCGGGAACTGCGCCTTGCTCCCGTGCATCCGCACGCTGTAAACCGATAGAACGTCAGGCCGGTCAGGGAAGAATGTGATGCGCCGGAAACCCTCGGCCTCGCACTGGGTGCAGAGCATTCCGTTCGAGGCGTAGAGCCCCATCAGCTGGGTGTTTTGCGAAGGGCGAACGCGTGTCGTGATTTCGACCCTGTGCTTATCGCCGGTGAGCGTGACCAGCAGATCGTCCCCGTCGAGCGCGTGCTCACAAGGCGCGCCATCGACGCTCACCGCAACCAGGTCCAGCCCGTCGCCATTGAGGCGCAATGTCTGGTCCGCCTCGGCAGCCTCGTTGCGTTCCACCTCAAGCACCGACTTCACCAAAGTCTCGTCCAGACCCAGCGCGAAGTCGAGCTGCACCGTGGGAACGTGCCATGCAAACGGCTTGTAATCCTCGCGCCGGATCAGCGGCGGCTCCTTGGGAGTGGGGGCGGCGTCCTCGATGCTGGTTGGGTTTGCTGCAATATCCATGGTCGGTGATTTAGATTGATTTCGCGCCGCGTCCAACCGAATGAGACGCGCAAATGGCGCATTTGTTCATCTTCGGACTGGGATACACGGCGAAACGCATCGCAGCGGCGATGGAAGCGCGCGGCTGGAGCGTGGATGCGACCGGCAGCGCGGGCAATGTGGATTTTGCCGATGGTGCAGCGGTGCGCTCGGCCTTGGGCAAAGCAAGCCATGTGCTCTCCTCCGTCCCGCCGGACCGGTCGAGCGGGCTTGATCCTGTGCTGGAAGCCTTTGGCAGCGAATTGGGCAAGCGGTGGCTGGGCTACCTCTCCTCAACTGGCGTCTATGGCGATGCGCAGGGCGCATGGGTCGATGAAAGCTCGCCGACCGGAACAGGCCGCCGCAATGCACGCTCTGAGGCAGACGCAAAGTGGGTCGAGCTTGGCGCAAGGGTGTTTCGTCTGCCGGGCATTTACGGGCCGGGCCGCAGCGCGCTCGACCGGGTGCGGGAGGGCAAGGCGCGGCGGATCGATATGCCCGGACAGGTGTTCAGCCGCTGTCACGTTGATGACATTGCTAGCGGCGTGGTGGCTGCGCTGACAAGCGACGCGCCCGCGGGCGCATACAATCTCGGCGATGATCTGCCTGCAAGCGGCAATGCAGTGACCGAACAGGCCTGCCGCCTGCTCGGGGCTGAGCCCCCTCCGCTCGAAACTCTGGAAGAAGCGAACCTGTCCGAAATGGCTCGCGGATTTTACTCAGAGAACCGCCGCGTCGCGAACGGCAAGGCCAAGCGCGTGCTTGGCTGGCAGCCGCAAAGTCCCACGTTCGTCGAAGGACTAGCGAGTCTGCTTTGATCGCAGCGCCAGCACCATCCCGATCACCGCGAGCACCATCCCGCCAGCGGTGAGCGCGGTCCATTGATAGCCCTCGAACAAAGTTGAAATCAGCATTGCGACCGAGATCGTCAGGATCGAATTGTAGGCCGTGCGCCCGGCACCGATTTCACGCACAAGGTTATAGTGGAGCGGGAAGGTGATGACCGACCCGATCAGCGCCAGATAGACGATCCCTATCCAGTAATTGCTGCTCGTCGGAAGCGGCGGCGGACCGGCGGTGAGCCATGCAAAGCCAAGGTCGAACAGCGTGCCATAGAGCATCGCCCATGCAAGCAGGCTCACCATCGGCACCCCGCGCCCGGTCGGATTGGCCTGCACCACATTGGCAAAGGACGCCGCCAGAATGCCCAGCAGCGCAAGCCCGATCCCGAGCGCGACATTGCCTCCGACCACGCCCGCATCGGGGTTCGCACTCCATTCGTGAACGAGCAGGAACGAGACGCCAATAATCGCGATCAGGCTGCCGAGCAGAAAGCCGCCCTGCACTCTTTCACCGAGGAAAAACCGCCCGAGCAGAGCGTTGGGCACCATCAGCAGTCCGAACATCATGGCGACGATGCCCGAGGTCACATAAAGCTCAGCGTGATAGACGAAGAGGAAGTTGCCGCTGAACTGGAAGACACCCACCAACGCCGCGAGCCTGTGCTCCGGCGCGATGAGGATCAGCCGCCGTTTCATCAGGAACGCCACCAAAAACAGTGCAGGCGTCGCGAGCGCGAAGCGGTAGAACACTGACCATGCGGCAGGCACGCCATCGATCTGTCCGGTGATGACGAACCAGGTCGAACCCCAGATCGTGCCGGTCAGCACGAAGGGCAGGATTATTCTCCAGTTGAGCATGCTGGTTTGGGTGGCGCTCACAGGCTAGCGATAGCCTTGCCCAAAGCGCTCGCATCTTCGGCGCGCGTGTCCCATGCGGTGACAAAACGCGCGGCGTCCTCGCCCCAGTCGTAGAATGCGAATTTCTGCGCCCGCAAAGCCTCGCGTTCGGTCTCGGTCAGGCGCACAAACAGCTCGTTGGCTTCGACCGGATGCATCAGGCGTTCGGCCCCGCAACCGCTGGCGATTTCCTGCGACGCGGCGTTGGCATGGCGGGCATTGGCGAGCCATAGATCGCCGTCGAGCATGGCGAGGATTTGCGCAGCGAGATAGCGCCCTTTGCACTGCAAATGGCCGCCGCGCTTGCGCCGGTATTTGACCAGATCGGCCTGAGCCGGGTCGAACAGCACCACCGCCTCGGCGCTCATTCCGCCGTTCTTGATGCAGCCAAAGGCAAGGCTGTCGACGCCGTGCGCGGCATCGGCGGCAGAACCGCCCAGAAACGCCGCCGCATTGGCAAAACGCGCGCCGTCCATATGCAGGCCCAGCCCGCGCGCTTTGGCAAACTCGCTGAGCGCTGCCAGTTCGGCTGGCGAATAGCTGCGACCATATTCGGTCGCCTGCGTGATCGAGATCGCGTGCGGCTGGACCTGATGGACATCATCGCGGATCGGGTCGATCAGCGCGGCGATACCTTCCGGCGTTAGCTTCGCGCCTTCGCCCGCTCCTAGCATCAGCTTTGCGCCGTGAAGATAGAAGCCCGGCGCGCCGCCTTCATCGACTTCGATATGCGCTTCCTCATGGCATACCACCGCCCCATGCGGCTGGACCATGGTGGCAAGCGCGAGGCAATTCGCCGCAGTCCCAGTCGCCACCCACAGACCCGCACATTCGCGCCCAAACAGATCGCTGAAACGTGCGTCCAGTTCGGCGCTCAAAGCGTCGCCATCATAAGGATTGTCGGCGCTGTCCGCCGCCTGCATCGCTGCCCAAATCTTGGGGTGGACCGGCGCGGCATTGTCGGAGAGAAAGGGTTTCAGATCAGTCATCGCGCCCAAGCGTCTAACCGCAACGGCTCCAATGGCAAGAAGGAGCGCAAATGAGCGATCAAAATACTGGCGTCGTGATATCCCATCACGATCACGGCAGCGGCGGCAAATATGTCGCTGATATACCGGGTGAGAAAGCGACCGGAACTCTGGAATGGGAGCCGCAGTCAGATGGCGTTCGGATCGCGACTCACACCATCGTCCCGCCCGAAATCGGCGGGCGCGGGATTGCGGCTCTGCTGGTCGAGCGACTGATCGCCGATGCGCGCGAGCACGGCTTTAAAGTCGTCCCGCAATGTTGGTATGTCGCCAAGAAGTTTGACGAAAACCCCGGTTGGAGCGACCTACGCGCCTAGCCGTTTTCGAGCTGCGAGAAGTCGGTCGCGGCGACCGTTTGCATCACTTTACGACGGACCTCGCGCGCACGATCAACCGGAACGCCGGGGATCGAAAATGTGCCGCCTGCCTGCCCAAGATGGAGCGTTGCATAGCCGCGCAGCCGCGCAATCGGCCCTTGCGCAATCTCGGCCGAGTGCAGCTTCATCCGTGTCGCGATCTGGCTGCTGGGGCTCAGAACACCCTTGGTCGCCATGATCTGCACATCGTCGAGCGCGTGGCGTTTGAATTTCCAGGCAAGCACATTGGCGATCACTGAAAGCCCTGCGAGCACCAGCAGAACGCCTGTCACCAGCATGGTCCATTCGGGCGAGTAAATCGAGGTTGCGACAAAGGCCGCGAGCGCTCCGAACAGGAACCATGCGGCGTCGAAGAACGCACTGTCGACCAGATATTTGTCGCTCGCGCGGTGCCAGTCAGCGTTCTCGTCGGGCAAGCGGAAACCGGCGGTTTCGGCAATCGGCGCGATCTCGTGCAATTTGGCGAAAGGCGCGACCACATGGCTCGCTGCGCCCATATCTTGCGCAAGGCTGACAAAGCTTAGCGAGTGCCAACCAAAGCGATATCGGATCGCGCGCGTGCCGATCTTTACGCCTTGCACACGGTGGATTGGCATCACGACATCGGTCTTGGTCAAAAGGCCGCGGCGGCGGCGGAAACCGCGTGCGGTCCGCTCAAGCAGGAAACCCCATTCGCGGGTGAAGACCCGCACCATTCCGGTAAGGGAGCCGACAAGCAGCAGGACCATAATCCCGCCAATCGCACTCACGAGCTGCGCAACCGGGCCGAGTGAGGAAAGCGCATTGCCTTGCTCTTCGATCACGCTCTCCCACAGATCGAAATCCCAGATCTCGATACCGATCAGCGTGTCCGCATATTGGAACAGACCCGCGAGCACCGCGAAGACCGCGAGCGAAAACTCGAAGATGCCGAATGTGAAGAGCCTGCGCGGGCCCATTGTGAAGAGCGGCTCGCTGTCTTCAGCGGACAACTTTGGCGCTTCATCGCCAGCGGCAACAGTGCCTGCCTCCTCATCGCGGCGCGCGCGCACCAACTGGCGCAGTTCCTCGCCATCGCCTTCGGTCAGGTAGGAGAGGCTCAAATCCTCTCCGCCGCCTGCCCCTGTTTCAAACTTCACCGCGACCAGGCCGAACAGGCGCGGGATCAGTTTTTGCTCAAGGCTCACATCCTGAATCCGCTCATAGGGCACAGAACGCGCGGCGCGGCTGAGCACGCCGCTTTCAACGCGAATATCGGCATCGCCAATAGTGTAGGTGAGCCGTTTCCAACTGATATAGCTGAACAAGGTCGCAGCAGCGATGATCGCAGCGAAGACTGGCAGAGCGACCAGCAGGCCCAGCCCTCCCGATCCGAACATGATCAGAGCCGCCGGTATGATCGCGTTTTGCACACCGGCGAGCATGCCGACAAACACCGTTTTGATATCGGTGTTGCGACCTTCGGGTTTGTCGGGCGTTGCGGGCTGCTCGCTCACATGCTTTCCCGCTTGATATGCGCGCGGATTGCCTCGCGCATCTCGACCGCAAGTTCGTGCCCCAGCCCCGGCAGACGAACCGAGGCATTGTGGCTGCCCGCTGTGTGGAGCGTCATCGTGGCAATGCCGAGCGCGCGTTCGAGCGGGCCCTGATCGACATCGATATGCTGGACGCGGCCAAAAGGCACGATTGTGTCCGAATGCCACCATACGCCGCGCACAACGCGCAGCCGGTCGCGGCTGATCTGGTAGCCGCGCGCATTGTAGCGAGCCACCGGCACGCGAAAACCGATGATGATCGCGATAATCAGCGCGGGTCCGGAAATAATCCCGAACGGCGTATCCAATTCGTTGCGAAGTCCGCCGTCGATGATCAGCGCGGCGATCATGATGGCCAGCCCGGCCAACAGCGCGCCGACGCGCATCACAAGCTTGTAATTGGGATGGAGCAGCGTGAGTTCGCCTTCGTCATCGACCTCGCCGAGTATGGAGGAGCCTTCCGGCGGAGCCTCGGGTCGAGGCGTGTATTGCGCATCGCGCGGATAAGGCGCGGAGGACGTATCATCGGGCTTTGCCGCTTCTTCGGTTGGCGCCTGCCCGGCCGGGGTCTCCCAGCCTTTCGCCCCGCTTTTATGTCCGAACAGATTGCGCGCCTGATCCGGCTGCCTATCAGGCTTGGGAGGCGTATCGGAGGGATCGTCTGGGCCGTTTGTTGTCATGTGTGTTAGATGCGTGGGACAGCCCGCCTGCGCAAGCTATTTTCTTTGGTTGAAGCGTCTTCCCACCATCGCGGCTGCGATATTGGTTTTCTGCACGTCAATCGCTCCGCCCGCGATCCCCCAGGCATAGGCATCGCGCAGGCGCTGTTCCATGCCGTAATCCTTGTGATAGCCGTATCCGCCCATCACCTGCATGCCCAATGCGGTGACTTCGCGAACAATCTCATTGGCAAAGCATTTGGCGACCGAACTTTCATAGACGCTGGGCAAGCCGCCTTCATTCGCGGCGGAATTGGCCGCCGCGCGGTGGATCAGCAGGCGCGCCGCATCGACCTTCATCGCCATCTCGGCGAGCTTCATTTGAACGGCCTGAAAATCGACGATCGGCTTGCCGAATGCCTCGCGCTCCTGCGTGTAGGCAAGCGCCTGTTCTAGCGCGGCGGCGGCGACTGCCATAGACTGGGTCGCATTGCCGCAGCGTTCGAGGCCGAATGCGCTCATCAAACGGCCAAAGCCGCCCGCGCCGACAATGACGTTCTCTTCGCCCACCCGCACATCTTCGATCGAGATGTCAGCAGTGGGAATGCCGCGAAAGCCCATCAGCTCTTCGCGCTTGCCAAAGCTCATGCCTGCCATGTCTTTTTCAAGCAGGATCGCGCCGATGCCCTTGGCACCCGGTTCATCCGAGTAGCGGCAATAGGTGACGTAATAGTCCGAATGCCCGCCGCCCGAGGTCCAGCGTTTGTAGCCGTTGACGACATAGCCATTGCCGTCGGCCCGCGCCGTGGTTTTGAGGTCAGTGAGCGCAGTGCCAGCATCAGGCTCAGACATCGATACCGCGACGATCTTCTCGCCCCTGATGACTTCTGGCAGAATCTTAGCCTTCATCGCATCCGAGCCGAACCGCTCGATCGTGCGCACCGGCCCCGTCAGTGCCTCGAACACCGGAAAGGCGACCGCGTTGGAAACTTGGGCGAACTCCTCAAGCACCAGCAGCGCCTCGACATGGCCAAGGCCCAGCCCGCCATATTCCTCGGGCAGATTGACGCCGAGAAAGCCCATCTCGCCATAGGTGAGCAGCATTTCATGCGGGACGGGGAAGTCTTTCTCCTCCATCTCGCGCGCAAGCTTAGGCAGTTCGGCGCGGGCAAATTTGCGAGCGGTGTCTCGCAGCTCGCGCTGCTCATCGGTCAGTTGGAAGTCCATGAAGTTCTCAATTGCTCGTCACGCATCTTTCGTCCCCTAGCGCATTTGTGAGGGCGACGGGCAAGCACGAATTGCATAGGGTTGCGCGCAAATCCAATCAGGAGAGAGACAATGACGACGCTCCATTCATCCTTGGGACCCAATCCGCGCCTCGTGCGCATGTTCATGGTCGAAAAAGGCCTTGAGGAAGGAAAGGACTTCGAACGCGTCCATTACGACATCATCACGGGCGAAAACCGGCAGGACGCCGAATATTGCGCGAAGAATCCGCAAGGCACCTTGCCGGCGCTCGAACTCGATGACGGCACTTTCCTCACCGAAAGCTGGCCGATCTGCGAATTTATCGAGGAGAACCACGCCTCGCCCAACCTGTTTGGCGAAACCGCCAAAGAGCGCGCCGAAGTGCGCAAATGGGCACGGCTGTTCGATCAGGAAGTGGTCGTGCCGATGACAATGGGATTCCGCGCCACTGGTGGCCGCCCGATGTTCGAGCCGCGCATGGCCGTGGTCAGCGAAGGCGCGGGCGCTGAGCTTGCCGCAATGTCCGATGACAAATGGCGCTGGTTCGATGCGCAATTGGGGGGCAGCAACCACTTCGCGCTTGGCCGTTTCACCTTTGCCGATCTGCTTGTCTTTGCCTTTGCCAATTTCGGCTTCACCGTGGGGTGGAAACTGCCCGAAGGCACCGACAATCTCGCGCGCTTTGTCGAAACGCATAATGCGCGCCCCTGCGCCGCGATCTGGCAACAGGCGGAGTAATGCCAGACCTGTCGGGCCCGCGACTCGAACGTAAGGTCGCCATCGTCACTGGCTGCGCGAGCGGGATTGGTGCTGCGACAGTCAGGCGACTGCGGGCCGATGGCGCTCAGGTGCTCGGGACCGATGTGAATCCCGATGGCGAGGCGGTATGCGCAGAAGTCGGCGCAAGCTTCGCCGTGCAGGATGTCAGCGACACCGCATTGTGGCCGTCGGTGGTGGGCAACGCGGTCGCAGCTTTCGGCAGGCTCGACATCCTCGTCAACAATGCCGGCGTGGTCAGCCAGGCCTCTATCGAGGACGTGACCGACGAGCTTTGGGACCGCACCTACGATATCAATATCAAGGGCACGATGGCAGGCTGCCGCGCGGCTATTGCTGCGATGAAGGGCAACCCGGGCGGCTCCAAAGGCGCGATCATCAACATCGCCTCGACCTCTGCCATCGGAGCCTTGCCGGGCGATGTGGCCTATTGTTCGAGCAAGGGCGCGGTGCGGGTGCTTACGAAGTCCATCGCGGTCCACTGCGCGAAAGAGGGCTACAATATCCGCTGCAATGCGATTGTGCCGGGCGCGACCGAGACGGGCATTCTCAACAGAGCCGAAGAAGCCATGCCCGGTCTGAAAGCCGCAGTGGCTTCGACTTCACCCCTCAATCGCCTCGCCGATCCGGCAGAGACGGCAGCGGCCATTGCATTCCTCGCGTCTGACGAGTGTCCCTACATGACCGGCGCGGAGATGCTGGTCGATGGCGCCATGATGGCAGTGCATCCGGGGTTCTAGGCCGGTTTCTAGGTCGCCATCCGTGCCAGATACCCGCTTTTGCCCATCTGCGCGGCGGTCCATGCGAACACGGCCATCGCGATCACGCCTGAGACAAGGCACACCGCAAAGACCGATATCGTCAGCGACAGCGCGCCATAAGTCTCGCTGAGCCAGTCGCTCACCCAGCCGATCAATGCGAGGCCCAGCGCCTGCCCGACCAGATTGTTAAAAAACAAAGCGATGGCCACTGCAAAGCCGCGCTGGCCCGGCTCCACTGCCGCCTGAATGCCAGACAGGATCGGCGCCTGACTCATCACATAGATCGCATAAGCAACCGCGAAGAAACCCAGAAAGGGCCAGAATGCGCTCGAAGAAAGGCTAATGGCCAGTGGCAGCACGCAGCCGAGGCTCACGACACCAGGCATCCATGCCCGCCAGCGTTCATCGCGCTTGGTCAGCCAGCCTGCGACATAGCCGCCAAGGATTGGCCCGGGAATTCCTCCGATAAAGAAGGCGAGGCCGAGATACAGCCCGACATCGCCGCTCGAGATGCCGAAATTGCGGATCATCACCGCCGCCATCCAGAAGGCGAGCGCATATCCGATCATGATCTGCACCGCCCAGCCAACCGCCAGCCCCATAAACACACGGTTGCGCGAGAGCGTCTTTGCAGTCTCTAGGAGCGGCTGCTGTTCAATTTTCGCGTCCTTGGGGGCATATCGGCCGCGCCTCGGCTCCCGAATGGTGAAATAGACGATCGCGCCGATCAACATGCCCGGCAGACCCATCAGGACAAAGGCCCAGCGCCAACCGAACATTTCGTTGAGCTGACCGCCGATAATCAGTCCGCCAGCCGTACCCATGGTCGCGCCGATGGTGAGAAAGCCCATGGCCTTGGCCAGTTCCTCGCGCCGGAAGTAATCCGCGACAAGGCTTTGCGATGCGGGGCCGGAGCACCCTTCGCCCACTCCTACGCCCGTCCGGGCAAAGAACAATGTCCAGAAGCCGGTAGCCAGCCCGCATATGGCGGTCAGTCCGCTCCAGAAGGTGATCGCCGCACTGACGATGTTCTTGCGCACGGAGCGGTCAGCCAGCCGCGCGGCGGGGAAGCCGGCAATCACATAGGTGAGCGCAAAGGCCAGACCGCCCAGCAGGCCGATCTGGGTATCGGAAAAGGAAAATTCGGCCTTGATGTCCTCGAGCAGGATCGAAAAGACCAGCCGGTCGGCGATCGAGAACATGCTGACCAGAGTCAGCAGGCCAAGCACATACCAGCGGTAATATCCGCCGGTCGGTGCGTCCTCTGCCTGCGCGGGATCAGTGGTGAGGTCGGGCGTCGAGGCCATTGTCCACCGGTATTGTCAGTCCGTTGAGGAAGCGCGCATCGTCGCTGGCGAGGAACACCACGCAGCCTGCAACATCGCGCGGATGACCGAGCGCATCCGAAGGCAATGGCCCTTCGGGAATATCCATGGGCTGCTGACCCGCACGGCCGGAAACGCCCATCACCATCGGCGTCTCAATCCCGCCCGGCGCCAGCGCATTGCAGCGAATGCCGTAATTCTCGTCCTGACAATACATCGCGATGGAGCGCGTCATTGAGGAGATTGCCCCCTTCGCCGCGGTGTATGCCGGGATATTGCCATATCCCATCAGCGCCGCGGTCGAGGCCATATTGACGATCGCTGAACCCGCTCCGCCATTATCCTTGTGGCGATGCTTCATCAGCGGGAGCGCGTATTTGCAGCCCAGAAATGTGCCGACGACGTGGATATCGAGATGCAGCTTGAAATGATCGAGCGAGCACTCCTCGATGCTTTCAAAGATCACATTGCCGGCATTGTTGACGAGGATGTCGAGGCCGCCATGACGCTCCTTCACCGCGTGCATGACGTCCTGCCACTGCTCTTCGGATGTGACATCGAGCGCCATCGCGTTACCGCCGATCCCGTCAGCGACCTTGTGCGCCAACTCGACCTCGCGGTCGGTCACGATCACTTTCGCGCCCTCGGCCGCCAGCCGTTCGCAATCAGCCTTGCCCAGACCCATCGCTCCGCCGGTCACCAGCGCCACGCGGCCCTCTACCCTTCCCGTCATTACCCTCTCCCAAAGGCTTGTCTTATCCGCGCAGACTAGGTCCGGGGGCGAAGCTGGCCACTACTTAAACCGATGGGAAAAGTGTGAGGTGCGCCCAATCCGCCCTGCGCTACTCTGCATTGCAGGAGACAAGCATGATCGACACCGCCGAAGTCGCACGATTGAAAGCGCTAATGGAGTGGGAGGCAACGCGCCGCTCTCCGCCAGAGGGCTTTCCTCACCTGCCCGACATGCCCGCCGCCCGCTACACCAGCGAGGAATATTACAAGCTCGAACAGGAGCATATCTTCCGCAAGAGCTGGCTGTTTGCAGGTCACATTGACGAGATACCCGAGCCCGGCTGCTATATGCGCTGGCACAATGCGGGCGATCCGATTGTGATTGTGCATGGCATGGATGGGGTGGTGCGCGCCTTCTACAACACCTGCCGCCATCGCGGCGCGCCGGTTGTGACCGAGGACAGGGGCAAGTCCAGCCGGTTGATGTGCTCCTATCACAACTGGACTTACAAGACCGATGGCACGCTCGTCGGTGTGCCCGAGCGGCAGGACTTTCCGCCCGATTTCGACATGAGCTGCCGCGGGCTGATCCCGGTTCGCTGCGAAATGCTAGGCAATGTCATCTTCGTCAATTTCGACGCGGACGCCATGCCGCTGACCGAATGGCTAGGCCCGCTGATGGACGAATGGGACGAGTTTGCCTTCGACAAAATGCGGCTGGCAGCGCGCTATTCGTTCGACCTCAACTGCAACTGGAAGGTCGCGATGGAGGCCAACATGGAAGTTTACCATGTGCCCTTCATCCACCCGACCACGGTCGCACCGCTGGTGGACAGCAAGCGCAACCTCAACACTCTATATCCCAACGGCCATGCGCGTATGCTCGCCCCGCCTCCGCGGCAGACCGACCGCGAGCATGTCCGCGCGGTGGACTCGCCGCCCGAATGGCAACAGATCGAGAGCGTGGGAGAGCTGGGGCGGACCTGCACGCAGAGCTACACTTTGTTTCCCAACTGGGTCTCGCCGCTGTCTAACTATTTCGTGCCGCCGTTGGTGTTCTGGCCAACTTCGCTTGGCACCACCCGGCTCGAACTGGTGACCATGGCGCTCGATTGGGACGCCGATGGTTCGGGGGCTCCGGCACCCGACCTCTGGACCGTTCCCGACGAAAGCCAGCCAAACGGCCGCGACATGAGCCCGATCATCCTTGAAGACACCCAGTTCGGCGAAGCGATCCAGCATTCGATGCAGAGCGCTGCCTTCAAGAGCGTGCCTCTGTCTTATCAGGAAGCGCGCATCTACTCGTTTCACCAGTCTTGCGACCGGATGATCGGGATCGACAATGTGCCCGAAGAGCTTCGGGTCGAGCAGGTGATCGGTGAAGAATGGGTGTGGCCCAACGATCCGCGCACCTCGCAGATGGAGGCCGCGCGCGAAGCTGCCGAATAGGCCCCTTTCAGCGCGCTGCACGCCTTCCGCTTACGTAAGAAGACGCTACGGCATCGGGGAATCGCGCAATATTGTGGCCAAAAGGACGCATTCTGCGATTGTTCCTAGCGCTTTTGCTAGATGAGTGCGGAATCGCTCCTCCATACACTCGGTGGCACTGCTGACGGCCGTGTCACATCCAAGTTTTCGCGGCTCAGGGACTGGGGACAAGGGCAACAGGCTTCGCCAAAACAAAGTCGGTGAGGCACTCGCGCCCGTAAGGGAGAGAGCATGATGACCGCACGTAATAAACGCATTGCTACGAAAGGCCTGCGCCGCACACTGATGAGCGGAGCCGCGATCGCTGCTTTTGCGAGCATGCCGCAAACCGCCTTTGCCCAGGACACCGATACCGACGAGGCTTCGGATGACGATTCCCAAGGGCGCGTGATCATTGTTCAGGCGCGGCGCCAGTCGGAAAGCCTCCAGGACGTTCCGGTCACCGTGACCGCGATTGGCGGTGAGACACTGGAGCGCTACGGCGTCGATCAGGTTGCCGACGTTACGAGCCGCGTGCCGACCCTCAACGTGCAGGTTGGCGGCTCAGGCTCAGGCGGCCAGCTTAGCCTTCGCGGCGTTGGCTCCTCCAACATTTCAGCCTCGTTCGACTCGGCGGTCGCTTTTGACTTTGACGGGGTGCAGGTTTCGACCATGCGCCTTGTGCAGGCAGGCTTTGTCGATACCGCACAGATCGACATTCTCAAGGGCCCGCAATCGCTGTTCTTCGGCAAGAGCGCTTCGGCAGGTGTTTTCTCGATCCGTTCGGCTGACCCGACGCCCGATTGGGAAGTCGGCGCGTCAGCTTCTTACGAATTCGAGGAAAAAGGCTGGACCTATGGCGGCTTCATCTCCGGCCCGCTGAGCGACACATTGGGCATACGCCTTGCGGCCGAGTACAATGACATCGACGAATATGTCGAACTTCAGCCGGGCACTCCTGCGGTCAACCAGTTCCGCACCCAGGAAAACTTCGTTGGCCGTGTTACGCTGGAATGGGAACCGTTCCCTGGCTTCAACGCCAATTTCAAAGCCACCTATGTCCGCAACGAAGGCGATGGCGCCATTGGCCATTCTGATATTGATTGCGGCGCTAACGGAATTGCCGATCCAGTCTTCCTGCTGGGCGGGGGCCTCGTCATTCCGGCAGGCAATGACTGCAACGCCAATGACGGACTCTATTACCTGCCCGACACCGCTCCGCCGCTCGCAGGTTCAGTGCCGACCGCAAGCGGACCGACGCTCGCGGAGGGCTTTAACGGCGTTCCATTCTCTGAAACCGAGCTGTTCTTCGCGCGGCTGAAATTCACCTTTGACCTGACCGACAATCTCCGGTTTGTTTCGACCTCCGGCTTTGTCGATCTCGATGCGACTGACCTCGACAATTATTCCTATGTCGGCATTCTTGGTCCTGGAGTGCCGGGCGGTGTGGGCACCAGCGACCCCCGCAACGCGCTTCAGCAGTTCAGCCAGGAATTCCGCCTGCAGAGCGATTTCGACAACGGGTTCAACTTCATGCTCGGAGCATTCTACGAATCGCGCGAGTTTATCTTCGACACGTCGCAGCAGGCGGTGAACATCTCCTTTGTCGCGCCTGACCCTGTCACCGGCTTCACCTTTGACTGGGACAAGGTCCATGTGACCGACACCGAAGCGGTTTCGCTGTTCGGCAGTGTGATCCTCGACCTTTCCGACCGGCTTGAACTGTCAGGCGGTGTGCGCTGGACCGACGAGAGCAAGACCAACACCATCTCGGTGCCTTATGTCCACGCCTTCCTTTCGGCAGGTCCGGCCTTCATCAATAGCGGGTTCTTCTCTGGCCCGATCGAGTTTTCGGACAGCAACTTCTCGCCCGAAGCGACGATCAAATACGAAGTCACCGATGACTTCAACGTCTTCGCTTCGTTCAAGACCGGCTTCAAGTCGGGCGGTATCGACAACTCGGCGCTACCTTCGGCTTCTCTGCTGGGCTTTGACGATCCCGATCCGGCGGTCCGTCAGGCCACCGCAGATGCGCTGATCTACGGTTCCGAAACCGCAATTGGCGGCGAGATTGGCTTTAAGTCGCAGTTCGATGGCCGCAATGTCACTCTCAATGGCACGATCTTCTACTATGTGTTCGACGATCTGCAGGTACAGAACTTCGACGCTGTGAACATCCAGTTCCAGACGCTCAATGCCGGTGAAGTCACGACCAAGGGTGTTGATGTAAGCTGGAACTGGCGCACCCCGGTCGAAGGCCTGTCGCTTTCGGGCAACCTTGCCTATCTCGACGCATCCTTCACCGATACATTCCAGACCGGAGTTGGTTCAGACGATCTTGATGGCCGCAAGGTGGCCCGCGCGCCGGAATTTTCAGGCAACTTCGCGTTTGACTGGGAGGTGCCGCTGAGCAACTCGCTTGAACTCGGCGTCGGCGGCAATGCGATCTTCTCGGGCAGCTACTTCACCAACGAAGACACGCTGAATGACCTTAGACAGGATAGCTATGTCGCGCTTGATGGCCGCATTTCGGTCGGCGATCCGGACGGCATGTGGCGGCTCGCTCTGGTCGGTGTGAACCTCACTGACGAGATCTGGACCAACACTTCGGGTGGGCGTCCGTTCCTGCCGCCTCCGGGCAATGCCAATGGCATTCCGGCGGGTGACGATCTGGTTGTCACCCAGAACCGCGGCCGTCAGGTCTTTGTCGAGGCGACGTTCAACTTCTGACCAAAACTCCCTTGGGATCGGATCGGGCGGGCCGAAAGGTCCGCCCGTTTCGTTTGCGCCTGCCAAAAACAAGCATTGCCGCACCCCCACATCTCGGCCCATCCTTGGCGAAGAATTTGGAGAGCTTGAAACATGTCGCGCGAAGAACTCATCACGATGACCCGCAGCCTGATCGCTCACGGCGCGGCGGATACGATGGAATATGCCGACGAGATCGTGCGCGTTCCGGCAAGCACCTACACCGATCCCGAATTGTTCGAGGCTGAAAAGCGCAACATCTTTCGCCGCTTGCCGCTGATGGTCGCTCCGTCATGTGAGCTGCCCGAGCCGGGTGATTACAAAGCGATGGACATTTGCGGAGTGCCGCTGCTGCTCACCCGTCAACGCGATGGCAGCGTGGGGGCGTTCCTCAATATGTGCACGCATCGCGGCAATCCGGTCGTCACAGCAGGAACGAGTGGCAATGCCAGCCGTTTCACTTGCGGCTATCACGGCTGGACGTTCAAAAATGACGGCGATCTGGTCGGGGTCGCCAGCCCAAAGGATTTCGGCGCGGTCGACAAGGCTTCGCTCTGCCTCAAGCGCTTTCCCGTCTATGAAAGCGCTGGATTGATCTGGGCGACGCTCGACCAGAATTCCAAGCTGTCCATCGCCGATTATCTCGGCGGCTATGACGACCTGCTCAAGGCCTTCGGTTTCGACGGATGGACCCTGTTCAGCCAGCGTACGCTTGCCGGACCGAACTGGAAGACGGCCTATGACGGCTATCTCGATTTCTACCACTTGCCAGTGCTGCACAAGGACACATTCGGCGCGGACTTCTTCAATCGCGCCAATTACTTCTTCTGGGGCCCGCATCAGCGGCTCTCCAGCCCGTCCAAATTCGCGCAGAAGACCGGCAGCGACGAAATGCTCGACTTGTCGGAGATGAGCGATGACGAGCTGCCCGATGATGCGCTGACGCAGGGCGTGTGGACGATCTTCCCGCATATCTCGATTGCGAGCTTTTATGGCGGCGGACAGCGAGGAGCGATGATCTCGCAGCTGTTTCCGGGCGAGGCGGTGGGCGAGAGCTACACCACCCAGTTCTACGTCATGGAAAACCAGCCCGAAACCGAAGCCGACATCAAGTCAGCGCATGAACAATTCGACTTCCTCGAAGTGGTGGTGCGCGACGAGGATTACGCCACCGGCAAACGCCAGCACCAGGCGTTGCAATCGGGTGAAATGGCTGAAGTGCTGTTCGGCAAGAACGAGCGCGGCGGTCAGGTGTTCCACCAATGGGCAGCCAAGCTCACGCAGGCAAGCGATGAGGAATTGCTGGACATCTTCAGCCCCGCACAGCGCGAAGCCGCAGAGTAATCCCGCCTATTGCGCGGTGTAACCACCGTCCACGACAAATTCCGCGCCCGTGACATAGCTCGCCTCGTCAGATGCGAGGAACAACACGCAATTGGCGATATCCTCAGGCTCGCCCAAACGCCCGACAGGGATGGTGGCCTCGATTGCGGCGTAGTTGTCCGCGTTGTCCTTCAGCCCCGCTTTGGCCATGTTGGTGCGGATGATGCCGGGATGGACGCTGTTCACGCGAATACTATCGGCCGCGGTTTCGAGCGCGACAGACTTGGTCATCATTTTGACCGCGCCTTTGGTGGCCGCATAGGAGGCGCTCCCGCGAAATCCGACGATTCCAGCCACCGATGAAAGGTTGATGATCGAGCCGGGAGTGCCTGCCGCCCGCATGACGCACACCGCTTCCTGTGTGCCCATGAATACGCCCTCGATATTGACCTTGTACTGCCGCCTCAGACCGGCGAGCGCGTCTTCCGCGTCAATCTCGGCCACGTCCAGAATGCCGGCATTGTTCACAAGGATATCGAGCCGCGAATGCTTGGCGAGAATGTCGCCCACAACGCGCCGCCAATCGCTTTGAGACGAGACGTCATGCCTCATCGCTTCTGCTGACAGGTTGCGCTGTGAGAGCAATGCGGCGCTCTCCTCGCACCCATCGGCATCGATATCGCTGAGGATGACAGTAGCGCCTTCCTCAGCCAGCCTTTCGGCAATCGCAAACCCTAAACCTGGACGCGATGCACCGCCTGTGACCAAGGCAATCTTGCCTTCAACTCTGCGTGTCATTCAATCCTCCGGAAACGCGAACGGCCTTGCCACTTCGCTCGGCCCCTTTGCGGTCGGGTTGTCGTTGAGTACCAGCTCGACCAGCGCGGTGTCGAAGAATTCGTGCAGCTCGATAATCTTGCCATCGCGGATGGTCATGATCTGGCAGTAGGTCTGGAGGTATTCATGGCCATTATTGCCCATCCCGCCACCATACATGATCCCGACCGCGCGGTTCTCATCGACGCACATGATCCGCCATTTGCGTGAGAACTGTACCGTTTCAGGCACAAGCTTGCCGACCACGCCATCGGCCACCAAAGGCCCAAAGCATTCCGCCTTGCCCTCCCACCGGCCTGACACCGGCGTCGAACCGAGCAGGTTGAACGCTACATCCTCGCTATGAAGCGCGGCGAGCGTGTCGAAGTCGCCCTCTTCCAGCGCGATGTAGAACTGCTCGGCGACTTTGCGATTGGCGGCAACAACCGCATCCTTGCCCGCCGACATCACCCAAACGCCGGGCGGAAATTGCTCTCACCCCAATCCTGACGCCTGGTCCAGTCGCCCATTGTCTCAAGCTCGCCGTCAAGCTCGGGGAAGCGTTCGTACACATGCTCCATATCAACCTCGAAAGGCCGCGTGGGCGCTTCGTTGTTGTATTCGTAAAACGCCTGTATCCCCTTGGCGAAATCCTCGCGCAGTTCCTCCGGCATGGTGTCACCCGCCGCCTCGACCAGATAGCGCCCGAACTCTTCCGGTGTGCAGGGATCGTAGGTAATGTCCTTGCCCAGCGCGCCCGACAGATATGCAGTCACCTGCTTGCCCACCAGTCGCTCCGGCCCGCCAATATTGAGCCATGCGCCCTCCATGTCGGGGCGTTCAAGGCTGGCGAGCATGAACTTCGCCACATCGTCGAGGCTGATCCAGTTGGCTTGCAGATTGGGGTTGTGCGGATAGACATAGCGCCCCTCATTGACGATGAAAGGCCGCGCCCAATTGGTCAGCAAATTGTCCATGAACAGCACGCTGCCAAACACTGTCCCGGGACAACCGGAACGCCACAACGCGTTGATCCCTTTGGTGTTCTCGCCATAGGTGAAGGGATCACCCGGCCTGTCGGGAATCCAGCTGGAAGTGTTCCACACCAGCCGCTTGACCCCTTCCTCAGCCGCCGCTTTACCCAGCTCTCCGATCAAGACCGCGCGATCGGCGCGGGCCTGCAAGGGGTGGGTGTAAAAGACGTAATCGGTCCCTTCGAGCGCGGGTTTGAAGGAGGAAGGATCGTAGAGGTCCATCGGGCGCACTTCGACCCGTTCGATCCCCTCGATCTTCGCGCCGCCAAACGGATCTTCCTGCCGCGAGATCGCGCGCACATCATAACCCGCCTTCAGGGCCTGTTTGACCTGCGCCATCCCCTGCCTGCCGCTCGCGCCGACTACTGTGATGAGTGCCATGTGATCTCTCCTGATGATTGCGGGAGAGACTAGGAAGACAAGCCGTCACCCGCACCGCGCCAATTTGATAGCGACCTAACAAAAGCGCGGCTTGCCGTAGCGTCCCTCGAACCGGACAACGTGGCCATGAACAATCGTTTCTGGCGCATCGAAAGCCGCCCTAAAGGCAATGATTTCGCAAGCGCGCTGGCGCTGGTCGAGGAGCCTCTGGGCGAGCTGGCCCAGGGCGAAATCCGTATTCGCAACGCTATGCTCTCGATGGATGCAGGCACGCGGATGTGGCTGACGAGCCGCGAAGATGGCTATCAGCCGCCGCTGCCCACCGGCGCTCCGATGACAGGGCTGGTCGTGGGCGAAGTCATAGCCTCGCGCGCGGATGGATTTGCCGAAGGCGATCTGGTGCGAGCTTTCGGAGTGTGGGGAGAAGTGAGCCAAGTCGATGCGGTGATGTCGGGCGCGGTGAAGCTCGATCCTTCGGTCGCGGACCGTCGCGCATGGTTCGGCCCTCTCGGCATGAATGGCTGGACCGCACTGTGGGGCATCGAGCAAACCGGCGCAGCAAAGCCGAGCGAGCGTGTGCTGGTGTCCGCTGCTGCGGGCGCAACCGGAGTGTTGGCAGTGCAGATCGCCAAGCTGCTCGGCTGCGAGGCATGGGGGATTGCGGGCGGCGCGGAGAAATGCCGCTATCTCACGGGCGAACTCGGACTGGATGGAGCCATCGACTACAAGGCGGGCGATGTCGGTGCGCAATTGGACGCAGCAGGGGGTTTCGACGTCTATTTTGACAATGTGGGCGGCGCGCTGCTCGACTCTGTGCTCACCCGCATGAACCATTACGGGCGGATCGCGGTTTGCGGATTGCTCGCCGACTATGGCGGCAACGCGCGCACCACCCCGCGCGAATTTGACCAGATCCTAATGCGGCGCCTGCGGGTTGAGGGGTTCTTCAGTCCGGACTTCATGGACCAAGGCGAACGCCTCACCGCCAGACTGCGCGGCTGGCACGAGGCGGGGGAGCTCACCATGCCGTATGATGTGACACGCGGACTTGAAAACACGCTCACCGCCTATGAAAAGCTCTTTACTGGCGGCAATATTGGCAAGGTAATCGTGGAGCTTGAGAGATGACTGGAACGCTGCAAGACCGCGCGGATATCGCCGACATTATCGCGGCCTATGCCCATGCGATTGACCGGCGGCGATGGTCGATGATGGAGCGGCTGTTCCACGAGAATGCGCAGTTTCAGTTCGGCACGGTCGCCGGAGACTGGCGCGGCTTTGTCGAGCAGGCGCGCGCGATCATCGATCCCTGCCTCGCCACCCAGCACCAGCTGGGCCAGGTGCAGTTCGGTTTTGCCAAAGGACCGGATGGCGAAAGCATCTGCCACACCGAAACCTATATGACCGCAATGCACACGATCCCGGCGGGCTATCCAATCCCCGACGTCTTTCCGGACAAGGGCAAGATCTATTCCGCGGTCATCGCGGGCCGCTATGTCGACCGGTTTGAAAAGCGGGATGGCGAATGGCGGATCGCGCATCGCACGGGCCTCTATGATTGGCGCGAATTCCGCGAAGTTGAAGGGGTGGACCTGTCCCAAATGCCCGAAGGCTCCTGCGGCTATCACGACGAGCGTGACCCTTCGACGCCGGTGGTAGCGCGCTGGCTGGGTTAGGATATCTTGCGGTCAGACCTCCCGCCCCGCCTCCCCACCCGGCCACCAATGTTGCCATAACCTAATGGTGGCCGGGTGGGGAGGCGGGTCGGCGGGTTAGCAATCAAGAACGCCGGATCGCAAACACCCCGTTCATCGTCGCCACCGTCTCTTCCCCGCGCACAATCTCGCCAGACGTATAGGCCGTGCGCCCGCCCATCCGGTCGATCCGCACCCTTGCCTCCAGCCAGTCACCCAGCTTTGCCGCTGTCAGATAATTGACCTGCAATGTGATCGTCGAGGGCGCGAGCCTTGGCCGCTCGGCATCATAGACCGCATGGCTCAGCGCGACATCGGCGAAGGTCGAGATCACGCCACCGTGAGCGCCGTCCTTGTAATTGATATGATGCGGCTCGATCCGCAGGCCCACCAGTTGCGGCTCGCCTTCACGGGGCTGCAAGAAATAGGGCCCGCCATGGTCGAGAAAGCCGGACGAGAATTCGGCGCGCGTGAAGCCTTCGGGCGGTGCAAAGTCTGACATGCGCCTCTTCTACACGCTCAGCAGCGATTGGCTGCGCTATGAATTGTGCCAATCCCCCCTTGTCGCCTGCGCGCCTAGTCTTGCCGACTATGACCCAAGCTCCATCATCCGAACCCGGCTCGTTCTGCGACATTGTCCGCGATCACGCCGCCGCGACGCCTGACACGCCTGCATTCACTTTTGGCGATGAGGTGATCACCTTCGCCGAGCTGGAGAGCGGCGCGAACCGCGTCGCCAATGCGCTCACCGCGCTGGGAGTGACCAAGGGCGAGCGGGTCAGCTTTCTGGGCAAGAACCACCCGCTTTATTTCGAAGCCTTGCTAGGTGCAGCCAAGATTGGCGCTGTCATGACGCCGGTGAACTGGCGGCTCGCCGCGCCGGAAGTCGCCTATATCCTGGGCAATTGTGAAGCACGGGTGGTGTTTGTGGCAGAAGGTTTTGCTGAGATGCTCGAGCGTGTGCGCGGCGATTGCCCGCGCGTCGAACATGTCATCGGGATCGACGCACCCGACCATTCGGGCACCGACTACCGCACCTGGCGCGGTGGCCACCCCGACACGCCCCCTGCCGACGCTCCCGGCCCAAAGGACGATGCGCTTCAGCTCTACACTTCGGGCACCACCGGTCGGCCAAAGGGCGCGGTGATGACCCATGGCTCGATCCTCTCCAGCAGCGATGGCGCAGAGAAACGCGATTGGCAGGAACCGGTTGAAGGCGATGTCACATTGCTGGCGATGCCGTGCTTCCACATTAGCGGCACAGGGACCGGCATTGGCACGATGGTCGCGGGCAGCAATTCGATTGTGCTGCCCGAATATGACCCGACCAAGGCGCTCGACCTGATCGCGAATTTCAACATCTCGAAGATCTTCCTCGTGCCCGCCGCGATCCAGATCCTGCTCAACCATCCGCGTGTGCGCGAGGTCGATTTCAGCCGCCTCAAATACGTGACCTACGGCGCCTCCCCCATCCCGCTGGAACTGATGCGTGAGGCGATGGAGGTGCTGGGCTGCGGCTTTGTCCAGATGTACGGCATGACCGAGACTAGCGGCACGATCGTCGCGCTCGACCCCGAAGACCATGTGCCCGAAGGCTCGCCCCGCATGCGCAGCGTCGGCACGCCGCTGGCAGGCGTCGAGCTCAAAATCATCGACGAGCAAGGCAATGAACTGCCCGCCGACACCGTGGGCGAAATCGCGACGCGCTCCTCTAAAAACATGAGCCGTTACTGGAACAACGCAGAGGCCAGCGCCGAAACCATCGACGCCGATGGCTGGCTGCGCACCGGCGATGCCGGCTATCTCGACGCGGACGGCTATCTCTACATCCACGACCGCGTGAAGGACATGATCATCTCGGGCGGCGAGAACATCTACCCCGCCGAGGTCGAGAATGCGGTCTATGCTCACCCCAAAGTCGCCGATGTCGCGGTGATCGGCATTCCGAGCGAAAAATGGGGCGAGGAAGTGAAGGCCTGCGTGGTGGTCAAGGATGGCCAGACGCTCTCCGAGGCCGACGTGATCGCCCATGCGCGCCAGCATATTGCGGGCTATAAATGCCCGAAATCGGTCGACTTTATCGAGGCGCTCCCGCGCAACCCGTCAGGCAAGATCCTGCGCCGCGAACTGCGCGCGCCCTATTGGGAGGGGAAAGACCGCGCCGTGAACTGAGGTGGGCAATTCGCCATAGCTCTGGCCGAAAGGCCCCGAGACAGAGTATGGCGAACGGACCAGAATAAAAGAGAGGGGACTAACATATGAATTTTCTCGATGGTTTCACCGACAAGGCCTACGCGCTGATGCGCTTTTTTGTGGGCCTGTTCTTTGTCCAGCATGGCACGCAAAAGTTCTTCGATTTTCCCAAGGAAGGCCCGGGAGAACTCTCCCCGCTGCTCCTCGGCGCAGGTGCGATCGAGCTGGTTGGTGGAGTGCTGATTGCAATCGGCCTTCTGACCCGCCCCGCCGCTTTTATCTGCGCGGGCATGTCGGCCGTCGGCTACTGGATGGCCCACGGGCTGAACGATTTCTTCCCGATCAATAATGGCGGCGAATTGATCGCGATCTTCTGCTTTGTGTTCCTTTACATCGCTTGCCGCGGTGCAGGGATCTGGAGCGTCGACAGCATGATGGCCAAGTCCGACGACGGTTAGGCCAAACTTGCGAGGCCGGGCAGATCAAGCTTTTCTGCCCGGCACTCGGCATCTGCCAGGGCCGGACAAGGCCATGGCTAAAGCTTGCGATATTCCGCATGCCCGCCCGCGTCGATCTTCAGCGTTGGTAGCGGGAATTCGGGATCGGGTGCGAAGATCGGCTGGTCTTTGAGCGGTGACTTCCAGTCCACCACATATTTGCGCGCCGAGATACGCCATTTGTCGCCGCCCGCTCCGGCTCGCTTCTCCCACTCATCGAGATAGCGCCCGCCGATCAGGTCGCCCGCAATGCTGCCATCTTCCTGCAAGCGCCCTCCGCCAAAGACGCCGTAGCATTCGCTGCTTGCCGAAGTCGCAGAGTGAAAGCGGATCAGCGGCTGTGACAGCATGTGCCAGCGCCGCGCGAGGCCTCGCTCGGTCTCCATCACCACGGGCAGGAAATCCTCCGCGCGGCCAGTGAAAAAGCCGTATTCGATATGCGCGTCGCTCCAGTAACAGCTCGCTTGGCCCTCTTCATCGAGCCAGTCGAGGGTGCGGCAATAACGCTGGATCACATCGCCGATTTCCTGCCTGTCGATCAGCTCTTGCAGCTTTGCATTCATTGCGCTGGTCCCTCCCCAATCCGCCAGTTGTTCGCAGAACCTATCGGCCCGAACATGCCCCCAACGCCATTCACAGTTTCGGGAGGGACAAGCATGGGCGAGCAGCCGGAAATCAACCTGTTCGACGCGGAGCTGCAACAATGCCCGTATGATGCCTATAAGCAGCTGCGCGACGAAGCGCCGGTCTACAATATTCCCGGCACCGATATGTGGGTTGTCTCGCGTTACGAGCATGTGCGCGAGGTGCTGATGGACCCGCAGCGCTTCCCTTCCTCCGCCGCCGACAGCCAGTTCCGTGCGAGTGCGGGAGACATGGAGCGCGCGCAGATGGTGATGGCGCGCTTCAAGGAGAAAGGCTGGCTGCCCGCGCCGACCCTCAACGGGCGCGATGACCCGAACCACAAGCAGATGCGCGCCATGTTCAATCAGGCGTTCAAGCCGTCGAAGATCAAAGAGATCGACCCCGAGGTCCAAGGCCTCGCTTACGAGCTGATCGACGGCTTTCTGGAGGACGGGCATTGCGAGTGGGTCAAACAGTTCTGCGTGCCGCTGCCACTCTTCATCATTGGCGAGCAGATGGGAGCCAAGCGCGAGGATATGTGGCGGATCAAGCGCTGGACCGATGCCTTCTTCCAGCGCATCTCGCTGATGCTGCCCGCCGACAAACACATGGAAATGGTCGACCGCGAGATCGAGGCGCAGCATTACTTTCAGCCCATATTCGAGCGGCTGCGCGACAATCCCGATGACAGCCTGATCAGCGTGCTGGTCAACACCGTGATCGAGGAATGGGGCCGCCCGCTCACCGATAATGAGCTGCACGCCGAAATGATGGCGGATACGTTCGTGGGCGGCTCGGAAACCACCACCAACGCGCTCGCAGCAGGGATGAAGCTGCTGATCGAGAACAAGGATGTGTGGCGCCAGCTCAAAAGCGATCCGGGTAAATATATGAAGACCTTTGTCGAGGAGGTCGTGCGGCTCGAAAGCCCGGTCCAGTCGCTGATGCGATTTGTGAACGAGGAAACCGAACTGGCCGGGGTGGCGATCCCGAAAGGCGCGATGATCAATGTCCGCTTCGCCGCAGCCAATCGCGACGAGCGCGTGTTCGAATGCCCTGAGAAACTCGATCTCGACCGGCCCAAAGCAGGCGCTCATATGGGGTTCGGCTCAGGGACGCATCACTGCCTCGGCGCGCCGCTGGCAAGGCGCGAGCTGATCTGGGGGTTCACCGCCGTGGTCGACCGGTTCGAGGATATGTGGTTTGCCGAAGGGAAGAACGACTTCGAATATCATCCGCACTTTCTGCTGCGCTCGCTCAAGGAGCTGCACATCGAGTTTGAGCCCTGCAAAGTCTGACTTTCTACTCCGCTCGTGCTGAGCTTGTCGAAGCACCGCACTTCTTCATAGCACCGTGTCAGGAAGCGAAGGACAACCCTTCGACAAGCTCAGGGTGAGCGGTTTTCAACCATTCGCCCGCGCGGCGCTGCGTCCCGCAACATAGCCAAAAGTCAGCGCGGGGCCGAGCGTCCCGCCTGCACCTGCATAGATCCCGCCGGTCGGGCAGGCGATGGCATTGCCTGCACCGTAAAGCCCCGCAATCGGCTCGCCATCATGGCCAAGAATGCGCGCATGGCCATCGGTGCGCGCGCCGCCATTGGTGCCGAGCAGACCCATGCGGATCTCGACCGCGTAGAAGGGCGCGCGCGCGACTTCGCCAAGCGTGACAGCGGTGCCTTCGCGCGAGCGGTCGCCGTAGAAATGGTCATAGGCGCTGGTGCCGCGTTCGAAATCGGGATCGTGGCCTGCCGCGGCGTGCCGGTTGAAGCGGGCGACTGTCCCCGACAGAGCTTCGGCTGGCAGGTCCAGCTTTCCGGCCAGCTCCTCCAGCGTGTCCGCCCGCGCCACCCAGTCCTGCACCGGCTGCCCCGGCAGGCGCGGGCCGATGGGATAGCGCTCGACGTAATTTGCGTCGAAAATCAGCCATGCGGGCAGGTTGGGATAGTCGTAGCTTTGCGGATCAAACTGGTGGAACGCTCCCGCCAGCGCAGAGTAATTCGCGGCCTCATTGCAGAAGCGCTCGCCTGAGCGGTTCACCATCAGCGAATGCGGGACGGTCCGCTCGATCAGAACCGGCGCGGCGCGTTGCTCGCCATCTGGCCACGGATTATCCGGGATCACCAATGTCGGCGCCCACCACCCTTGCGTCATATTGCCGAGCTTCGCCCCGCTTTGCATCGCGAGTTTCAACCCCCCGCCGCGTGCAGTGGGAGGGCTGGCGGGCGCGTCCATCGGACCGCGTAGGAAGGTCTGGCGCATGTCCTCGTCCCACTCGAACCCGCCGGTCGTGATGATGACGCCCGAGCTCGCCGACAGCGAAAAACCTTCGCCGTCCCGCGTTCCTTCGACGCCGGTCACACGGCCCCCATCGCGCACCAACCGCTCGATATCGACATTCAGCACCGGTTCGATCCCGCGTGTCAGGCACGCTTTGAGCAGCCGCGCGACCATCGCCTGACCGAAGCCGCGCTCATTATTCGCCATGCGCCGGCCCAGCTCCTCCGGCTCGACCACGCCGCTGCCGCCGCCCAAAGGCGTCTCGCGCAGCATCATCGGCTTGGGCTCTTCGATTGCGGTAATGCGCGCGGCCCATTCGCCAAGCTCGCCGAGCGCGAACAGGTCGTGGTCGAGCGCGCGGCCTCCTTCGGGCTTGGCCCCCGGGCGGTCGAGGTAATAATCGGGATAGCCATCGAGCAACGCGACCTTCAGCGCGCCCGCATCTTCCAGAAATGCGAGCGCTTCGGCACCCGAGTCGACAAACGCCTCCAGCGTCTCGTCAACCAGATCGCCGTGATCGAGGCTGCGGAAATAGGCGAGCGCTTCGTCGCGGCTGTCGGCCATGCCAGCGGCGCGCTGGCGCGGATTGTCGGCCACCCAGATCACCCCGCCGGATACCGCGCCGGTCCCGCCCACACGGTCGAACTTTTCAAGGATGGTGACCCGCGCGCCCGCTTCGTAGGCGGCCAGCGCGGCGGTCATGCCAGCAGGGCCGCAGCCGAGGATGATGATGTCGGTTTCGCTCATCTGCGCATTAGCGCCTGCCAGCGACCTCCAAGCAATTGCTCATTTTGGCAAGGTGCGCTGCTGCCGCTCTCCCGCTAGGCAGGACATCAAAGGAGAGACGGCCATGAAACTCGAAGGCAAAGTCGCAGCGATTACCGGCGGCACGGCAGGATTGGGACGCGGGATCGCGGAGGCCTTCCTCGCCGAAGGAGCTAAAGTCGCCCTGTTCGCGCGCAACGCCGAGAAAGGCGCACGCGTCATCGAGGAATTGCATGTCGGCCGTCAAGGTGCCGAACGCGCGATCTTCGTTGCCGGAGACGTCATGCAGCAGGCCGATGTCGAAGGGTTCATCGACCAGACCATCGACCATTTCGGCACACTCGACATCCTCGTCAACAATGCGGGCGGTGCGGGCGATTTGCAGCCGCTGGTGCAGCTGTCCGACGAAGCCTTTGACGAGGCGATGAAGTGGAATGTCTATTCAACCTTCTGGGCCTGCCGCCGCGCGCTGCCGGAAATGCTCAAGAAAGGCGACGGGCGGATCATCAATATGAGTTCAATGGAGGGCAAGCACGGCAAGCCGGTCTTCACCGCCTACACCGCCGCCAAGCACGCAGTGAACGGCCTCACCAAGAGCCTCGCACGCGAAGTCGGCGAAGCGGGGGTGACAGTCAATTCGATCTGCCCCGGCCTCGTCGTCACCGACATTATCAAGAATAATGGCCCCGCCACTGCTGAGGCGATGGGCATGGAATTTGACGATATGATCGCGATGTTCGCCTCCGAAGCCGCGATCAAACGCCCCAATACGGTCGAGGAAATCGCCGCGATGGCGCTATTGCTGGCGAGCAAGGAAGGCGCAGGGATCACCGGCGCGATGCTGAGCGTGGATGGCGGCACGGCTCAATTCTAACCGGGTCTGGCCTATTCTGACCACGCGGCAAAGGCGCGCTCTAGGCCGTACCACTATCTCATCATACAATGACGTTGACTTTGACCGGAAGGTAGAGAAGTAATTGCGATATGTACTCCCTTAACGCTTATCGGAATCTGGGCCGGGTAGTGCTTGGTTTCGATGGAGAAATGACGCAGAATCCGGCGCACTTCTTTAGCGAGTTTTCCGCGGCAGCAAACGATGCACGACTTGGCCGCGACGATTGGGATCTGCTGATCGATTTTTCGCAAACCCCGGTTATGCCGCAGGACCGCGCGCAGAACACTGCGCGGATTTTCGCATGGTGTCTCGACAATGCAATTCGCAAGATCGCAGTTGTGACCGCCAATACGACCCAGCGGATGCAAATGCGCCGGGTAACTGAGCGAAGCGAGAAACTGGCATTTTTTGATTCGTCACATGAAGCCGAAACCTGGCTATCCGAATGAACCCGATCCTGCTTGCGGCTTCGTCTGTTTCCCTATTCGCCGCTAAGGTCGTCTTTAGTCAATCTATGTCAAACTAGGTGATATGTATTTCTTTGCCAGCGATCCGAGCAAGCATCGCGTCGAAATCACGTTCGACGGTGATTTTGTGCGAGAACATGACGCGTTCGATGCCCAGCTTCAGATGGCCGCGTTTCAAGTCCGGATGCCTGACGGCTCATTCGACTGCCTGATCGACCTCAGCAAGGCGCCCGTAGCTCCGCAAGAAGTCGCCGCCCGAGGCGGTGACGCGATCCATTGGGCGATCCGCAACGGCCTGCGCAAAGCGGCGTTTGTAACCGGCTCAACCACGGCGCGGATGCAGATGCGCCGGTTAGCCCAGCGCCATGAGAAGGTCGAATATTTCGCCGATCTGGCCGAGGCGCAGCACTGGCTCGAGACTTGAACCTTATTCCTGCATCTTAGCCATCGCTGCGCCCACGGCAGCCTCGATATCCGTCGCCTGCGGATTGCCGCGCAATGTGAGCCCGCCATTGGGCTGGATATTCTGGCCGGTGACAAAAGCATGATCGCCGCACAGCCATAGACAGGCCTGCGCCACATCGTCGGACGTGTTGAGCCGCCCGAGCGGATATTTGGGCATGAACGCATCGACCAGACCCGGCGTCTGGAACGCGCCCGCCGTCATCGGGCTTTCGGTAAAGGCGGGTGAGACGGAATTGGCGCGAATGCCGAGATGGCCGAAATCATTGGCGACGCATTCCACCATCGCCTCGCCTGCGCGCTTGGTGCCTATGTAAGCCGCGTGATTGTTGATCAGCGCCTTGGTAGTGGCCGAGGATAGCGCAATGATCGATCCGCCGGTCGGCGCTTGCTCGCTCATCACTTTGACAAAGGCTTGCAGGAAGTGGTGCGTGCCTTTGAATTGCAGATCGGTGATCGCGTCGAGATCTTGCTGGCTCGTTTCAAGCAGGTTGGAAAGCAGGCCCCAACCCACGCAATTGATGGCGGCGTCGACGCGGCCATATTCGCCGCGCGCCTTGTCTGCCATCGCGTGGACCTGTTCGTGGCTCGTAATGTCGCACAGCGCATAAGTCCCGCCGATCTCCCCTGCAATTTGCGCGAGCGGCTCTTCTTTGCGGCCCGCGACCATCACCTTTGCGCCTTCGCTGGCGAACAGCCGCGCGATGACCTGCCCCATATTGCCGCTGCTCGCCGCGCCTAGAATGACTGCGCTCTTGCCTTCGAGTTGTCCCATGGAAGTTCTCCTGTGTTGGCATGGACCTAACACGGCTCGCACCGTTCCTACCCTTCACAAAAGTGTCCATTGTCGCATCGGCCCCACGCTCCGATAGCGATGCACAAAGGAGAGCTGCAAATGTTCACAGGACCAATTGAGGATCGCCTTGCGATTCGCGAGCTGCACGAAACCTATGGCGACGGCGTTGTCCGTTTCGACAAGGAAACCTGGGGCTCGGTCTGGGCTGATGATGCCGACTGGGACTTTATGGGCATGGAGCTGAAAGGGCGCGAGGCAATCGTTGAAGTCTGGCTCGGCGCGATGGCGAATTTCGATGCGGTCAGCTTTCAATGCGTGCCAGCCTCGATAGAGGTCGATGGGACACGCGCCACATCGCGGTGCCAGACTCAGGAAGTCCTCAAAGGCAAGGACGGCTCGACCCGGATGCTCGGGGGACTCTACACCGATGAGCTAGAAAAACGTGATGGCAGCTGGGTCTACACCAAGCGCGCTTTTCAAGTGATCGCCGAATACAACCCGCCCGCAGAATGATTGACGGAGAAAAATACCCATGGCCAAAGTCGTAATCGCAGCGCAAATTGACCTCGACCCCGCCCAGCGCGAGGAAGCGCTGCGCAGCGCCAAGCCCCATATCGATGCCGCGCTCGCGCAGGACGGGTGCAACCACTACGAATGGAGCGCGGATGGCAACAATCCCGCCCGCGTCAATGTGTTCGAGGAATGGGAAAGCGAGGAAGCGCTCGCCTACCACTTTGCCAATGATGCCTATGCGGGCATGCGCGACCATATCGGCACATTCGGCCTGAACGGCGCGGCCAGCAAGAAGTATCGCGTCGAAGCCGAAGCTCCGGTTTACAATGCCGAAGGTCAGGCAACCGAAAGCTTCGACTAGGGGCTTTTGCCCGCGCTTTTGACAGCTACAGTTTCAGCATCTGTTTGCCGCGATTCTGTCCGGTAAACAGCCGCTGGAGCGTGTCGGGCGCATTCTCGAAGCCGTGCTGGATATCTTCCTGATATTTCAGGCGACCATCTTCGACGAAGCCCTCTAGCCGCTTGCGGATGCCGGGAAATTCACCCGCCCAG
The DNA here is from genome assembly GCF_947492365.1 of uncultured Erythrobacter sp. Lineage (NCBI taxonomy): Bacteria > Pseudomonadati > Pseudomonadota > Alphaproteobacteria > Sphingomonadales > Erythrobacteraceae > Erythrobacter > uncultured Erythrobacter sp. The sequence goes on from NZ_CANLMB010000002.1 coordinate 62,655, forward strand.
TCAAGCACGATGAAGCCTGCCATGCTTCCGCGCCGGAAGACGAGGTTGAAATAGTTCTCCGGCCCAGCGGGCAGATTGCCCGTCTCGTAACGGCTGATCCCGCCGCAGATCACCACGCGTGCACCGGTGGCGATGCAGGCGAGCATGTCGTTGAGGATCGCGCCGCCGACATTGTCGTAGATCACGTCCACGCCCTTGGGGCACAGCTCGCGGATCTGCTGCTTCACATTGCCTGCCTTGTAGTCGATCGCGGCGTCATAGCCCGCTTCCTCGACCAGCCATTTGCACTTGTCCGGACCGCCAGCGATCCCGACCGCGCGGCATCCCGCGATCTTGGCGAGCTGGCCGACAATACTCCCCGTCGCGCCTGCCGCGCCTGATACCAGCACAGTGTCGCCCGCCACCGGCTTGCCCACTTTGAACAGCCCGCAATAGGCCGTCATGCCCGTGGTGCCCAAGACCGATAGAACGGCGGTGGGCGAAAGGTCGGTTTCGACCTTGGTCAGCTCCTTGCCGTCATGGACGACATATTCGCTCCAACCGGTGGAGCCGAAGACGAAGTCGCCCACCGCGAAACGTCCGCCATTGCTCTCGACCACTTCACAAATGCCGCTGCCGCGCATCACATCGCCGATATTCATCGGGGCGACGTAATCGGCGATATTCTCCATCCAGCCTTTCTGCGCAGGGTCAAAGCCGAGATAGCGTGTCGCCAGCACCATCTCACCCGGACCAGCGTCGGGCAGCTGGGTTTCGACCAGTTTGAAATCATCCTCGACAATGCCGCGCCCCCGCGGATGTCCGTTCAAAAGCCATTGGCGGGTGGTGGTGGGCATCGGAATTCTCCTCTTGTCGCGTCCCTAATGGGCATCTGCCGCCCGCGCCTCCACGCATAAAAGTGTCAGTCGCTGCGCTGTGTGCCTCTGGTATCCTCCTCAATGAGGAGAACACCTATGGGCGTCGAGACACACAAGACATTCTGCCGTTTCTGCCATGCGAACTGCGCGATGGAAGTGGATGTCGAAGTCACTGATCAGGGGCGCAAAGTGGTGGAGGTGCGCGGCGATCCCGACGACCCGGCCTATGGCGGCTACACCTGCATGAAAGGGCGCGAACTGCCCGATTCGCACAATGCCGAGCACCGGCTACATCACAGCCTCGTGCGCGGCGAGGATGGCGAGTTTCGCGAGATGGCGATGGGTGAAACGCTTGAGCATGTGGCGTCCGAACTGCGCCGGATTATCGACAAGCACGGCCCGCATTCGGTCGCGGTGTTCATGGGCTCGGGCGGCTTCCAGAACAGCTCCGCCATGGCCGCCTCGCTCAGCTTCGCGCAGGCCATTGGCAGCCGCAATTTCTACACTTCGGTTACGCTCGACCAGCCGGCCAAGGTCTTCACCACCATGCGTTATGGCAAATGGATGGCGGGGCCGAATACGTTTTCGGAGAGCGATGTCGCCTTCTTCATCGGCAACAATCCGATCGTCTCGCATTATGCGCCTGTGGGCGGGGTTCCGCCCTTCAGCCCTTCACGCCGCATCCGCGACCGGCAGGCAGAAGGCATGAAGTTGATCGTCGCCGATCCGCGCGAAAGCGATGTGGCGCGGCTTGCCGATATCTATCTGCCAGTGAAGCCGGGCGAAGACCCCGCGCTGCTCGCCGGGATGCTCAACGTCATTATCGAAGAGGGGCTTTACGACCGCAATTTCGTCTCAGCCCATGTCGACGGGTTTGACGCGCTTGCGGAGGCGGTGAAGCCGATGACGCCCGAAGTCGCGGCTGAGCGTGCGGGTGTCGAGGCCGACCAGCTCATCGCCGCCGCGCGGCTGTTTGCAGGCGGCTCAAAAGGTTGCGCTGTCACCGGCACTGGTCCTGAAATGGCTGGCAATGGGACGCTCACCGAATATCTGGTTGTCTGCCTCAACACGATCTGCGCGCGCTTCAAGCAAGAGGGCGAAAAAGCCGCGATTCCCGGTGTCTTCACCACACCGCAAGGCCCGCGCCGTGCGCAGGTCGCTCCGCCCGTGCCGATGTTCGGCGCCGAAGGCATGCCCACATCGCGCTTTCGCGGGCTGGGGCACCTCGGCTGGGAGATGCCATGCAACGTCCTCGCCGATGAAATCCTTACGCCCGGCGAAGGTCAGGTGCGCGCGCTGATCTCGGTCGGCGGCAATCCGGTTGTCGGCTTCCCCGACCAGGTGAAAATGGCCCGCGCGCTCGATGATCTCGACATGTTCGTCCAGATCGATCCGTGGATGAGCGCCAGTGCCAAGCGTGCCGATGTCGTGCTCGCCCCGTCACAGTGCCTTGAACGCGAGGACATCACCAACCTTTCCGAATGGTGGCACGAAACGCCCTATGCGCGCTATGTCGAGGCGGTGGCGACCCCGCCGGGCGACGTGATCGACGAATATGAAATGTTCTGGACGCTAGCCAACCATCTGGGCGTAACCATGCAGCTTGCCGGTGGCCCGCTGCCGATGGATCGCAAACCGACGAAGGAAGAATTCCTCGACCTGATGACCGCCGGTTGCCTCGTTCCGCCCAGTCAGGTGCGCAAGGATGTGGCCAAGGCAGACGGCGATGCGGTGGTTTACGATCACCTCCATCCCGATGTGGAGCCGGTCGAGGAAAGCGAGTTTCACCGCTTCGACCTTGCCGTGGACGCAATGCCTGCAGAGATTACGCGCTATGCTGGCAACGCGCCGGTGCGCGAGGGTTTCGACTTCAAACTCATCAGCCGCCGCTCGAAAACGCGTTTCAACTCGATCGGGCATCCGCTCAAGAAGTTGCAGGAAAAGACCACCACCAACCCCGCCTATATCCATCCCGAGGATATTACCGCACTCGGACTTGAGGAAGGCGGCATTGTCGCGATCACCTCTCCCCATGCGACCATTCACGGCGTCGTGAAAGCGAGCGACAAGGTCAGACGCGGCCTCGTGTCGATGGCGCATGCTTACGGCGATGTTGACGCGACCAAGGAGGACGTGCGCGAGCGGGGCTCATCAACCAACCGGCTGACCAGCGAGGTGGTCGATTACGACCCGATCACCGGCCAAAGCCTGCAAAGCGCGATCCCTGTAAAACTGGTCGCGGCCTGATGCCCATTCTCACAATGCGAAGGACTTTCCATGCCCGATAACCGGCGCTTCCTCCTCCAGCGTCGCCCCGATGGCGAGCCGGTTCCCGAAGACTTCGAGCTCGTCACCGAGCCGGCACCCGAGCTGGCCGAGGGGCAGTTCCTGATCCGCAACCACTACGCCTCGCTCGATCCGGCGATGCGCGGGTGGATGGACGCGGGCGGGAATTACATGCCCCCGGTGCCGCTGGGCACCGCGATGCGCGCCAGCACAATCGGCGTGGTCGAGGAAAGCCGCGCTGACGGGTTCGAGGAAGGCCAATGGGTCATGGGCCTCAACGCGCTGGAGGATTATTCGGTCGGCGAAGTGGGCGGGTTCACCCAGCCGATCGACCCGGACCTTGTGCCTAAGATCACCAATTACCTCTCGATCTTCGGCGCAGTCGGCATGACCGCCTATTTCGGCTTCCTCGAAGTGTGCGAGCCGAAAGAGGGTGAAACTGTGCTGGTTTCGGGAGCAGCGGGCGCGGTTGGCTCGCTCGTCGGGCAACTTGCCAAGATCCACGGCTGCCGCGCAGTTGGCATTGCCGGCGGTCCGGAGAAATGTGCGCGTTTGACCGAGAAATACGGCTTCGACGCGGCCATCGACTATCGCGGGAAGGACGAAGCCGCACTCACCAAAGCCATCGCCGAAGCTGCGCCGAACGGCGTGGACGTTATCTTCGAGAATGTCGGCGGGGCGATCCTCGATGCGGGGTTAATGAACCTCAACCTGTACGCGCGCGTCGGGCTGTGCGGGCTTATCAGCGAATACAACACCGAGGCCGTCGGCGCGCGCAATCTGTGGAACCTCATTGTGACCCGCTCCTCGATCCGCGGCCTGCTGGTGATGGATTTCGTCGAGCGCTTCGGCGAAGGCGCGGCCAAGATGGGCGAATGGGCGGCTGCCGGAAAGCTCGCAATCGACGAGCATGTCGATGAGGGGCTGGAAGGCGCTTATGACAGCTTCATGCGCCTGTTTGCAGGAACCAATGACGGCAAGATGATCCTCAAGATCGCCGAATGAGCAAGTCGCTGCTCGTCCTTTCGGGAGGCCATCCTTACGAGGCCGAACCGTTCGAGCAGCTGATCCATTCGCTTGGCGATTGGGACGTCACGCATCTGGTCCATCCGGAAGCCGAAGAGGCGGTCGGCGAGGGCGCGGCCAAAGATGCCGACGCACTGCTGTTCTATGACATGGGCGGCTACATCTTTGCCGATGACTGGGTGACGTCACGCCCGCCATCCGAAGCCTATCGCCGCGCGATTATCGACCGCTTTGCCAGCGGGCGCGGGGCGGTGGCGATGCATCATGCGCTCGCCGGATGGGCGGACTGGCCCGAGTGGCATGACATGCTGGGCGGGCGCTTTCTCTACACGCCCGGCAAAGTGCGCGGGGCACCCTCTCCCGACTCAGGTTATCGCCATGACGTCGACTATACCGCGCAGGTGGTTGCCGATCACCCCGTCACCGCCGGACTTCCCGCCGAGTTCCCCATGTGCGACGAGCTCTATCTCGCCCATGTGTTCGAGGATGACGTCACGCCGCTGATCCGCTCCAGCCACACCTTCACACGCGACAATTTCTACTCCGCCACGCTCGCCATTTCGGGCACGCTCTATTCGAACGAGGGCTGGGAGCATCCCGATGGCAGCAACCTCGTCGCGTGGCACAAGCAGGTTGGAGCCGCCCCGTTGGTCTATCTCCAGTTCGGCGATACACCCGAAACCTATGCCAACCCGCATATGCGCAAAGCGCTATCCAACGCCCTTCATTTCATTGCCGGAGAGACGCCATGACACCGATTGAAACGATAGAAGCCTTCATCGCCGCTTGGGACGAATATGATCTGGAGAAGATCTACTCCTTCATGGCCGACGATATCGAGTGGACCGATCTGCCGCTTTCGACCGTCAATGGGATCGACCAAGTGCGCGCCAAGATGGATAAGTTTCCCGGCGTCGAGGCCTGCGGTTTCGACACTCACCACATCGCCGCCAATGGCAATGTGGTGCTGACCGAGCGCACCGACTGGTTCGAGATGAAGGGCAGGAAGCGCGTGATCCGCGTGATGGGCACATTCGAGCTCAACGATGAAGGCAAGATTCAGCGCTGGCGCGATTACTTCGACAGCGCCGAATTTGTGCGCGAGTTCGGCGATCTGGCCGAAGGGTAAAGCGCTCTCGAAAGCGTTAGCGCCCTAACACATTCGCGCATCGCTTCGCGCCCACGGCTGCGGCTAGGCTTACACCCGTAATTTCCAAGGGATCGGAGCCCTCCAGATGAACAAGCCCGAAGCGATCAAGGACACCAGCGTCTTCGCACCCGAAACGCTGCTCGATCCGTTCGACTATTACCGCGCAATCCACGATGCCGGGATCACGATCGAGCATCTGCCCGAGATGAACACTTACGTCGTCTACAGCTACGACCTGTGCAACGAGGCGAACGGCAAACCCGAAGTGTTCTCGAACGACTTCACCGTATTGATGGGCGCCGAAGATGAGGAGATTCAGGAGATCCTCAAGGACGGCTGGGACAACCCGCCCACGCTCCTTACCGCCGATGCGCCGGTCCACACCCGCAATCGCAAGCTCGTCAATCTCGCATTCTCCGCCCCGCGCGTGAACGCGATCGAGGCCGATATGCGCGCCAAGTCGATCGAGTTGATCAAGACGTTGGAACAAAAGGGCGAGGCGGAATTTGTCGAGGAGTTTGCGATCCCGCTGCCGGTTGCGATGATCGCGCAGCAGATCGGGCTGGATAACGATCCCAAACAGGTCAAGGCATGGTCCGACGCTGCTGTCGACCGTTTCAGCCAGATGGTCAGCCGCGAACGCCAGCTTGAATGCGCGCGCGCCTTTGTCGAATACCAGAAATATATGAAGGGCAAGATCGAGGATCGCCGCGCAAATGGCGGCGATGATCTGCTCACCGATCTGGTCGAAGCGCGAGTCGAAGGGGAAACCCCGCTCACCGATGAAGAGATCATGTCGATCATGCAGCAATTCATGGTCGCGGGGAACGAGACGACGACCTCGACAATCGCTGGCGGACTGCTCCAGTTGATCCGCAATCCCGACCAGATGGCCAAGGCCAAGGCTGCTGCCGGTGGGCGCGATCCCAAGCTGATCGGCAACCTCGTCGAAGAGGCGCTGCGATACGAAACGCCCACGGCGGGCATGTGGCGGATCGTCAAGGAAGACACCGAGCTGGGCGGCCAAGCCATTCCGGCGGGCGCGGTGGTGCAGCTGCGCTATGCCGCAGCCAATCGCGATCCGAAGAAGTTCGAGAATCCGGACAAGTTCGATATCGAACGCAAGAATGCCCGCGCGCATCAGGCGTTTGGCAAGGGGCCGCATATGTGCGTCGGCAATATGCTCAGCCGCAAGGAAATGCTGGTCGCTTTTGACGAGCTGCTTGAACGACTCGACAATTTCGAAGTTGCCGATGAGGACGGGATCAAGGTGCTTCCCAACATCCTGCTGCGCGGGGTGATCCGCCTGCCGATCACATTCTCCAAGGCAGGGTAAGAGAGCGCCATGAACTTCGATCTTTCCGAAGAGCAGGAACTGTTCCGCAGCTCGGTCGAGCGCTTTTGTGCGCCTATCGATGTCGAAGCGCGGCGCAGATTGCGCCTTTCGCCGACCGGATATGACCGCAACCGCTGGAGCCAGCTTGCCGAATTGGGCCTGATCGCGCTCGCCGCGCCTGAAGAGGCTGGCGGCATGGGCGGTTCGAATGTCGATCTGGCGCTGGTCGCAGAGGCTCTCGGCAAGGCCAATTCGCCTGACCCGCTGCTCGAGCACGGCGTGCTGCCTGCCCTGCTTTTGGCGCGCGGGGGAGCCGGCGACACGGTGGAATCGGTGCTGAGCGGCGAGAGCATCGTCAGCCTCGCATGGGCCGAACGCGCGCAACGCTATAACCTCGCGCCTGCGCATATGAAGGCAGAGAGCACCGGCGAAGGCTTTGTGCTCACCGGCGAGAAAACATTCGTCATGGGCGCGCTGCTGGCTGACATGTTCATCGTCACCGCCGATCTGGGCGGCGAAACCGGGTGCTTCCTAGTCCCTGCCGATGCCGAAGGCGTCGAAACGCGCGCCTACCGACTTGCAGATGGCAGTATTGCGGGTGAGCTGAAGCTGACGCAGGTCAGGCTCGATGCAGCCGCAAGGCTCGACCTCGACCACACCGCGCTCGAAGCCATTGTCGCCAATGCCCGCCTGCTCGCTGCCGCCGAAATGGTAGGTCTGGGCCAGCGCCTGCTCGACGACACGCTCCAATATGTGAAGGAACGCGAGCAGTTCGGCGTTGCCATCGGTTCGTTCCAGGCGCTCCAGCACCGTCTGGTCGACGCCTATGCCAAGGTCGAGCAATGCCGCTCGATGCTCTACCGTGCCGCGCTCGCCGACCCGTCGCACAGCGCAGAATGGCATCGCGCCACCGCCGGAGCGAAGGCTTTCATCGGCGAGAATGTCGATGCGGTCGCGCGCGAGGCAGTGCAGATGCATGGCGGCATGGGGGTCACCGACGAGCTTGGCATCGGCCATGCGATGAAGCGCGTGATGGTGCTCGCACGGCTGTTCGGCGACACCGACACCGTGCTCGGCGAATATGCAGCTGCGGCCTGAGGGGAACTGAGATGGGACAGAAAATCGACCCCGCTCTTTGGAGCGACGATTCAAAGCCGCATTTGATGGGCGGCAGGCTGCCCTCGGGCGAGATCGTCTTCCCGATGCCGCAAGGCGATGCGGCGAAAGATGTCGAGCCTTACAAGCTCTCGCGCACCGGCACGCTCTGGTCGTGGACCACGCAGGGATTTTTGCCAAAGGAGCCCTATGAAGGCCCCGGTTCCGGCCCCGGCGAAGGCCCGCCCGATTTCCAGCCATTCCTGCTCGGCTATGTCGAATTGCCCGGCGAGGTGATTGTCGAAAGCCGGATCGTCGGAGCGCGGCTCGAAGACCTGTCGCTGGGTATGCCGATGGAGTTCTGCATCGTGCCGTTCAACACCGAACATGACACTTTCGCCTTCCGACCAGCCGCCGCGCAGGAGCAAGCCGCATGAGAGAACCAGTCTATATCATCGGCGCGGGCATCCACCCTTTTGGCCGGACTGACGAACGTTCGGGCCGCGAACAGGGCGTTTTCGCTGTGCGCCAGGCGCTTGCGGATGCAGGGCTCGACTGGGCCGATATGGAATGCGCCTATGGCGGCAGCGCGGCTGCGGGCAATGCCGATATCATGGTCAACGAGCTGGGCCTGACTTCGCTGCCCTTCACCAATGTCGCCAATGGCTGCGCGACCGGCGGCAGCGCGCTGGTTGCCGCACAGCAGGCAATTGCGAGCGGGATGTATGATCTCGCGCTCGCGGTCGGCTTCGACAAGCATCCGCGCGGGGCCTTCAACGCCAAGCCTGCCGATTACGGCCTGCCCGAATGGTACGGCCAGACCGGCATGATGCTGACAACGCAATTCTTCGCGCTCAAGATCCAGCGCTATATGCAATTGCACGGGATCAGCCGGACCACGCTGGGCCGTGTCGCGCAAAAGGCATTCCGCAACGGCGCCAAGACCCCGCATGCCTGGCGGCGCAGCGAGATTGATCTCGAAACGATCATGAACGCGCCGATGATCAACGATCCGCTGACAAAGTTCATGTTCTGCTCGCCCGCAGAAGGCGGCGTCGCGCTGATCCTGGCGAGCGAGAAGAAGGCGCGCGAGATGGGCGCGCTCGACAACAATGCCAGCGTGAAAATCTCCAACATCGCCGTGCGGACCCGTCCGCCTGACTCGTTCGAGGTGTTCCAAGCCGGTGTCAGCGTGAAGGAAGGCGGCAAGCCCACCGTGCTCGCTTCCAAAGCGGCATTCGAAGGCGCAGGGATCGGCCCTGACGAGATCGAAGTCGCGCAATTGCAGGACACCGAAAGCGGCGCGGAGATCATGCACATGGCCGAAAACGGTTTCTGCAAGGATGGCGAGCAGGAAGAATGGCTCGCCAATGGCTGGTCCGAGCAAGGCGGCAAACTGCCGATCAACACCGATGGCGGGTGCCTCGCTTGCGGGGAGCCGATTGGCGCTTCGGGTCTCAGACAGGTTTACGAAAATGTCGAACAGCTGCGCGGGCGCGCGGGCGAACGGCAGGTGCCGGGCCGTGACGGTTCAGGGCCCAAGACCGGCTACAGCCACGTCTATGGCGCGCCGGGCCTTTCGGCAGTGGCAATTCTGGAGCGATAAATGGGCAAGATGAGCAATAAAGTCGCGCTGGTCACAGGCGGCGCGGAAGGGATCGGAGCCAATGTTGGCCGGATGATCGTTGCAGAGGGCGGCAAGGTGCTGCTGTGCGACGTCCAGATCGACAAGGCGCAGGCGCTGGCCGAAGAGCTGGGCGAGAATGCAGCCGCGTTCGAACTCGACGTGCGCGATCTTGGCCAATGGCAAAAGGCGGTGCGCGCGGTTCACGAGCATTTCGGCAAATTGAACGTGCTGTGCAACATCGCAGGCATCTCCGAACCCGGCAACGTTGTCGATGTTGATCTCGACAGCTGGCGGCGCACCATCGAGATCAATCTCGAAGGGCCGTTCTATGGCTGCCGCGCCGCGATCCCCGCGATGGAAGCCAGCGGAGAGCCTTGCGCCATCGTCAATATCGGATCGATGATCGCAATCCGTCCGGCTGCCTTTGTCGCTGCCTATAGTGCTTCCAAAGCGGGTTTGGTTGGCCTTACCCGTTCCATCGCGCTCGATTGCGCCGAACGCGGCCTGCCGATCCGCGCCAACATGGTCCATCCCGGCGCGATCCGCACGCCGATGTATGAGCGCTACAAATTCTCAGGCATGGACGAGCCGGAGAATATTGAGCGCGACTTTGCCGCCACCCACCCGATGAACCGCATCGGCGAACCCGACGAAGTGGCCAAGGCAGTCGTCTTCCTCGCCAGCGACGAAGCAAGTTTCACCACCGGCTGCGACTTCACTGTTGACGGCGGCGGAAGCATCAGGAGCTGATTTTGACCAAGGTACATTCCCACTCGCGGACAACCCCGATGGGCGCAATCGCCGCCGCCGCTGGACACGTCGACGGCGGCGGAAGCATCAGGAGCTAGGGCGATGGCAGAACAACCGGCACAACGCATTGACGCGCATTTCATCGCGGCGGGCAAGTATCACGATATCGACTATCCGCGCCTTGAAGTGCTCAAGCTGCTGGCCGAGCATCCGCATATCCGCACAACGGTTGGCTGCGACTATTCGGGGCTGGAGCGGCTCGACCAGTGCCGCTTCCTCATAACCTATACTTGCGACCTGATGCCGAGTGAGGAACAGGCCAAACAGCTGCGCAGCTGGCTCGAGGCGGGCGGCAAATGGCTCGCGCTCCACGGCACCAATTCGATCCTCGTCTTCACCGAAGACGGTCTGGTCGATGCGCCGGAAAACCGCCCCGACGTCTTCGACATGCTCGGCACCCAGTTCAAGGCGCACCCGCCGATCGGCCAGTTCGAAGTCGAGGTCGTCAACAAGGACCACGAACTCACGCGCGGGATCGAGGATTTCGAGGTCGTAGACGAGCTCTATCTCTCCAAGACCACCGCCGAGATCGACACTTTGATGCAGACCACGTTCGAAGGCGAAGCCACCGGCTTTGTCGAGGGCCAGTGGGAGAAGACCGCCGTGCCGATCCTTTACACAAGAGACATCGGCAAGGGGCGGATCGTCTACAACACGCTGGGCCATTGCCGCGGGCACTATGACCTGCCCGGAATGCAGGATTTTTACCCGCACAAGGAAATGTGCGCGTGGAACTATGATGTGTATTACGACATGCTCCGCCGCAGCATCGGCTGGGCGATGAGAGAGGGTGAATAAGTATGGACATGACCTTCTCACCCGAAGACCTCGCCTTTCGCGAAGAGGTGCGCACATTTCTCGCCGAGAAACTGCCCGACCGGCTGCGCGACGGCGCGCGGCGCACACCTGGCGTGTTTGTCGAGCCTGACATCGGCCTCGAATGGCATCGCACGCTCAATGAGCGCGGCTGGGTCGCGCCGCATTGGCCCAAGGAAGATGGCGGCACAGGCTGGACGCCGGTGCAGAAATTCATCTTTGAAAAGGAATGCGCGCTGGCGGGGGCGCCCGCGCTCTCGATCCTCGGCCTGCGCCTCGTCGGCCCGGTGATCTGCGCTTTCGGCACGCCTGAACAGAAAGAGCGATTCCTCCCGCGCATCCTCAATGCCGAGGATTACTGGTGTCAGGGTTATTCGGAGCCGGGATCAGGCTCCGATCTTGCCTCGCTCAAAACCGCCGCGCGGCGTGAGGGCGACGAATATGTCGTCAACGGCTCCAAGATCTGGACCACCCACGCGCATCACGCCAACTGGATCTTCGCGCTCGTGCGCACCGACAATTCGGGCAAGAAGCAGGCGGGCATCACCTTCCTGCTGCTGCCGATGGATCAGGACGGGATCGAAGTCAGCCCGATCCATTCGATGTCGGGCGATCACGAGGTCAATCAGGTCTTTTTCAGCGACGCGCGCACGCCGGTTGAGAACCGTATCGGCGAAGAAGGCGCAGGCTGGACGATTGCCAAATTTCTGCTCGAAAACGAGCGCGGCGGATCGTGCTTTGCCCCGCGCCTGCTCCAGAGCATCGAGAAATTGCAGGAGCTGGCCCAAACGCAGCCTTCGGGTGTCAACGGCGCGATTGCGCATGATCCGCGCTTCCGCGACCGGCTGGCGCGCGCGCGGCTGGAGGCAGAAGCGCTCGAGTTCACCGAGCTGCGCATTCTCGCCGAACTGGCAAAGGGCCGCGCGCCCGGTCCGCAGACCTCGCTGGTGAAGATGCTGGGGTCGAATATCGGGCAGGAGATCGACACGCTCCGGCTCGAACTGCTCGGCACCGATGCGCTGCAATTGCCGCTCGAACGTCCGCTCTACGGCAACGAAGCGCCCGAACCGGTCGGCAGCGAAATGGCCCAGACCGCGATGGGCCGCTACCTCAACAACCGCGCCGCGACGATCTTTGGCGGGTCGGACGAGGTGCAGAAGAACATTATCGCAAAGACTGTTCTGGGTCTTTGACCCAGAGCCGCCTGCGCTCCCCTCACATGAAAGACTAAACTCATGGACGTTTCGAAACTGATGTTCCGCGAAGGGCTGATGGATGATCAGCGCATCCTCGTCACCGGCGGAGGCACCGGATTGGGCCGCGAAATGGCCGAGGGTTTCCTTAAGCTGGGCGCGACCGTCTACATTTGCGGGCGGCGTCAGAACAAGCTGGATGAGACAGCAGCGGAACTGATGGGTGAACACGGTGGTAAGGTCGTCGCCCATGCCTGCGATATCCGCGACGCCGATGCGATCCATGCGATGGTCGACGCGATCTGGGCGGACGGAGGCGCGCTCACCGGGGTGGTCAACAACGCCGCCGGAAACTTCATCAGCCGCACTGAAGACCTGTCGGTCAACGGGTTCAACGCCATCGCCGATATCGTCATGCGCGGAACGTTCTACGTCACGCTCGACGTGGGCAAGCGGCTGATCGCGGAAGGCAAAAAGGCAAGCTTCCTCTCGATCCTCACCACCTGGGTCTGGTCGGGCAGCGCCTTTGTGGTGCCATCTGCCATGTCCAAAACCGCGATCAATGCCATGACGCAGAGCCTTGCGACCGAATGGGGCCGCTACGGCCTGCGTTTCAACGCGATTGCGCCGGGCCTCTTCCCGACCAAGGGGATGAGCGCGCGGCTGCATCCGGGCGGATCGGGAGGCAATTCGGGCAACAATCTCAATCCAATGGGCCGCGCGGGCGAGATGCACGAACTCGCCAATCTCGCCACCTTCCTGATGGGTCCGGGCGCGGAATATGTGAACGGCCAGACCATCGCGATCGACGGCGCAGGCTATCAGGCCAATGGCGGCACCTTCTACCCCATGCTCGAAGGGCTGGGCGACGCCGAATGGGACCAGATGCGCGCCATGATCAAGGGTACGAACGAGAAGGACAAGGCGGACCGGGCTACCAGCTAGGCGATTGAGGGAGGGTCACAAACAGTATGGGTGACGAGCAGATCGTAATGATCGTAATGATCGCTTCGCCGGTCTTTTTTGTAGTTTGCTGGCTTTTTGCCGGGTGGATGATGCCGCGCTTTATGGGCTGGACGCGGCTGGAAGAGCTCTTCCCGGATCGACCCGAAGATCGCCGCATCGAACGCTTCGGGTTTCAGGCGCTCTATCTGGCCAAACCCGGATCAACCTGGGCCGGAATGTCCTATCGCGGATGTGTCACGCTGGAGGCTTGCGAAACGGGACTGCGGGTGAGCATCTGGAAGCTGTTCCAGCCCTTTTCGCAGCCGATCTTCCTGCCCTGGGGCGATATCGAAGTGGTGACCAAGCGCGTCACAGGCTTCAAAATGTGCGGCCTGAAGGTCGGCCAGCCGCAACCCTTCACGCTCAGCATCATCGCGCGGATCGCGCGGCGCATAGAACTGGCAACCGGCGGACGCTTCAGCCTGCCAGATGATTTGAAATAAGGTGGCTATCCACCCACCTCATCCGCCAGTCTCTGCGCGGTTTTGTAGTCGGGCTTGCCATTGTTGAGCCTTAGCGAGCCATCGGTCAGCACATAGAGGCGCGGGATTTTGTAGCCTGCCAGCCCTTCGCGCGCATGAGCGTCGAGCGCTTCTTCGGACACTGCGCCCTCAGGCCGCACCACAGCCACGACTTTACGCCCGAAACGCGGATCGGGCAGACTTACCACGCGTACGTCTTTCACGCCCGGATGTTCGAGCAGCACCGCTTCGACCTCTTCGGGGAAGACCTTCTCGCCGCCGGTGTTGATGCACATGTTGTCGCGGCCGATGAACTCTAGTCCGCCATCCGCTCCCCAGCGCGCGCGGTCGCCGGTCATCAGCCAGCGCTTGCCGTCAATCACGGGGAAGGTCGCCGCGTTTTTCTCGTCCTCGCCGAGATAGCCCAGCGGCAGCGGCCCGGTGCGCGCGACAATGCCTACGCCGTCCGTGCCTTTCACGATCTCCTGCGAATTCTCGTCGAACAGCTTGGTTTCGCGGCCCGGAAGCGGTTGGAACTTGCCGCCGCCGGTCGATCCTTGCGCGGTGGTTATGACGATACCGGTGCCGCTGCTCTCCGACGACCCGAGCGCGTCAACCACGATCAGCGCGGGGTTGTGCGCGATCAGGCGTTTCTTGACATGTTCGGAGAAGACCGCGCCCGACGATGTCACGCTGCGCAGGCTCGCCAGCACCTCTGCCCCGTCACCGCGCGCATCGAGCCGGTCGGCCAGCGGCAGCGCGAAGGCATCACCGACGATAAACACCCCGCGCGCGCTGAGCCGCTTGATCTCGTCCAACGCAATATCCGCGTCGAACTTTTCATGCGGGAGCAGCGCCAGAGTGCCGCCTTTGAGCAGGTGGATCATGCCGGTGAACTGCCCCGCCCCGTGCATGAGCGGGCTGAGCAGCAGCATGGGCGAAGCGCTGGCCGGATGAACGGGTGTGATCTTGGCGGCCTCTTCGACCTGCGCCGCGAGCGATGTGGCAACGAAGGGCGGCTCGCCAAATCCGCGCTGCCACACCGAAACGCCAAAGGCCTGCCACGCCTCGACCATCGGCCACATCACCGCTTTTGGCATTCCGGTCGTGCCGCCGGTCGCGGTGAGGAACAGCGCCTCTGGGTCGTCATGCGGCGCGAATCCGGCGGGCACGTCGTGGCGGCGCAGCGCCTCCCAGTCCGGACCGCCCACATCAACGGTCAGCGCGCCATCGGGCATCGCCGCCGCGCCGCTCGCTGCAAAGTCGCTTTCGGTGAAGAGCGCCTTCAAACCGAAACGCGCGAAAATGTCCTGCAATTCGCGCGCTTTGTAGTGGTAATTCACATTGACCGGCACCAGCCCCGCCTTGATGCAGCCGAAATAGGCGAGCACGTAATCGGGATTGTTGCGCAGCATCTGGCCGGCAATGTCGCCCGGCTGAAAACCGCGCTTCAGCAAGCCCGCTGCAATCGCATCGCTCTCGGCATCCAGTTCGGCCCAGGTGACGATCCGGGCCCCGTGTACCAGCGCAGGCCGGTCCGGCTCGACACCGCCAGCAATCGCCTTGAGCGCCACGCCAAAATTCTCACCCTGCCATGCCATCACGGTCTCCTTGCCCACCAGCCCTAGCCAGCACCAAGCGCCGTTGCCCCTGCGTAAAGTATGAGGCGATTGGGACAAATTGATGTAGGCTGGCGACTCGGGACAGCACAGGGGAAGGGAGAGCCTAAGCCATGGCCGCCAAAGTCGTAGAGCTACGCACGCCGAACGGAAAAGAAAGCCTCGAGCAATTGCTCGAACAGGTCACGATCACCTGTCCCGAGGATATCCACGACGCCGCCGTCAATCTCGCCCGCATCGCGCAGGAACGCGGCATGCAGGTCGCGGTGTGCGACGATATTTCGTCCAAGGAACCGATGATCGATGCCGAGGGGACGATCCTCAACGCTGACATTTTTCGCTGGCTCGATGATGGTGCGCGCTGGTGGGAAGATCACCGTCTTGCGCTCCATTCGCCGCTGCCGCGTGCGTGCCGGTATGAGAGCGAGCCGTTCTGGGTCAATCAGGAGGGCTTCAATCTCAAATGGCCCAATTCCTATCTCGACGAACTGGACCTTACCGAGTTTCATAAGCGCAGCCTGTGCAAGGCGGCGATTGTGATCCCTGTGCATCTGCCCTTTGGCCAGATCAGCGCCAACAGCTTCATCTCGATGGACCGCGAGAAAGAGGATTTGTCGGAGGAATTTGCGCTCTACAGCTCGCTTTTCTCGCAGCTCGTGCGGCGTTTTGTCGCAGGCTATGTGCAAGCGATCCGAACCAAGCGCCGCATCCCGTCCGACTGCGTGTTGTCAAAGCGCGAGGTCGAGTGCCTGCGCTGGGCCGCGATTGGCAAGACCGACAAGGAAATCAGCATGATCCTTGACCGCAGCCACGCCACGATCCGCTATCACATCCACCGCGCAGGCGAGAAACTCGACAGCGTCAACCGCGCGCAGACGATCTTCAAGGCGGGTCAGCTTGGGTATCTGGGGGCCAATTCCTGATTTTCGCTCCCACCTCCGTGGGATCGTCCTCGGTGCTGTTCCTTCGCTCGAAACAAGTTCGAGCTACGGGCACCTGCGGTCGCGCAGTCGCGCTCTGACTGCCGTGACCAGGGTTCGGAGCAAACTTGCTACCGTGTCGCGGAGCACGGCTGCGTAGCAGCCGCAAGCCCGACCGGGCGCCCGCAGCGGGTGCGGCTTGCCGCACGTCTAGCGAGGACGAAGGCGCGGAGGCGCCTTCGCAAACAAGCAACCCCCGCGGGTTCTTGGCGCAACCGTTGCGACCGCTCCCTAACCCAACTTCCTCAGCGGATCACTCCCGTCCCAGCCCTCGCCAGCGGCCTTGATCATCCCAAACAGGTCCGGGCCGTCCGGGTCTTGCTGGAGAATTTCGACCAAGGAGCCGGGGCCTTCTCCCGGATCGACATAAATGACTTTGGTCTTACCCAGCGATCCCTCGATCACCACTTCAGCCCCCTGCTCGCCGCAGACGCGGTAAGCCTCCTCGATGTCGTCGACGAGGATGCAGACGTGGTGCAGGCCTCCCCCCACATCGGCATATTCGCCGCGATAGATCGAGGGGTGGTCATCACGCGGGCGGATCAGTTCGATCTGGATGTCGCCCCAATAGGCCAGCGCGAGGTCGAATACGGCATCGGTGGGCTCACCGCGATATTTCATGCCGTCGAGGTGAATGCTCTCCATCAGGAAGAACGGGCCGACGCCCATCACCTGCGTCCAGTGCGTCACCGCGGCGTCGAAATCATCCGGCACAAAGGCCAGCTGCATCAGCTCACCCAGCTGCGCGATCCCTTTACTACCTGCCATTTCACCCTCTCCAATCCGCTAGTGTGACCTGACGGCAAACCTGTGTGATATTCTCCCCCACGCAAACTGCACAAAGTGCGAGTGAATTGGGATCCACGAGAGGCCACGATGAACGAGATCAAGGACGTTAGCAGAGACGATCGCTGCCCCGGCATCACCTATACCGACATGCTCAATGGCGACACGCGCACGCCGCCCGACTATCTGTTCGAGGAGAGCACCCGCGACATGGGCAACGACCCGCTGACGGTTGATGCCTATATCTCGGAGGACTGGGCGAAGCTCGAACGCGAGAAGATGTGGCCCAATGTCTGGCAGTTCGCCGCGCGCGAAGACGAAATGCCCGATCCCGGCGACACGGTCGTCTATGAGATCAACGACAAGAGTTTTCTGCTGATCCGCCAGAAGGATGGCGGCGTGCGCGCCTTCTACAATGCTTGCCTCCATCGCGGGCGCAAGCTGCGCACCGAATGCGGCCCCTCGGTTCAGCTGCGCTGCCCGTTCCACGGCTTCACCTGGCGCAATGATGGCAGCCTGAAGGAGATCCCCTCGCAATGGGATTTCAAACATCTCGAAGGCAAGGACATGGCCCTGCCCGAAGCCCGCGTTGAGCTGTGGCAGGGCTTTGTGATGATCACCGAGAACCACGATCTGCCCGACTTCAAGACGTGGCTGGGTCCGGCGGCGGAGCATTACGAGGCCTATGATTTCGAGAACCGCTATACCGGCATGTGGATCCGCAAGAAATTCCCGGTGAACTGGAAGGCGACTGCCGAGGCGTTCATGGAAGCCTGGCACTCGATCACCACCCACCCGCAGCTTCTGCCATTCCTCGGCGATGCGAATTCGCGGTATGATCTGATCGGCGATCACTTCAACCGCGCGATTACGCCTTCGGGTGTCCTTTCCCCGCATATGAAGGGCAAGGATTCCAACTATGTGCTGGAGAAGATGAACGAGTTTTCCGGCGGCGCGGATGCGGACACAAACCGCCGCTTTGCCGCAGGCGAGACGACCAGCGATGATTACGATCCCGCCGATCCGCTGGGTGCGCGCAAGATCCTCGCCGAAGCGGGGCGTCAGGGCTTCACCGAGCAATATGGCTATGATTATTCCGAGGCCTCGGACAGCGAGATCCTCGACAATTTCACCTACAATATCTTCCCCAATTTCGCTCCGTGGATCGGCTATCTGCCGACTTTGGTCTATCGCTGGTTCCCCGGCGAGACGGTCGATGAAAGCGTGATGGAAATCCGCCTGCTCTTCCCGACACCCAAAGGCGAAAAGCGCCCTCGCGCGGTTGATCCGGTCGATGTTCCCGATGGCGAGCCATTTGCCTGGGCGGCTGACGTCATGGGTCCTGCTCTCGCCAATGTGTTCGATCAGGACATGGCCAATCTTCCGCATGTGCAAACAGGTATGAAGGCGATGCGCGACGGGTTGATGGAACTAGGCACCTATCAGGACAGCCGCGTGCGCCATTTCCAGCAGACCATGCGCAAATATTTCGATGGCGAGCTGCCCAAGACGGCGTAAGCAATCCGCATGACCATCACAGTCGATCTATCGGGGCGCAATGCGCTCATCACCGGCGCGTCTTCGGGCCTCGGTTCGCGTTTTGGCCGCATCCTCGCCGCCAATGGCGCGAATGTTGCGCTGGGCGCGCGGCGCAAGGAACGGCTCGACGCGCTGGCGTCCGAGATCGGCGCGAGCGCCGCTGCCGTCACCATGGATGTCGCGCGCGAGGCTGATGTGATCGCGGGCTTTGACGCTGCCGAAGAAGCCTTCGGTCCGGTCGATACTGTCATCGCCAATGCCGGCGTCGATGGTGCGGGCATGATGGCGAGCATGAGTGAGGACGAGATCGAGCACACGCTCAATGTGAACCTCAAAGGCGCGATCCTGACCGCGCGCGAAGGCGCAAGGCGCATGATCGCGGGCAAGGTGCCCAATGGCAGGATCGTAATGATTGCCTCGATCACCGCTTTCGAGCCCTCCCCCGGACTCGTCGCCTATTCGGCGAGCAAGGCAGGCGTAGTGCAGGCCGCGCGCAGCATGGCCCGCGAATGGGCGCGCTACGGCATTTGCGTGAACACAATCTCGCCCGGCTATATCCGCACCGCGATCAACGATGAATGGTTCGACACCGATGCCGGCAAGCGGCAGATGAAGAGCTTCCCCAAACGCCGCCTGATGGGCGAAGAGGGGCTCGACGGCGCGGTGCTGCTGCTGTGCTCGGACGCCGCGGAGTTCATCACCGGCAGCGATTTTGTGATGGATGACGGGCAGACGCTCTGACGATTGACTGATTTGCTGTGTTATTATACTAACACAGCATGAAACGCGCGCTCGCAATCGCAATTTGCCTTGTCTTCCTCGTCTCGGGCTTGATCCGCATCGGGGCAGGCATCCTGATGATTGGGCAGGCCGAGGGGTGGTGGATCGCCGATGGTGAAGCGGTCGAGGCACTGGCCGATACACGCCGCTTCTTCGCCGAAGCCAAGGTCAATCTCGTCGGCTTCTCACCAACCGCCTATTTCGGCTACATCCTGTTTATGGGGCTGACGATCAGCCTGGGCGCAATCGGACAAATCTGGCGGAAGCACTGGGGCCTGATCCTGATCTGGGTCTATGTCCTGAGCCACGGCGCGCTGTTCGTGAACTTCTGGACGGTCAATCCGAAGATCTTCGTCTGGGCCGGATCGGTTATGGCGACGTTGGTTCTGATCTGGGCAAATCGCAAGCCTGCTGAGGACAGCCAGCCCTAACCCAGCCCCTCCATCCAGTCCTTGCCTCTCGCCCAGTCGAGATGCGAGGTGTGTTCCATGCCGAGCAGGTCCTTCGCGTGCTGCGGATCGACCACCAGCGGGGAGACTTCGGGCGCGTTGTAGAAGGCGTAGAACTTCGCCATCCCGTCATAGATCGACAGCGGCTGAACCTCGCGCGATCCGGTGACGAGCTCGCTCATCCGCGCGGCGAATTCTTCGGGCAGCAGGCTTTGAAACCGCACCGGTCTGCCGATCGCTTCGGTGAGATTGGCTGCGACTTCATCACCGGTCAGCGCTTGCGGACCGCCTAGCGCAACGTGCTGCCCGTCGGCGGCGTCTGTCTGGAGCGCGCGGCGCATCGCCTGCGCAACATCCTCCAGACACACCCAATTGATCTTGAGCGTCGGACCCGCCGGATAGGCGAAGATGCCGTCGCGCATGATCAGCGGGCGGGTCCACATCCGGTATTGGTTGTCCATGAAAACGGTCGGCTCGATGAAGACGCAGGGGATGCCCGTCTCTTCCAGTGCGCGCTCGATATCGCGCCTGCCATCATGGGCCGACAGATCAAGATCGTGCGGCGCGACATAGCAGGCGGTGTTGAAAACGATCTTTTTCAGCCCTGCGCGCTTTGCCCCTTCGGCGATTTGCTGGCCGAAATGCGCGGCCCTTGCGCGGTCGAACTCGAAGGGCAGGTGGAAGGCGGCGGCGTCCTGTCCGGCAAAGGCGCTCGCCATTGTCTCGGCGTCATTGATGTCGGCATGGACAGTTGGCAGGTCGGGGAAAGGCGTGTCCGCCATCGCATTCTCGCGCCGGA
Source organism: uncultured Erythrobacter sp. (assembly GCF_947492365.1). Lineage (NCBI taxonomy): Bacteria > Pseudomonadati > Pseudomonadota > Alphaproteobacteria > Sphingomonadales > Erythrobacteraceae > Erythrobacter > uncultured Erythrobacter sp. The sequence goes on from NZ_CANLMB010000002.1 coordinate 83,269, forward strand.
CGCCGGCGGTGACTTCAAATCCTGCGCCGAGCAATTCGGCCACCAGCGGCTGCCCCTGATCGGCGGGCGCGCCCAGCACGCAGACTTTCTCGATACTCATTTGACTGGCTGCCTTCCCTTTGGATTTTCCTACATGGTGAGAGCCTGCCATATTCTGCGGCGGCTCTTTGAAATCGTGGTGCAGATCGTCCCGGCACGGGTGACGCGGATCGGCGGGCGCGGTGCAGGCCCGAGATGGCTAAGGTTACACTTCCGTCACTTGAAACTCGCTCTATATCCTTTGAATTCAGGGCTTTGGGCCAAGAGAGAAGTTTTGCAAAAACCGCACTTGCGCGGTCCATGTCGCGCGGTGTTTCAGGCCCTCTCGGCAACTTGGGCGGCGTCGAAATAGTGGATCTTGAGCGACTTCATCTTCCCGTCTTCGAACTCGCCCATCTCGCACACCGTCTGGCTGAAGGCCTCGCTGCCATCCTTAGGCGTCATGGTCAGCGTCAGCACGGTGACGGCGTGGGTGTCTCCGCCGGTGATGTCGTGAATGTCGACCTTGGCCTCGGCCCAGGTGCCATACATCGCCGCCGCGCAGCGTTGCAGCGCGTCTTTGCCGCGCCACTCACCTGCGAAGGGGAGCGAGGCGGCCTCGTAGAGCACGAAGTCGTCGTGGAGCAGGCTTTCCACCTTGTCCCAGTCGCGCGCTCCGGCGGCGGCATAGACAGCAGCCTGGATGTCGCGCGGTGTGCTCACTTGCCCACCCTCACTCAATCGTGCCGATGACTTCGCCGACCTTGTATTTGACGCCCTCTTCACCGGTCGGACGGATCGTGCCCGAGGCCTGCGCCTCGATCTCGACCGTCGTCTTGTCGGTTTCGGCGGTGTAGATGATGTCGCCCTTGGTCACGGCCTCGCCATCGCCGAACATCCACTCGGCAAGGGTGACTTCGGTGGCGCTCATGCCGAGCTTGGGGATGCGGATTTCCTCTGCCATTTACGCCTTCCCCACAGCTGCCTTGATCTGGCCGACGATCTCATCCTTGGTCGGAATCCATGCCTGCTCCAGATGGGTGGCGAAGGGCACGGCGGAGAAGGTCCCGCCGATCCGGCGCACTGGGCCTTTGAGATTGTCCCAGCACTTCTCCTGAATGTTGGCAGCGATCTCTGCGCCCGTGCCAAAGGGACGAACCGCTTCGTGAAGCGTGAGCGCGCGTCCGGTCTTGTTGACCGATGCGAGCACGGTGGCCTCATCGTAAGGCGCGATGGTTCTGAGATCGACGACCTCGACGCTGATCCCTTCCTTCTCCAGCTCGCCCGCGACTTCGAGCGCGTCGAGCACGGTGCGGCCATAGGTGATGAGCGAGATGTCATTGCCTTCCCTCGCCACAGCAGCCTTGCCCAGCGGGACGCGGTAACCGGGGCCGGGGTCTTCGCTGGTAAGGCCGTAGCAAAGGATGTTCTCGATGAAGATCACCGGGTCATTCGCGTCGATGGCAGAGCGCATCAGCCCGCGCGCATCGGCGGCGTTCGACGGGGTGACGACATGGATGCCGGCGACGTGGGCAAACCACGCCTCCAGCATGTCGGAGTGCTGTCCGCCGAAGCCGACACCCACGCCGGTCGTGGTGCGGATCACCAGCGGGCACGGCGTCTGGCCGCCGCTCATAAAGCGCAGTTTGGCCGCGTGGTTGACAATCTGGTCCATGCACACGCCGACGAAGTTCATCAGCATGATCTCGGCAATCGGACGCTGGCCCGCAAGCGCCGCACCCACAGCAGCGCCGATGATCGCGGTCTCGGAGATTGGCGTCGCACGGATGCGGTTCTCGCCATACTTCTCGGTCAAGCCGGAAGTGATCTTGAAGACGCCCCCGCCCTGTTTCGCCGCGACATCCTCGCCGAGGCAGAACACGCCGTCATCTTCGGCCATCGCCTCGTCAATCGCGAGGTTGAGGGCCTGGGTCATGGTGATCTCGGCCATTACGCAGTCTCCTCAAGCACGTCTTTGTAGATCTCGTCCGTATCCGGCAGCGGCGCATCGAGCGCGTGCTGGACAGCCCCTTCGATCTCGGCGTCGATATCCGCCACGATCTTGTCGAGCTCCTCTTCGGTGAACTGGCGGTCCAGCATCACCTGGCGCAGTTTGGGCAGAGGATCCTCGGCAGCCATTTCGGCAAGATGCTCTGGCGGCATGTAAGAGAAGTCGGAGCCGAAGAAGTGGCCCATCATGCGGTAGCACATGGCCTCAACCAGAACCGGTCCCTTGCCGCTGCGTGCGTGTTCAACCGCTTCTTCCATCGCCGGATAGACCGCGTTCACATCGTTGCCATCGACCTTGACGCCCTTCATCCCGTAACCCGCCGCGCGGGACGAGATATCGGGGCTGTCAGTGTGGTCGGCATAGGCGGTGTGTTCGCCGTAGCGGTTGTTCTGGCACAGGAAGACCACGGGCAGCTTGTAAAGCTGGGCCATGTTCATCGCTTCGTGAAAGCCGCCAATATTGGCGGCGCCGTCGCCGAAGCTCACCAGCGTCACGCGCCCATCGCCGTTGTTCTGGCTTGCCATGGCAAGGCCGTTGGCGATCGGCAGGCCGCTGCCAACCACGCCGGTTGTCACCATGATCCCCGTTTCGGGATCGGTGATGTGCATCGTCCCGCCCTTGCCCTTGCAAGTGCCGGTCGCCTTGCCGAGGCATTCGCCCCACCATTTCTCGATCGGGATGCCCTTGGCGGTCTGCTCGCCCTGCCCGCGATAGGTGCACACGACGTAATCGTCATCTTCGAGCGCCGCCATCGCGGCGGCAGAGACAAGCTCCTGCCCGCGCACGCAGTAATACATGACGGCAACCTTGCCCTGCATGAGAAGCTCTCGGAACTTCTCATCGGTACGGTTCACCTTCATCGTGCGGGTGTAAATATCAAGCAGCTTGTCGCGGTCTATCTCGGCCATAGGGTCGGGTCTTCCTCTTGAGGGGGGTAAGCTTAGAACTGCACGCGCTGCGTGAATCCGCCGTCGATCACGACATTCGATCCGGTCATATACGGAACCGCCGGACTGGCGACGAAGACGATCGCATTGGCGACTTCGGTGTCATTGCCAAAGCGGCCCATCGGCATCTTGGCGAGCGTGCCCTGGAACAGTTCGGGCATTGCACCTTCGATCACTTCCCAGTTGCCGCCGGGATAGTAGATCGCGCCGGGCGACACGCAGTTCACGCGGATGCCTTGCGGGGCGAGCGCCTGGGAAAGCTGCGAGCCATAGGTGATCAGCGCAGCCTTGAGTGCGTTGAAGGCCTGCGGTGCGATGAAGGTCTCAAGCGCCGCGGTCGAGCTCATGAAGACAATCGAGCCGCTGTCCGAATTGGCGAGATGCGGGGTGAGTGCCTCGACCCCGTTGACCGCGCCCATAATGTCGAAATCGAGCGCGTTCTGCCAGTCGCCTGTCCCTCCGGTGCCGGACGACGAGGCAGTGTGAATGAAGATATCGCATCCGCCCAGCTCGCCAGCAGCTTTCTCAAGCCATGCTTTATACGCATCGCCGCCATCGTTCATGTCGAAGACCTCGGCGAAGACCTTGCCCGGTCCGGCGGCGTCGATGGCGGCTTTGGCAGCCTCGATCTTGTCTTCCTTGCGGCTGAAAAAGGCGACATCCGCGCCTTCGGCTGCAAACAGTTTGAGCGATGCCAGGCCCAAGCCGTGCGCCCCGCCATTCATAATGACTTTCTTGCCCTTTAGTCCGAGATCCATAGCCGCGCTCTCCATTTCGTGTTCTGCGTGATGGAGAGGGGATAAGGCGAGGCGGGCCTCGGCGCACTCGTCAAAAGTGTGGGTGGTGGGGAGGTAGAGGCTGCGAAGGCAGGGCCAGGGTTCCGTGTTGTTTGTTTGCGAAGGCGCCTCCGCGCCTTCGTCCTCGCTAGACGTGCGGCGAGCCGCTAGCCGCGGCTCGAACTATTCCCGGCCATACTGGCTTGGTCACGGCACTTGGTCACGGCAGTCAAAGCGCGACTGCGCGCCCGCAGCGACGCGCCCGAAGGGCGTGAGAGCGAGGATAGCCAAAGGAGCGGATGCGACTGCCGGCGCTTGAGGCCAACAAAAATGGTGCCGCGAGAGAGAATTGAACTCTCGGCCTCACCCTTACCAAGGGTGCGCTCTACCACTGAGCTACCGCGGCATCCGTTCAAGACGCGCGCCTATCGTTGCGAGCGGCGCTAATGTCAAGCGATGCTTGAAGGCTGGCGCAGATATCGGCAAGGCGTTTCATATGAGTGAAGGAACCGGCAACAAAATGTCGCGCGAAGAGCGAATGGCGGCGAAACTGCGCGAAAACCTGCGGCGCAGGAAGGCGCAGACCCGCGAAATGCGCGAATCGGGGTCTCAAGCGCTTCCCAAATCGGGCGAGCCAAGCTAACCCGCAGCGCTCTTAGTTCGGCGTCCCGGACCGCCCGCTCCCACCACGGAGAAAAAATGCCTAAACTGATCCTCGTCCGCCACGGCCAGAGCCAGTGGAACCTCGAAAACCGCTTCACCGGCTGGTGGGACGTCGATCTCACCGAAAAAGGCGTGGAAGAGGCGAAGGCTGCGGGCGCTTTGATGCTCGAAAAGGGCGTTTTGCCGACAACCTGCTTCACCTCTTTCCAGACCCGCGCGATCAAGACGCTCAATCTGGCGCTCGAAGAGATGAACCGCTTGTGGTTGCCGGTCACGAAGGATTGGCGCCTGAACGAGCGGCATTATGGAGGTCTCACCGGCCTCAACAAGCAGGAAACGCGCGACAGGCATGGCGATGAACAGGTCCATATCTGGCGTCGCAGCTTTGACACGCCGCCGCCGCCGATGGAGGCGGGCAGCGAGTATGATCCGGGTGCCGATCCGCGCTATGACGGGATTGACGTTCCCAATACCGAAAGCCTGAAACTGACGATCGAGCGGGTGCTCCCCTATTGGCATAGCGACATCCTGCCGGTTCTCGCAAGCGGCGAGACGGTGATCATCTCTGCCCATGGCAACTCGCTGCGCGCGCTGGTAAAACACCTCTCGCAAATCTCGGATGAGGACATAACGGGGCTGGAGATTCCCACGGGGCAGCCGATCATCTATGACTTTGACGACAACATGGTGCCGGGCGAACGGTACTATCTTAGAGACAGTTAAGGGGCACCAATGGGAGGAAAAGTCGCCATCGTCATGGGCAGCCAGTCTGACTGGCCAACCATGAAGCTTGCCAGCGCTATACTCGACGAGCTGGAAGTCGAGCATGAGGCGCGGATCGTCTCTGCCCACCGCACGCCTGACCGGATGAGCGCCTTTGCCAAGGGCGCAGAGGGCGAAGGCTTTGATGTGATCATTGCAGGCGCAGGCGGGGCGGCGCATCTGCCCGGCATGATCGCCGCAATGACTCACCTTCCCGTATTGGGCGTTCCAGTTCAGTCCAAGGCGCTTTCGGGCTGGGACAGCCTGCTTTCCATCGTGCAGATGCCCGCGGGCATTCCTGTCGGAACTCTCGCAATTGGCGAAGCGGGGGCGAAGAATGCTGCGCTCATGGCAGCAGCTATCCTGGCTCTGGGTGACGAGGATCTTTCCGAACGCCTGCAAGACTGGCGCGCCGCGCGCAGCGGCGATGTGGCAGAGGTACCGGCAGGCTGATGAATGACACCGCCCCCCTAACCCCCGGCTCGACCATAGGCATTCTCGGCGGCGGTCAGCTTGGCCGGATGCTGGCGATGGCAGCGGTGCAGCTGGGCTATCGCTGCATCGGCTACGCGCCTGCCGGGGACAATGTGGCAGCCGATGTCTGCACCGACTTTTTCGAGAATGGCTGGGGCGATAAGGCCGCGCTCGCTGCCTTTGCCAGCCAGTGCGATGTGGTGACGTGGGAGTTTGAAAACGTCCCTCTGTCAGCAGTTGAGGCGATCCCTGCCGACCTTCTCGCTCCTGATCCCAGGGCGCTCGAAGTGGCGCAGGACCGGCTCAGCGAAAAACGCTTCGTCGAAGAGCTTGGTGCGCGATGCGCCCCCTATGCCCGCGTTGACAGCGAAGACGATTTCGCTCGCGCAATCGACCGCGTCGGCACTCCGGGCATTCTGAAGACCGCGCGCGATGGCTATGACGGCAAGGGTCAATGGCGCATCGCTTCTGCGCATGAGGCCGAAGGGGTTCGTTTTCCGGGGCGTCCGTGCATCTATGAAGGCATGGTTGAGTTTGAGACCGAGTTCTCAGTGATCCTTGTGCGAGGCCGCGAGGGCACCGTCCACTTCTGGGATTCGAGCGCCAACACGCATGAGGGCGGCATGCTCGTCCAGTCGCTGCTGCCCGCTGGTCCCTTGGTCGAAGCGCAGGTCGAAAAAGCGCGCGACATTGCCCGCCAGACTGCCAATGCGCTGGGCTATATCGGTGTGCTGACGCTTGAGTTCTTCGCCACCAAATCCGGACCGGTGTTTAACGAGATGGCGCCGCGCGTCCACAATTCGGGCCATTGGACCATCGAAGGCGCGGCGACGAGCCAGTTCGAGAACCACATCCGGGCGGTTTGCGGCCTGCCTCTGGGCGGCACCGAAACCCGCTTTGCCAGCATCGATATGCGCAACATTGTCGGTGAAGACGCGCTCACCGCGCACACCATCCTGTCCGAACCGGGCGAGCCGCATTTGCACCTCTACGGCAAACGCGAAGCGCGCGATGGCCGCAAGATGGGCCATGTCACGCGGGTTTCGCACGGGGTTTCGCACGAGAAGCCGTGACGCACGAAATCACTCTGATCTATGCGCGCGCCGCCAATGGCGCGATCGGGCATGAGGGTAAACTGCCATGGCACCTGCCTGCCGACCTCAAGCGGTTCAAAGCGCTGACCCTTGGCAAGCCGATGGTGATGGGCCGCAAGACCTTTGAAAGCCTGCCCGGCCTGCTCCCCGGCAGGCGGCACATCGTCCTGACGCGGCGCGAAAGCTGGCAAAGCGACGGTGCCGAAGTAGCCCGATCCGTCGACGAGGCGCTCGTGATGGCGCGTGACGGAAACACGAGCGGCGAGATCATGGTGGTGGGCGGCGCGGCGATCTACGATGTCTTCCGCCCACTCGCCAGCCGCATTGAAGTGACCGAGATCCATCAGGAATTCGCAGGCGACACATTCATGAAGCCGATTGGCGCCGATTGGGAAGTGACAGCACGCGAAGATTATCCCGCTGACGGGGAGCGCCCGGCCTATTCCTTCATCACCTATCACCGCCGCGATGAAGGCTGCGAAGGAAGCGAAGAATGATCCGTAAGGCTTTGCTCGCAGTTCTCGCGCTGCTTTTGATCGCAGCAGCGGCGTTCTTCATCTTTGCCCCCGCTTATGTCGAGCGCGGCGCCAATGTCGTCGATGGCAAGCCGCTGCCCGAAATCTCGCAAGAAGCGCGCGACCTCCACGCCACTTTGACCATTGTCGATCTTCATTCCGATACACTCTTGTGGAATCGCGATATGCTCGATCGCAGCGATTACGGGCATATGGATTTGCCCCGCCTGCAGGACGGCAATGTGGCGCTGCAGATCTTTTCGAGCGTGACCAAATCGCCGCAGAACCAGAATTACGATTCCAACCCGTCCGACACCGACCAGCTTACCGCGCTGGTGGTGGGCCAGTTGCAACCGCTGCGAACATGGAATTCGCTGCTCGAACGCACGCTCTATCACGCCGAAAAGCTGGATCGCGCGGTTGCGCAGTCACCGGCTGGGCTGATCAAGGTTGAAGCTGCTTCTGATCTGGCGCGGCTGCTCGAACTTCGCGGCGCGGCGCAAGACAAGCCAGTGGGCGCGATTTTCAGCGCCGAAGGCCTTCATAGCCTCGAAGGCGACATCGCAAGTCTTCAGCGCGTCTATGATGCGGGTATGCGCATGGCGGGAATTACCCATTTCTTCGACAATGAACTCGCCGGGTCGATGCATGGCGAGGCAAAGGGCGGGCTGACAGATTTCGGGCGCGACGTGATCCGCCAGATGGAGGAAATGGGCATGATCGTCGATATCGCCCATTGCAGCCGCCAATGCGTGACCGAGATTCTCGCCTTGGCGCGGCGCCCCGTAGTGTCGAGCCATGGCGGCGTTCAGGCCACCTGCGCTGTGAACCGCAATCTGTCTGATGAACATATTCGCGGGGTCGCAGCGACCGGCGGGATCATCGGCATCGGCTATTGGGAGGGCGCGGTGTGCGACACCTCCCCTCGCGCAATTGCCCGCGCAATGAAACATGTGCGCGATCTCGTCGGGGTCGAGCAAGTCGCGTTGGGGAGCGACTATGACGGCTCGGTCACCGTCCGATTCGACACGGCGGGGCTGGTCCATGTGACGCAGGCATTGCTGGATGAAGGCTTCACCGAGGACGAAATCCGCGCGGTCATGGGGGGCAATGCGATCCGCGTTATCCGCGAGGGGCTTGTCCCGCTCGCCGACTTGCCTGTGCCTGCCGAAGAAGGCGCGCCTGGCTGATGCGCTGGCTCGATCACCGTGACGACATCACTGAGGCATTACGCGGTGCGGTAATCGCGCTGGGCAATTTTGACGGATTCCATCGCGGCCATCAGGCCGTCGCTGGCGAAGCGATCAATTGGGCACATGCCGAGGGTCGTCCCTCAATCATCGCCACGTTCGACCCGCATCCGGTGCGGTTTTTCAAACCCGACGTTCCACCTTTTAGCCTCACCACACTCGAACAGCGGCAGGAGCTTTACCTTGCCGCCGGTGCAACCGCGATGCTCGTGTTCCACTTCGATGGCGAGCTGGCGGGTACGAGTGCTCAGGACTTTATCGAAAAGATCCTGATCGAGCGCTTCGGTGCCTATGGCGTTGTCACCGGCGCGGACTTCACGTTCGGCCAGGGCGCGAAGGGCAATGTCGAATTGCTCCGCGGTTTTGGGGGCGCTTGCGGCCTCAAATCGCGCGTGGTTGAGGCGGTCGAAAGTGGCGGTGTCATCTCCTCCAGCCGCATCCGCGAAGCCCTGCGCGAAGGCGACCCGCAGCTGGCCAGCGAACTGCTCACCCGCCCCTTCGCCATTCGCGGGATTGTCGAACATGGCGACAAGAACGGGCGAAAGCTCGGTTATCCGACAGCCAATGTCTCGATCGAAAGCTATCTGCGCCCCAAATACGGCGTTTACGCGGTGACCGGCAAAGTGCTGGCGACCGGCGAGGAGTTGAAAGGCGCGGCCAATATCGGCATCCGCCCACAATTCACCCCGCCCAAAGAGCTGCTTGAACCCTATTTCTTCGACTTCTCCGGCGATCTTTACGGGCAGGAAATCGAAGTCGCCTTCCACCACTTCCTGCGCGGCGAGGCGAAGTTTGACAGCCTCGATGCTCTGATGGAGCAGATGGAGCGCGATTGCGAAGAGGCCAAACGGCTGCTTTCATGAGGACAATAGTAAAGTGGTTGGGGCTTGGCATTGCGCTGGCCGTGCTCATCCTGTCGGTCACCAATGCCAGTTGGTTAGCCGCCGACCCGAAGGGCGCGCCAAAGATCATCGCGCATCGCGGGATCTCGCAGGATTTCGACCGCGCGGGCGTTACGCGCCACACCTGCACTGCGACCCGGATCGAGGAGCCGTTTCACACCTATCTCGAAAACACGCGCGCGGGCATCTTGCGCGCGGACAAGATGGGCGCGTGGTACGTCGAGGTTGATGTAGCGCCCACTGCCGATGGCGAAGTGGTGCTGTTCCATGACTGGACGCTCGATTGCCGCACGGACGGCTCTGGCCCGGTTCGCGATGCCACCTTGGCCGAGCTTCAGGCGCTCGATATTGGATATGGCTACACCGCTGATGGCGGCGCGACCTACCCATTGCGCGGAACCGGAATCGGCAAGATGCCGACGCTGGAAGAGGTTGTACGCGCGCTGCCGATCCATGCGAAGCTGATGATCAACTTCAAGTCTGATGATCCCGCAGAAGCCAATCTGGTTGCAGATATCCTAGCCCGGGCTGGCCGCGATCCGGAGGCGAAAGGAGATGCCTTTTACGGGGCGCCCACAGTGACCGCGCGCGTCCGCGAACTCTATCCGGAAAGCTGGGCGTGGAGCCCGGCCGAAGCGCGCCAATGTTCGCAGGACTATGTCACCTATGGCTGGAGCGGTTACTTGCCGGAAAGCTGCCGGGGCAAGACAATGGTCATCCCGCTCAACGCGCAATGGATGTTCTGGGGCTGGCCAAACCGCCTGATCGCGCGAATGGAGGCCTATGGCGGCGAGATTATCGTGACCGGACCCTATGAAAGAGGCGAGCCGAATACCGGCCTCACCCTGCCCGAACAATTCACCGAAATTCCCGATTCCTTCAACGGTTATGTCTGGGTCGAGGACACGTTCAACCTAGCGCCGGCATTGCACTCTAGCGCCGATGACCGCAATCAGGCGGAGATCGATGCAGGCCAAGCGGCACTCGAAAGGCGCAGGGAGGATCAATAAGGGTTCCCCGCGCGCGCGAGATGTCCTAACGGGCACGCCTTATGTCTGACGAAAAGCGCGACTACAGAGACACGGTCTTCCTGCCCAAGACCGATTTTCCCATGAAAGCCGGCCTTCCCGCGAAGGAACCGGGCATTGAGGCGCGCTGGCGCGAGATTGATCTGTATCGCAAATTGCGCGAGGCGCGCGCCGGGCGTGAGAAGTTCATCCTCCACGATGGCCCGCCCTACGCCAATGGCGACATGCATATCGGCCATGCGCTCAACCATATCTTGAAAGACATGGTGTGCCGCACCCAAAACCTGCTCGGCAAAGACGCGCCTTATGTGCCCGGCTGGGACTGCCACGGCCTTCCGATCGAATGGAAGGTCGAGGAGAAATACCGCAAGAAGAAGCTCGACAAGAACGAGGTTCCGGCCAAGGAATTCCGCGCCGAATGCCGCGCCTATGCGCAGCACTGGGTCGACACCCAGCGCGAGCAGCTCAAGCGGCTGGGCATTTTGGGCGACTGGGACAATCCCTATCTCACGATGGATTTTCAGGCCGAGGGCACGATTGTCGCGGAACTGATGAAGTTCGTGGAAGCGGGCAATCTCTATCGCGGATCGAAGCCGATCATGTGGTCGCCGGTCGAGGAAACCGCTTTGGCCGAGGCCGAGGTTGAATATGAAGACCTGACGGACTCGCCGCAGATCGACGTGGCGTTTGAGATCACCGAGAGCGCGGTTCCTGAATTGGTCGGCGCGCATGCGGTGATCTGGACGACGACCCCTTGGACGATCCCGGTCAATCAGGCTTTGGCCTATGGGGCGGATGTTGAATATGCGCACTTCACTTTGATCGCTGACATTTGCGGCGGGCAAGAAGGCAAGAATGGCGGCGAGATCGCCGGAATGGTGAAAGAAGCTTCGAACCGCCTGCACGACGCCGAGCTTCCGTTCGACTGCAAACGGGTCGTGATCGCCAAAGACCTTGTGTCAGCGTTCCTGACGCGCCTGAATGCACTGGCTGCTAGAGTCGACGTAAGTGACCTCGGCGCTGACAAGGCTGAGTTTCGAATCACTGGTGAGCAAATGGGCCAAGGTCGCTCAGCTCCATTCGAACGCATTGTCGAGACAGTCAAAGGCTCCGACCTAGCCGGCACCAAAGCCCGCCACCCGATGCACCATCTCGGCGGATTCTACGCGACTCCGCGCCCCTTCCTCGAAGGTGATTTCGTCACCACCGAGAGCGGCACCGGCCTCGTCCATATGTCGCCCGATCATGGCGAGGACGATTTCGACCTGTGCAAATCGGCAGGTATCAATCCCGTCTTCGCGGTGATGGATGACGGGCGTTACCGCGATGACTGGCTGTGGCTCGGTGCCGACGACATGGGTGAAGACGGCAAACAACGCCGTCGCTCGGTCATCAACAAGCCCTTCAACGCGCCCGACGGGCCGATCTGTTCAGACCTGCGCAAAGCGGGCGCTTTGCTCTCGGCCTCCGCCGATTACGAGCATTCCTACCCGCACTCATGGCGCTCCAAAGCCAAGGTCATCTATCGCTGCACTCCGCAATGGTTCGTACCGATGGACACCGAGCTAGACGGTGGCGGATCACTCCGCAGCCGCGCCATGTCCGAGATCGAGCGCGTGCGCTTTGTCCCAGAGAAGGGCCGCAACCGCATCGGATCAATGGTCGAAGGGCGCCCCGACTGGGTGCTCAGCCGCCAGCGGGCATGGGGTGTGCCGATCACGCTCTTCGTCCGCCCCGACGGCACCTATCTCCAAGACGCCGCCGTAAACGCCCGCATCGTCGAGGCAGTCATGGCCGAAGGCGTCGATGCATGGGAAGAGGCGCGCAAAGCGGAATTCCTCGGCCCCGATCACAACCCCGACGACTACGAGATGGTCACCGACATTCTCGACGTCTGGTTCGATAGCGGCTGCACCCACTCCTTCGTCCTTGAAAGCGGACGCTGGCCGGACCTGCAATGGCCCGCCAACCTCTATCTCGAAGGCAGCGACCAGCATCGCGGCTGGTTCCAGTCCTCGCTGCTGCAAAGCTCCGCCACGCGCGGGCGCGCGCCCTATGACGAAGTGCTGACCCACGGCTTCACCATGGATGCCAAGGGGCGCAAACAGTCCAAATCGCTCGGCAACACCACCGATCCGGTCAAGATGATGGAGCAGACCGGCGCGGATATCATCCGCCTGTGGGCGCTTAGCGTGGACTTCACCGAAGACCACCGGATCGGCGATGAAATCATCAAGGGTGTGGGCGACCAGTATCGCCGCCTGCGCAACACGTTCCGCTATCTGCTCGGCGCGCTCGACGGGTTTATCGGCGATATGAGCGATGGCGGTAAGATTCCTGAGCTTGAACTCTATGTCCTCTCACTGCTGAGCGAGCTGGATGGCAAGCTGCGGCAGGCGGTGAACGATTACGACTTCAACACCTACACGCGCCTGCTGGTCGATTTCTGCAACGAGGATCTCTCTGCGTTCTTCTTCGATATCCGCAAGGACGTGCTCTATTGCGACGGGGCGGATAGCACCGCCCGCAACGCCTATCGCACCGTGCTCGACCTGCTGTTCCACGCGCTGGTCCGCTACGCCGCGCCGGTGCTGGTCTTTACCGCCGAAGAAGTGTGGAAGACCCGCTATCCCGAAGACGATGAGCCTGACGAAAACGGAGATGTCGGCAGCGTCCACTTGCTCGAATGGCCGAGCGTGCCCGCTGTGCCTGCCGACCGCACCAAGTGGGAAGCTTTGCGCGCGCTGCGTGAGCGCGTCACCGAAGCGATCGAGCCGCTGCGCCGCGACAAGGTGATCCGCTCCAGCAACGAAGCGGTTGTTACCGTGCCTGCAAGCGCAGTGCCTGAGGGCGTAACCGACGAACAACTCGCCGAATTGTTCATCACCGGGACAGTGACGCGTGGGCAAGGCGACGAGGTGACCGTCACCAAGTCCTCCGATGCCAAATGCGGCCGCTGCTGGCGCCTGCTTCCCGACGTGGCCGAAGACGGCGAACTGTGCGGGCGCTGCGACAGCGTTGTCAGCGAGATAGATGCAGCATGAGCGATCTTTTCACCCGTAACCGCCTGATCGGACTTGGCTTTGCCGCTTTTCTGTTCGCCATCGATCAGTGGGTGAAGTCCTATATTGTCGGCCCGCTCAATTTGCGAGCTGTGCGCAATATCGAACTGCTACCCTTCTTCGACCTCTCCTATGTCGAGAATCGCGGCATATCACTCGGCATGCTGCAAGCGACCAATATGGAGATGCGCTGGCTGCTGGTGGGCCTCACTGCGTTGATTGCTCTTGTCGTCCTGATCTGGATGATGCGTGAGAAGTTGCTGGGAGATATCCTCGGCCTATCGATGATACTCGGCGGCGCGCTTGGCAATATCGTCGACCGCTACTCATTTGGCTACGTCATCGACTATGCCGATTTCCATATCGGGACTTTCCGTCCCTTCCTCGTTTTCAACATTGCCGATGCTGCTATCACCATCGGTGTCGTCATCATCCTTGCGCGTAGCTTCTTCGTGCGCGACAAGGGCGATGACACAGACACGGATGGCCAGAATGACGATAGCGCCGTCCCTGCGGAGAATTGAATATGCGTAACCTCAAATCCGTCATCCTGCTCGCCTCCGGCTGTGCCATGCTAGCCGCTTGCGGTGGTAGCGGTATCTTCAACCGCGACCGTCCGGATGAGTTTGCGGTGCAACGTCAGGCTCCGCTGGTGGTTCCGCCCGACTTCACGCTGACCCCGCCCGCACCAGGTGCGCCGCGTCCGGCAGAAGGCACCGCGTCTGAGCAGGCGCTGGAAGCTCTGTTTGGCGGTCCGGCCCCGCGCAGCGAGATTGAAACCAGCGCGCTTGATCGTGCAGGCAGCGCGGCTCCGGGCATTCGCTCGCAAATCGGCGATCCGGGCACCAACACTGTCGCCAAGGGTCGCGTAACGCGCGACATCATCGCCGCGCCTGAGGGTGACGGACCAAACGCGCAGACGTTGATTCCTTCTTGATTTGTGTGCGCCCCTCCGGGCGCACTCCTCGGCGCTGTTCCTCCGCTGCGCTACGGGCACCTGCGGACGCGCAGTCGCGCTTGTGGTCGCTACGCGACCGTATGCAACGCCAGACGGGGGCTAGTCTTCGGCTGGCTCTTCTTCGAGCTTTCGGACGAGAATCTTGTCGATCCGGCGATTGTCCATGTCCGCGATCATGAATTCCCAGCCTTGATCGGTGAAGCTCTCGCCTTCGAGCGGGAGCTTTTTCATGACTGACAGCGCATAACCCGCCGCTGTGCCGAATTCGCGGTCCTCGCCATATTCGAGGCCCAGCCTGTCCGCGAGACCGTCTGCCGAGAGCGCGCCTGACACCAGCAGGCTTCCGTCGCTGCAATCGATAATCTGAGGCGAATCGCCCTGATCCTGATCGCTGGCGAAATTGCCCGCGATGGCCGTGAGCAAGTCGACCGGAGTGACGACCCCTTCGAAGTGGCCATATTCGTCATGCACCACCGCCATCGCGATATCGGCCGATTGCAGCACGCGCAGAGCGTCCATTGCGTCAAGCTGGTCTGGTACGACCTCGGCCTTGCGCATCATCGCGCGGATCGAAACCGCCTCGCCCGCGACCAATGCAGCAAGCACTTCGCGCACTTTGACGATGCCGAGAATTGCATCGGGAGAACCTTCGGCCACCGGCAAAAGCGAGTGGGGACTGCCCTCGATCGCGGCTTTGATCTGCGCCTCGTCTGCATCGGCGTCGATCCAATCGAGTTCGGTGCGCGGGGTCATCATCTCGCGCACCGGCCGCTCTGCCAGACGGACAACGCCGGTCAGGATCTGATGCTGGTCATGCTCGATCACACCCGACCGGGTCGCATCGGCGAAGATCATCTGTAATTCCTGCGCGGTAAGCGAGGCCTGACCCTTCTGACGGATGCCGAACAGTGCAATGATAAGTGCGGAAGATTTGTCGAGTACCCAGACGAGCGGCGCAGCAACGCGCGCCAGCACGTCCATCGGACGAGCCATCACCAGCGAGATCGGCACCGCTGTTCGCAAAGCAAGCTGCTTGGGCACAAGTTCGCCAATAACCAGGCTGAAATACGTGGTGAGCGCGATAACCACGGCAAAACCCGCCTCATCTGCAACCTCGATTGGCACTCCCAACAAGACCAAACGTTCACCAACCGGCCCACCAAGGCTAGCTCCCGAATAGGCGCCGGCAATGATGCCGATCAGAGTGATCCCGATCTGGACCGTAGAGAGAAATTTGCCGGGCTCCGCCGCAAGCCGCAGTGCGATCTTCGCTGCCTTGGAACCGCTTTCGCGGTGCGCCTTGAGCGAACTGGTCTTGGCCGAAACAATCGCAAGCTCGGACATGGCGAAGACGCCATTGAGCACGATCAGGCAGGCTATGATAAAAAGGTCGGGCCAGGGAAAAGGTGTCACGCCCAACGCGCTAGCACAATTGGCGCCGCTTGCCAGCTATCGTGCTTTGGGTTTTGCTACGCGGCTCTGCTACGTTACACAAAGTTACCGATCATTCATCGCGCCGCAAATGGCCATGGTTCAGGGGGGTTCGGAACCCAAGCCGATTTTGTCGCTTGGTAAGATGTGAAAAAATTCCAATCGGAGGAAACAATAATGAAAACATCACGCATTCTTCTCTCGGGTACCGCTGCTCTCGCCATGCTTGGCACCAGCGCCTGCGTCACCGACCCCAATACCGGCGAACGCAAGGTATCGCGCACGGCAATCGGTGCGGGACTTGGCGGTACGCTTGGCTATCTGCTCGGCGGCGCGATCGGCGGTAACACCGCACGCATTATCGGCGCAGGGATCGGCGGTTCAGCTGGCGCAGTCGTCGGCAAGCAATTTGATGACCAGATCCGCGAGCTTGACGAAGAGCTCGAGGGAACTGGCGTTGATGTCGAGGAAGTGGGCGATCAGGACGCGATCCTTGTGCGCCTGCCTGACGGAGTGACATTTGCGCGCGGATCAGCCGACATCAATCCCGGCTTCTACGAATCGCTCAATTCTGTTGCCGACAGCCTGATCCGCTATCCCAACAGCCTGATCGACGTCTACGGCTTTACCGATACAACCGGCTCGGACGCTCTCAATCAGCGTCTGTCAGAGCAGCGGGCGCGGTCCGTTGCTGACTATCTCGCGGCGCGCGGTGTAGCGCGGGCGCGTCTCGAAACGCGTGGCTATGGCGAAAGCTATGACTACCTGCGGGTCAAGACCGCCGACGGTGTGGACGAGCCGCTGAACCGCCGGGTCGAAATCAAGATTATTCCGATCAGTCAGGACGACGTAAACGCTGCGCGCGCTCAATAACGGGAATTTGAGACCTGAAATGGAGAGGGCGGTCCCTTGCGGGCCGCCCTTTTCATTTGTTGAGCTTGAGCCGCTCCGCCCGCTCTGCCAGCCGGGCCACCGCGGCGCCGTGAATTTGCGGAGAGGTCACCAGCACGCCGAAATCGCGCGGATCGTGCTTGTTGTAAGCGAGCGGATTGCCGAAGGCGTCGGAGACTTCTGCGCCAGCCTCGCGCGCTATCAGCGTGGCGGCGGCGATATCCCATTCAAAGCCCCAACGCAGAGTCGCAACAAGGTCTGCTCGATTATCGGCCACCATCGCGATTCGCAGCGCGATCGAGTTGGGTTTTTCTACCACGACGAGGTCCGAATCAGCGTCGGGCAGCTGGTCAACCGGCACCCTCGCTCCTGAAAATTCTTGGCGCGAACTGGCGGCCAGCTTGCGGTCATTGAGCGTCGAGCCTTTTCCCGCAACCGAGAACCACTCTTCGTCGCGCGCTGGCGCTGAAAGCATGCCGATCAAGGGTCGCCCGCCGCTGATGAGTGCGACCGAAACCGCCCAGCCTTTGCGCCCGCGCACAAAGTCGCGCGTTCCGTCGATAGGGTCGACCAGCCAGATCAGGTCGCTCTTGGTGCGCTCCTTGTCATCGGCGGTTTCTTCGGAAAGCCATGCGGCGGCGGGCAGCAAGCGGCCCAGCTCGCGCTTCAAGAACACGTCGACAGCAAGATCAGCCTCGCTAACGGGGTTGCCGGGCGTCTTGTCCCAGCTTTCCAGCGCGTGGCCATCACCCGGCCAACGCGCATGGGCAATTCGTCCGGCTTCGCGAACGATCTCTTGAAAGCGGTCCTGATCTATCATTTTTGTGCAATCCTGCGATGCATCCCCCTGTAGCGAGTTTCGACACTTTTCAAGTGCGCCGATCCGTGCTTAGGCCCGCTGCGAACACTTCTCCCCCTAGATTGCACGCACAAGGGATCACGCTGACATGAACGTCCACGAATATCAGGCCAAGGAACTGCTCAAAGAACACGGGATCGCTATCCCCGCCGGTCACGCCGCGCTGACCGTTGAGGAAGCGGTTGCCGGAGCAAAGAAGCTTCCCGGGCCGCTCTATGTTGTGAAAGCGCAGATCCATGCAGGCGGTCGCGGTAAGGGCAAGTTCAAGGAACTGCCCGAGGACGCCAAAGGCGGTGTTCGCCTCGCATTCTCGCTCGACGAAGTGGAAAGCCACGCCAAGGATATGCTCGGCAACACGCTGGTGACGATCCAGACCGGCGCGGAAGGCAAGCAGGTCAATCGCCTCTATGTCACGGACGGCGTCGATATCGAGAGCGAGTATTACCTCGCCATGCTGGTTGACCGCGCAACGGGACGCGTCGCCATGGTCGCATCGACCGAAGGCGGGATGGATATCGAGGACGTAGCGCATGAGACGCCCGAAAAGATCACCACGATCACGATTGATCCCGCGCAGGGCTTCATGCCGCATCACGGCCGCGCGGTTGCTTTCGCGCTGGGCCTGTCGGGTGACCTCAACAAGAAGTGCCAGAAACTCGCCAAGCAGCTTTATGGCGCCTTTACCGCAAGCGATTGCGACATGCTCGAAATCAATCCGCTGGTCGAAACCAAGCCTGATGCAGACGGAAATGCCGACCTGCTGGTGCTCGACACCAAGATGAGCTTTGATTCCAACGCGCTCTATCGCCACCCCGCGATTGAAGCCATGCGCGACGAGACCGAGGAAGACCCGGCGGAAGTCGAAGCATCCGAATACGACCTCGCTTACATCAAGCTCGACGGCAATATTGGCTGCATGGTCAATGGCGCGGGCCTTGCCATGGCGACGATGGACATCATCAAGCTGAACGGTGCGTTCCCGGCCAACTTCCTCGACGTAGGCGGCGGCGCGACCACTGAAAAGGTGACCGCAGCGTTCAAGATCATCCTCAAGGATCCTGCGGTCGAAGGCATCTTGGTCAACATCTTCGGCGGCATCATGAAGTGCGACATCATCGCGAACGGCGTGGTGCAGGCAGCGAAGGACGTGAACCTTCAGGTTCCGCTGGTCGTGCGCCTCGAAGGAACCAACGTCGAGGCGGGCAAGGAAATCCTTGCCAATTCCGGCCTCGCGATTGTTCCTGCCGATGACTTGGGCGACGCTGCGAAGAAGATCGTCGCCGAGGTGAAGAAGGCCGCTTAGCGCGTCGGAAGTGGTTCTGGACGCAACGGCTGGTCGTTCTCATTCATGAATGTCAGCCAGTTGCCCCAGATCACATGTGATCGCTGGTCGTTTAGTGCAATCTGGCAGCCCACCACGTGGGCAGTTCCTGCAGTCCCTCCGTCTGACCAGTTCTCCAAAACGGCAGCGCATTCGCTTGATGCATAGGCTTCAAAGTCGATCTCGCTTTGCCTGATGGCTGAGGTAATTGCAGGATATTCTGAATAGCGTTCCAGCGCCGCTGCCAAGTAGTCAGCTCTCCGTGCCGCTGATTGCTCGAATCGCTCTTCTGCGCATTCATTGACAGTTTGATCGTCTGTGCAAATGCTCGTGCTCGGGTAGTGCGACTGCATCTTGGCGAACTCAAAAAGCAGCTCACTTCCCGAGCTCATCCTTACGGCTGCGACCAGCCCTTTGCCCGGAGCTTCGGGGTCAGCGCAGCGCAGTGTCAGCGCGTGGAAATACGCGGCGCACTGTTCAATCGCGACCAGGCGGAAGGTGAGCATGCCGTCCTTTTCTTCCCAGCCCGTAAGGTCAGCGTTGAAGTGCTTGAGCCGCAGGACGAGCGTGCCGTCCTCTTCCATCAGATAGAGGTGCTCGGTGAACTGGATTTCGCCTTCAGCGGTTTGCTGAACGAACGTGCCAACCATTGTCGGCCCGGTTGGCGGAAGCCAGCTTTCCATCGCGGGAGCGCCGCCAATTCCCTCGCCTGACCACTGGCCGACCAACCAGTCCATCTGTTCGAGCGTCGCCGGGGGCGATTCGAATCCTTCCGCGCCAAGCACAGTCTCGGACCGCTCTTCCAGCGCCATTGCCGGTGCACAAAGCCCGTAAACGCTCATCACCAGAACTGCATACAAAGCGGATCGCTGCATCATCACTCTCCCTTGTACTAAAGATGATGGACGAGACCGCCCGATCTTGGCAAGGCAACGCTTGGAATATGGATAGGAAGCGGTCGGCCGAACTTGACGTTTACGTAAACGCTAGTTAGGTGGGCCGCCATGAGTTACGACAGGAAGGAAGCCGCATGAAAATCCTCGTCCCCGTCAAGCGGGTGATCGACTACAACGTCAAGCCGCGCGTCAAAGCCGACGGCACCGGCGTCGATCTTGCCAATGTCAAAATGAGCATGAACCCGTTTGACGAGATTGCGGTCGAAGAAGCGATCCGTATCAAGGAAGCGGGCAAAGCCGAAGAGATCATCGCCGTCTCGGTCGGCCCGGCAAAGGCGCAGGAAACCCTGCGCACCGCACTCGCCATGGGCGCCGACCGCGCGATCCTTGTCGAAAGTGACGAAGAGGTCGAGCCGCTGGCCGTAGCCAAGATCCTCAAGGCGATTGCCGATGAGGAACAGCCCGGTCTCGTCCTGCTCGGCAAGCAGTCGATCAGCGACGATAGCAACCAGACCGGCCAGATGCTCGCTGCTCTGATGGGCCGTCCGCAAGGCACCTTTGCCAATACGGTCGAAGTTGATGGCGATGCGATCATCGTCAAGCGCGAGATTGATGGCGGTCTTGAAACGGTCAAGCTTACCATACCGGCCATCGTCACCACTGACCTGCGCCTTAACGAGCCGCGCTACGCTTCGCTGCCCAACATCATGAAGGCGAAGAAGAAGCCGCTCGACACAAAGACGCCTGCGGATTTCGGTGTCGATATCGCCCCGCGCCTCACCACCACCAATGTTAGCGAGCCGCCGGTTCGTCAGGCCGGTGAAAAGGTCGAGGATGTCGCCGCGCTCGTCGCCAAGATCAAGGATCTGGGGATCGCGTAAGCGGCCCGGCAGGATAAGGAACAACTCACATGAACACTCTGGTTCTGGTCGAACACGACAACAACACACTCGGCGATGCAACTCTTGCGGTGGTCACTGCTGCGGGCAAGCTGGGTGACGTCACGGCGCTGGTCGTGGGTCACAATTGCGGCGCGGTTGCGGACGCCGCCGCCAAGATCGCAGGCGTCTCCAAAGTGCTGAAAGCGGACGATGCCGCTTATGCCGAAGGTCTCGCTGAAAACGTCGCACCGCTGGTTGCTGGCCTGATGGACAGCCACGATGCGCTGCTCGCACCGGCGACCACTTCGGGCAAGAACATCGCGCCGCGCGTTGCTGCGCTGCTCGACGTAATGCAGATTTCCGACATTCTCTCGGTAGAGGGTCCCAAGACCTTCACCCGTCCGATCTATGCCGGCAATGCCATTGCGACGGTCGAATCTTCCGATCCCAAGCTCGTAATCACCGTACGCGGCACCGCATTTGAAAAGGCGGCGACTGAAGGCGGCTCGGCAGCAATCGAAGACGCAAGCGGTCCGGGCGATGCGGGCCTCTCCAGCTTCGTCAGCCGCGAAGTCGCCGATGGCGGCGACCGCCCCGAACTGACCGCTGCAAAGATCATCGTTTCGGGTGGCCGCGCGCTGAAAGACGCAGAGACATTCGAGCAATATATCAACCCGCTCGCTGACAAGCTCGGCGCAGCAATCGGCGCATCGCGCGCTGCGGTTGATGCAGGCTATGTGCCGAACGACTATCAGGTCGGTCAGACCGGCAAGATTGTTGCACCGGAAGTCTATATCGCAATCGGCATCTCCGGCGCGATCCAGCACCTTGCGGGCATGAAAGACTCCAAAGTCATCATCGCGATCAACAAGGACGAGGATGCGCCGATCTTCCAGGTCGCCGATATCGGCCTAGTCGCGGACCTCTTCAACGCCGTTCCGGAACTGACCGGGGCGCTGTAGCACCCTTTCGAAAAACTCAAGCTTGTCAAAGACCTCCGCCGCGCTAACCTGCGCAGCGGAGGTTTTTTGATGCGCAGAACAATTTACCCCGCCTTGCTCGCCGCTGCTTTAGTCGCAGCTCCGGCAGCAGCAGATGAAGGCGATTACCCCAACGACCTTGCGGCAAACGATGATGCAATCGTGCTTCAGCCAATCTCGCCGTGGAACATTGATTTTGGGGAAAATCGCTGCAGGCTCACACGGGTCTTTGGCTCGGCTGAGGACCAGCATCTGCTCTATTTTGAGCAAGCCGCGCCGGGTAGCAACTTCGGCATGACCCTTGCCGGTTCGCAAGTCCGGCCGTTCACCAATGCCCGGCGCCTCTACATCGGAATGGAGCGCGATGAAACGATGCGGCTGCGTGAACGGTTCGCGCGCGGCGACGTCGCCGGGGTTGGCCCTGCCGTGATCCTGACCAGCATTGGAATCAGCAGCGGGGGGCCAGAAGATACACCACAAGACGCACTCCGATCTGCCGGAATCGATCTTGCCGAAGCGGAAACTGCCGACCGAATTGTGCTCCAACGGTCAGGCAGAGTGCTGTCGTTCGAAACCGGCAATATGATGCCACCGTTCCAGGCGCTTAACACATGCACCAAGGATTTGCTCCGCGATTGGGGCCTCGATCCGGAGCAACACGCCGCCTATTATCCTCCTCGTTGGAGCAATCAGCGCACGCTCGCTCGGCGATTGCAGCAGCAATATCCAAGCGATGCTCTACGCGCAGGAGAGCAAGGGATCTTCCGCCTAAGGGTCATCGTGGAAGCCGACGGCACAGTGTCCGACTGCCATTTGGAGGAGTCGACCGAGATGGACCGGCTTGAATCGCCAGCCTGCCGTGAAATGCGCCGCGCACGCTTCGAACCAGCGAGAGATGTCGAGGGCAATCCAATGCGGTCATTCTACGCCACCACCATCAGCTATTCGCTAGGCGGTTAGAGAACTGACTGTGTATTTCAGAAGCAAAAATCTTATGAACCGAATTTCAATCCTAGCTATTCTTGGCATCGCTGGATTGGCTGCGAGCTCGCCTGCGCCTGCCCACGCCGAAGACGGTCTGACCCTCGAACCCTCCTCCGACTGGCGCTTGCGCGAATATGAAGACCGTTGCCGCGTCAGCCGCAGCTTTGGCGAGGGCGAGGATCGCACGACGCTCTGGATCGAGCAGGGCGGGCAGGAGCCGAACTACAATGTCACTCTGATCGGCAGACCTCTGCGCCACCCTTATGGTGGGGGCGTCCACATTCAGTTCGGCGAGCAGCCAGAGGCTATTCGCAGCTATATCTCGGCTGAATCGAGCAGAGGTAGACCGGTTCTGATGATGTACGGCGTAATGCTCGCGCCGTTAGACCCTGAACTGGAGCGTGGCGAAGATATCGCACCGACCGATCTCGCATTTGACCATGAGCTGGCCGAATCGATCGAAACGCTCCGCATGCGCACGTCGATCGTTGAACCATTAAGGCTGGAATTGGGGCCAATGGGCGAGCCGTTGGCTTTCCTCAATCAATGCGGCTTGAAGATTTCGGCGCTTTTGTCCGAGGCAGGCCGCGCCTTGACGGGTGAGGCAACCCCGCCGATCCCAATTGAATCTGCGCGGGACTGGATTAGGGATGGCGACTACCCGAACTATCTTATCGCCGCGCAGATGCAGGGGAGGCTTACCGTCCGCCTGACCGTTAACGCCGCGGGTCGGCCCAGCTCGTGCTTTGTAACGCAATCAAATAAGCCGCAATTGTTCGACGACGCCGTCTGCCTCAATCTGATGAAGCGAGCCGAGTTCGAACCGGCACGCAATGCGGCGGGCGAGCCGGTGGCGTCCTACTACTTCACCAATGTGACCTTCAGGATGCGCTGATCCGCTTAGCCGTCGGGGTGCGCGGGGAGTTGCGCGATCTCCTGGCGCAACGCATGCGCTCCGCCTCGCTTGCCCGGAATTTTCGCGCGCATGCCGGAGCGTGTCGAGGCTAGCCGCGCTGCACTTTGTGTGGCCTCCTCGATCCTCCCAGAAATTAGCGCCGATGCGCAGAGCGAACATTCCTTTTGCGCGGTGTGTGACCGGTCCTGCGCCACCACTTGCGACAACAGTCGAAACAGCCGGAACCGCTCCTCCTCGAAGCGTGCCTTGCTCATGCTGGCCTCAAGCATCGAGTAATAGAGTTCATCGCGCGGGGCCCTCTCCGAACCGCTTTGGCGCCAAAGCGAGCGGCCGGTGAGGACGTTCCCGCCTGAACCGATCTCCAATGTGCAGGCGGTCGTCGCGGTTACCAGTGCACCGTTGATGACCGCCTGCCCGCCTTGGGACAGGTTGATCCTCTGTGGTTCAGGGGCATGATCGCGCGCTTTCATGGCAATGGGTATAGCGCATGATGCACCCAGAAAGCCCCTTGGTTCACTACGGACCCGTAACCTTACGGCGTCGCGCTATAGGAAACTGGTAATGAAATGGAGCGTCATTCCGACCAACCCGCCTACCAGTGTGCCGTTGATCCGGATGAATTGCAGATCGCGGCCAACGGCGCTCTCGATCCGGCCTGTGACAGTGGTCGCATCCCAGCGCTTCACCGTTTCTGAAACCAGCGTCACAATTTCGGAGCCATAACGGCTCGCCACGCCGACAGCGGTGCGGCGGGCAAAACGGTTGATCTGCAGCTGCAAACGCTCGTCTTTCTTGAGCGCCTCACCCAGATCGGCAAGCAAGCTGCGCATCTCTTCGCCCAGCCCGCTTTCTGCATCGCGCGCTCTGCGGATGAGAGATTGGCGAATGCGTTCCCACACGCCCATCCACCACTCGCTGACTGCCGGGTTCTCCATCAGATCGCGCTTCATTTCTTCCACCCGTTCGCGGGTTGCGGGATCGGTCTGGAGGTCAGTCGCAAGCTTGCGCAGCCCTTCTTCGACCTTGCCGCGCAGCGGATGTTCGGGATCAATCAGCACTTCGGCCAGCAATTTGTAGAGACCGTCGAGCACATTGCCCGAGATCGTCTTGTCGAGCCCAGCCCAGCGCAGCACGCCCGCAACACGTGTATGGATGATGTCGCGGACGGTTTCCTCATTGTCCTCAAGCGTCAGACCGGCCCAGCGGATAAACCCGTCGATCAAAGGCGTATGGCGTTGATCGGCCATCGTGCTTTCGAGCATTCTTCCGGCGAGCGGAGATACGTCGATCTTAGCCAATTGCGAACCAAGCCCCGCGCGCATCTGGTTGCCTAGCCGGTCAGGATCGAGCGATTCGAGCACTTCGGCGAGCAGCTCTGCCGCGCCCCCGGTGAGACGCGAACGCGTGTCAGAGGCCGATTGTTGCGGACTAGCGGCCAGAAAGTCGCCCACAGCCTTTGCCACATTCATGCCCGACATCCGCCGTGCGACGACAGCGGGAGTGAGGAAGTTCTCGCGCAGGAATTGCGCCATCGTATCCGCGATCCGGTCCTTGTTCATCGGGATGATGGCGGTGTGCGGGATCGGAATGCCCAGCGGATGCCGGAACAGGGCGGTCACCGCGAACCAATCGGCCAGTCCCCCGACCATCGCCGCTTCGGCAAAGGCATTGACGTAACCCCAGGCAGGGTGATCACCGAGCAGGCCATGTGTGGTGAAGAACAACACCGCCATCGCCGCCAGCAGACCGGTCGCGGTCCAGCGCATTCTGCGTGCACGGTCCGGGCTCAGCGGCTCGCCGCCGAACCTAAGCGGAACCGTTGCCGCTGGCGGGTTTGGAGATTTGTCAGTCACAGCGTCTATCTGCCGCAATCGGCCCGCGCCGTCACTATCGGAAGGCGCGGTGCCAATCGGCATTGCAGAGATCTTATTCTGCAGGCTCAGCCCCCGGAGGCAGACGGGTTGCGGGAATAGCAGGACCTGCAATTCCTGTGCCGCCATGCCCCGGATAGGGCGTATCGGGGCCGGATTCGGGCGCAGGCGGCACGGGATTGCCGTCGTCACCCGGCTTGTAGGTCAGCAGCTTGCTGCGCAGCCAGGGACCGACGCGGCGTTCGAACCCGTCGGCGAGGCTGAAGCCTGCCGGAACGATGATCAGCGTGAGCAGGGTCGACATGATCAGCCCTCCAATCACCACGATGCCCATCGGCTGACGCCAGGCGCCATCGCCCGAGAGCGAGATAGACGTCGGGATCATGCCTGCCGTCATCGCCACAGTGGTCATCACAATCGGCTGAGCACGTTTGTGCCCGGCTTCCATAATCGCATGGAGCTTGCGTGTGCCCTTGGCCATTTCCTCGATCGCGAAGTCGATGAGAAGGATCGAGTTCTTCGAGACAATGCCCAGCAGCAGCAGGATACCGATATAGACCGGCATGGTCTGCGGCATGCCGACCAGCCACAGCAGCAGAATGCCGCCAAGCGGCGCCAGCAGCAGCGAGGTCATGTTGACCAGTGGGCTCATCAGGCGCTTGTAGAGCAGCACCAGCACGGCGAAGACGAGGAAGAAGCCGGCAATGATCGCGATCATCAGGTTCTGCATCATCTCCTGCTGCCATTCGTCTTCACCCACGACATCGCGGATGACGCCGGTCGGCAGGTCTTGCAGGATCGGGAGCTGATCGACCGCAGCCTGCGCTTCGCCCTTGACCACGCCATTGGCAAGGTCCGCGCCGACCAGAACGCGGCGGTTCTGGTTGTAGCGCTGGATCGCGGTGGGGCCTGAACCGAACGTGATGTCAGCCACGCGGCCCAGCGGCACCGTCCCGCCATTGAGCGTTTGAACCGGCAGGTTCTCAATCGTGGTCAATTGCGAACGCGCATCCTCTGACAGCTTCACGCGGATCGGGATTTGGCGGTCGGAGAGCGAGAATTTCGCAGCATTCTGCTCGATCTCGCCAAGGGTCGCGATGCGTATCGTTTGCGATAGCGCAATTGTGCTCACACCCAGTTCGGCCGCGATCTCTTCACGCGGGGTGATGATGATTTCGGGCCGATTGAGGTCAGCGCTAACACGCGGAGCGACCAGCGTATCAATCGTGCGCATTTGCTCGACAAGCGTTGCGGCGGTCTGTTCTAGCACCGCCGGATCCGACCCCGCCAGCATCACCGTCAGATCGCGGCCAGAGCCAAAGCCGCCGCTCTGCGATTCAAACCGGACACGCGCATCAGGAATGTCCTGAAGCAGCGGGGCGACTTCGCGTTCGAATTCGATCGAAGTGCGCTCGCGATCCTCTTTGAGCGTAATGTAGATATTTGCATTGCCGATCCGCACCCGCTCGAGCATCAGCTCGACTTCGGGCTGCTGCTCGAGA
Organism: uncultured Erythrobacter sp.; assembly: GCF_947492365.1. Classification (NCBI taxonomy): domain Bacteria; kingdom Pseudomonadati; phylum Pseudomonadota; class Alphaproteobacteria; order Sphingomonadales; family Erythrobacteraceae; genus Erythrobacter; species uncultured Erythrobacter sp. The sequence goes on from NZ_CANLMB010000002.1 coordinate 110,261, forward strand.
ATATCCACCACTTGCTCGGTCACACGTTCGGTTGAGGCGAGCGTCGTGCCGGGGACCATCTCGATATCAACCGTGGAGTTGGCATCGTCGATAGAAGGCTGGAACTGGCCCGGAATCTGAGCGAAAAGCAGGATCGTCACCAAGAACGAGAACCAGCCAACGCCGAGCATCCAGATGCGATGATCGTAAAAGCGCGCGGTCAGGTACTTCATCCCTTGCGAGAAGCTGTTTGCACCGCTTGCAGTCAGTTCGATGATCTTGAACAGCAGCCAGCCAGCTACAAAAGCGGCGATTGACACCAGCACGACCATCACAATCTCGAACAGCTTCGAAACAAGGAAATAAGTCCAAGTGTTGATGTCTTCCGACGCCGCTGCTGCGATCTGCTTGGTGACATCAAACCCACCGATCAGTCCGAAGGTTCCGAACATTCCCATGGCTGTCGCGGCAAGCAGCAACAGTACAACCAGCAGCAGGCCAAAGGAATACAAGACCCGCGAACGCGGGCTCGTCAGGCCTTCGCGCTTCGAATACATGCCGCCGCGATCCAGCGTCCAGGCAAGCACCTTCATATAGCGGTCCATCCACGGGCCTTCGCCGTGCTTGGCGTGGCCGTCCGCTTTCAGGAAATAGGCCGCCATCAGCGGCGTGATCATTCGCGCGACGGCTAGAGACATCAGCACCGCGACCACCACCGTGAGGCCGAAGTTCTGGAAGAACTGCCCCGAAATGCCCGGCATCAGGCCGACTGGCAGGAACACCGCGACGATGCAGAAACTGGTGGCGACCACCGGCAGGCCGATCTCGTCCGCCGCGTCGATTGAAGCCTGATAGGCGGTTTTGCCCATCCGCATATGCCGCACGATATTCTCGATCTCCACGATCGCGTCATCGACCAGCACGCCCGCCACCAGCGCGAGCGCGAGCAGCGAAAGGAAGTTCAGATTGAACCCCATCAGATCCATGAAGAAAAAGGTCGGGATCGCGGAAAGGGGGATTGCGACCGAGGATATAAAAGTCGCGCGCCAATCGCGCAGGAACAGGAACACCACGACCACAGCCAGCAATGCGCCTTCGATCAGCGCCGCCATCGAGCTTGTGTACTGGCTTTCGGTATAGACCACGGTGTTGAACAATGGGATGAAGCGCACCCCTTCATTCTCGGCTTCGATCCGAGTGATCTCTTCCTTGGCCTGATCGAATACGGTGACGTCAGACGCTCCGCGCGCGCGGCTCATATAGAAGTTCACAACCTCCCGGTCGCCAACCTCACTGATCGAGGTGCGCTCGGAAAAACCGTCGCGCACGGTTGCGATGTCGGCAAGGCGGATGGTCCGCCCGCCGCCCAGCTGGATCTGGCGCTGCGAAAGGTCGTAAGCGGTCTCGTTATTGCCCAGCACACGCAGCGATTGCCGCGTCCCGCCCACTTCGGCGAGACCGCCTGCCGCGTCGATATTCGACTGGCGCAGCACGCTGTTGATCTGCGAGGCGGTGACACCCATTGACTGCATCTTGGCTGGGTCGAGAATGACCTCGATCTCGCGGCTCACCCCGCCCCAGCGGCCCACTTCAGCCATGCCTGAAATGTTGTTGAGCCGCTTGGCCACGACATCGTCGATAAACCAGCTCAATTGCTCGATGGTCATGTCATCGGCCTGAACCGCGTAGATACCGAGGAAACCGCCTGCGATCTCGGCCTTGGAGATGCGCGGTTCCAGAATACCGTCAGGCAGATTGCCGCGGACCGAATCAAGCGCGTTCTTGACCTCGATCACCGCATCATCAGGATCGGTGCCGATCTCGAATTCAACGAAGGTGTTCGAAGACCCCTCGCTCGCGGTCGAATTGACCGACTTCACCCCGTTGATCGAGGCAAGCGAACTCTCGACAACCTGCGTGATCTGGTTCTCGATTTCGGTCGGCGCCGCGCCCGGCTGCGAGATCCGAACCTGGACGCCGGGAAATTCGACATCTGGATTGTTCGTGATGTCCATGAAACGGAAGCTGACAAGACCAGCGATCAGAAGCGCGGTGAACAGCACCAGCGGAATCACCGGATTGCGGATCGACCAGGCGGAGATGTTGCGAAAGTTCATGTGCCTACTGCCTGTTTTGCTTCAATGCGCCGCGCCAATGCGCGACCCGTAGTCTTTCAGTTACGCGCGCCGGATGCGCGCGGATTTGCGTTCAATCTTCCTGGCGGCGCGGATTGACCTTTTCACCAGGATTGAGGAAGCCGCCCGCGCTCAGCACGATCATTTCGGTGCCCACGAGCCCTCCGGTAATTGCGATTCCCTGCGGCGTAACAGCGCCCGTGGTGACAGCGGTACGGACCGCCTCGTTCTCACCATTGATTACATAGACAAAGCTGCCCTCGGAGTCGGCCAGAACCGCGCTTTCGGGGAGTACGGTGGCTTCGTATGAGCCGCTTTCGATGCGCGCAGTGGCAAAGCCGCCTGGGCGCAGTTCGGGCGCATAGGGAAGCGCGATCCGTGCGGTGCCCTGCCGACTCTGAGCATCAATCGTGGGCGAAAGTTGCCAGACCTGCCCGGTAAAGCTCTTGTCCGATCCGGTAGGAACGACGCTGGCCGAAACGCCTTGCGAAAGGCCGGCAAGCTGCGTTTCGCCAAGCTGGGCGAGCAGTTCCATCTCACCGCCACGCGCGATTGAGAACAGCGGTGGCGATCCGCCGCCAACCGTCTGACCCGGCTCGACATTGCGTTCAAGGACATAGCCCGAAGCTGGCGCGACGATGCTGAGACGCGCGGTCCGGGCACGCAATTCTGCCAGCTGAGCTTCGGCAACGCTCACGCGAGCAACGGCCGAATCGCGCGTTGCCGTCAGCCGGTCAACATCGGCCTGTGAGACGAAACCGCGCTCCACCAGCTGCAAGGAACGGTCGAGATTGGCCTGGGCCAGTTGGGCGTCGGCTTTTGCCACTTCGATCTGGGCTGCTTGCGCTTCTGCCTGCCGGGCCTGAACCGAACGGTCGATCACAGCGAGCACCTGCCCCTGTCCGACCCAGTCACCAGCGTCAACTCGAACCGAAACCACACGCCCGCCTTCGCCAACAACGCCAACCGGCATCGGCCGACGCGCAGCGAGCGTGCCCGGTGCTTCGATTACACCGCTGACAGTTGTCTTGCCCGGAGTGATGACCGTGATGACAGGTGCCTGCGTGTTATCATCGCCAGCCGCAACCGGATCACCGGCAGAGAGCGCGAAATAGGCCGCGATGGCGAGCAGGAGCGCAAACAAACCCCCGCCAGCGATCAGCAAGATCTTGGGCAGCGAAGAGCTGCGATTCAAACCATGCCGTGCAGCAATATCACCACGCAGATCGTCCTGTGCCTCGGCAGTGATGGTAGTCTCGAAATTCATTACAGTTCCCTTTTGCGGGCGGCATATCTGGGTCTGACCCAACTGGCCGTTATGATCGACCAAGTGTATTATAGATATAAGTCACCCTTCGCAATCCCTATAAGCAAGCACGCAAATCGGGGCAATCCGCGGTTCGACTGATGACTTTGAGCCTAGACGAAGGGAGATTCGGCCCCCTTGGAGCCCAGACGCAAAGACGGCGCGAACTTCCCGTTATGGAAGCCGCGCCGCCTGTATGCCTGAAACGGAAATCCGGTTCTTAGCGAACACGTCCCCGCTGGATCAGATTGACGATGCCGAGCAGGACTACCGCTCCGACAACCGCTACACCCAGTCCGGTAAGCGAAAACTCCTGCACACTGCCGGTGATACCGAGCAGCGGACCGGCAATCATATTGCCTACGATCGAGCCGACGCAGCCCACAACGATGTTCCAGAAAATGCCCATCGAGGCGTCGCGGTTCATAACCATGCTTGCCAGCCAACCGGCGACACCGCCAACGACCAATGCGATAATCCAACCGACCATATTCTTTTCTCCCTCATTTACAGCAGGTTGCGCCCTCAAAACGGAGCGCATGTGCCACTGCCCACGGCTTTATAGGCCGCGGTGGGAGAGGTCTAGCGGGTTTGGGGTGCAAACGCCAAGTCGAACAGCAAATTCAATCGCAGTTGTTCGGGTCTGGGGCTGTCTTTGTGAGCAAATTGGAAAGCGCGTATGCGCGAATCTAGTACTTCAGCTGGCGCTCGTAGAGGTCGCGGTAATGCTGGATACGAGTCACACGCAGGCCCTGCATGCCCGAGCGATCAACTGCGCGCTGCCACGAAGCGAACTCTTCGAGAGTAAGCCCGTAACGCTCAAGCACTTCGTCAATCGTCAGCAAGCCGCCATTGACAGCTGCAACAACCTCCGCCTTGCGGCGAACGACCCAGCGTTTGGTGCTGGGCGAAGGCAGGTCGTCGATCGTCAGCGGCTCGCCGAGCGGGCCGATCACCTGTGCGGGGCGGATGTCCTGGTTCTCAATCATCAATCTTCTCTACCGTCGCCTGTCACTTCATTGTCCCGGTTGCGGGGCTTGGGGGGTGCTTGTGGGGGTTCAAGCCCTTGCTGCTCCCGGGTTATGTGCGGCGAGCCTTTGCAGTGCTCTAAAGCAACAGGGTTAACGTCCCGTTCCTCTTCCTCGCGGGTTCTGAAATAGCGCGCCGCCGCATCGGCAAAGCTGCCACCGGCTGCCTCGATATTGCCGCGCGAGTCGCGCCGCAAAACCAGGCGCAAATCGCGCGCAGCGTTGAGGCGTGCTGTCAGCTCATTCCATTCGATCAGGCGCAGCGCGCCGCCGCCACCAGCACCGCCGCCGCTTGCCGGAACCTCCGGAGCGGTGTCGATGCTGCCAACCAGCAGACCTCCATCAAGCGCATCGCCGCCACCGAACTGACCGGCGATTCGATCTGCGAATCGGCCTTCGATCGGGGCGCTTTGCGCATGGGGAACAGGCTTTGCCTTTTCGAACATGAGCCTGCTTATAGAGTCGGGTTCTCAAGATGAGGTAAAACCGCTCTTTACCAGTGCTTAGGACAATTGCTGGGCCATTTGGCAACCGGATCGGGGCGAATTGCGAAGCGGTCAGGCGCGCGGGGTGGCGGTTTGCCGGGCTCTTGCCTATATGGCGGCGCGATCATGAACACCCCTTCTGCCCTAGACCCCGCGCTTGCCGAGCGGCCCGATTTCGGGCTCGACGCAGCGGCTTTGTTCGACTTGCCGCGTGATGCGAGCGAGTGCCGCATCGTTGTTGCAATGAGCGGCGGGGTCGATTCGTCAGTGGTCGCTGCATTGGCAGCAGAAACGGGCGCCGAGGTGATCGGGATCACTTTGCAGCTCTACGACTATGGCGCAGCAACTGGCCGCAAAGGCGCGTGCTGCGCTGGCGACGACATTGCCGATGCGCGCGCTGTCTCTGACCGGCTGGGGATCGCGCATTACGTCTTCGACCATGAAAGCGCGTTTCGCGAAGAAGTGGTCGAGCAGTTTGCCGACGAGTATCTCGCGGGTCGCACCCCGGTCCCCTGCATCCGCTGCAATATGGGCCCCAAGTTTACCGACCTGTTCCGCATGGCGCGCGAGCTGGGCGCGGACTGTCTCGCGACCGGGCACTATGTAAGGCGGGTCGAAGTGGCAGAGGGTGAAGGTCCGGGGCCGCACCTCTACCGCGCTGTCGATCCCACGCGTGACCAGTCCTACTTCCTCTATGCGACAACGCGCGAGCAGCTCGACTATATCCGCTTTCCCCTTGGCGGCTTGCCCAAAACGAAAGTGCGCGAGCTCGCCGAAGCCGCTGGCCTGCGCAATGCGATGAAGCCTGACAGTCAGGACATCTGCTTTGTGCCCGACGGCAATTATGCCGGCATCGTCAAAAAGCTGCGCCCCGAAGGCGGCGTGCCGGGCGCGATCGTTCACGCGGCCTCGGGCGAGGTTTTGGGCGAGCACAAGGGCATCGTCCATTACACGGTCGGCCAGCGCAAAGGCCTCGATATCGGCGGCCAGCCTGAACCACTCTATGTCATCAGCCTCGATGCAGCGACACGCGAAGTCCGCGTTGGCCCCAAGCGTATGCTTGCGGTCGAAAGCGCTGAAGTGATCGAGACGAATGTCATCGGCACAGTCCCCGAAGGCGCTGCGCTAACTGCCAAGGTTCGCAGCCTGTCCAAGCCGGTTCCGGTCACGCTGGACGGCCCGCTGGGTGATGGTGCGACCACGACACTCCGCTTCGAGACTCCTGAATTCGGCGTCGCACCAGGTCAGGCAGCAGTGATCTACGCCGGAGAGCGTGTGATCGGCGGCGGGTGGATCGACTCGACGACTTCGGTTGCGTCTTAGCCCTGCCACTCCTCCAGCACGCAGCCATAGCCTTCACGATAGGTCGCGGTTGACGCGGTGACGAGCGGGAAGCTGGCGGTGACGCTTTGCGCTTCGACATCATCGGAGAGCGAGACCAGTTCCATGCCCGCCAGCTTGTCCTTCTCGCAATCCTCAAGACTCCGGCCAGCGACAAAGCGGCATGAACACCCGACCCGCGCAGCGTAGGATGTGCCGACTTCGGCATAGCCTGCGATGGGAGCACGGTTGAACCACACAGCCGCTGCGATGGCGATGACTGCCAGAACCAGCAGCCAGAGAGTGACTCGCCCTGCGAGTGAGCGCTTCGAAGCTCGATTTGCCATTGCTTTGTTGTGACCTGTGTTGAATTGAGTGCGCGATGTTTGTCCGTTCCCGCACCTCTATCGCCGCAAGCGCGCTCCTGCCAGCCCTTGCCTTTGCAACTGTGTCCTGCGGCGGGCCAGCCGTTCCTCCTATGGAGCCGCTGACCGAAGAGGCGCTCGCTGCGATTTCGGAAGATGCGGGTGCGCCCAAGGATCAGCTGGCGCGCGCGGTGGATGATCTCTTCGCGCTCGAAGGGCTCGGCGAGACGCGCGCCGTCGTGGTCTTCGCCGATGGCAAGGTCGCAGCCGAGCGTTACGCGCCGGGATATGATGCCGAGACGCGGCATGTCAGCTGGTCGATGGCCAAGACCGTAACCGCGACGCTGATCGGGATGCTGGTTGCGGACGGCCTGCTGAGCGTCGATGAGCCTGCGCCGGTTCCGATGTGGCAACGCAGCGGCGATCCGCGTGCGGACATCACTTTGCGCCACCTGCTGCAGATGCGATCCGGCCTGCGCCACACCGAGGCAGGCGATCCGCCCTACGATTCGAGCGAGGTGCGCATGCTCTTCCTCGACGGGCGCGACGATATGGCGCGCTGGGCGAAGGAGCAGCCGCTTGAGGCAGAGCCGGGCGAGCGCTTCGAGTATTCCTCCAACACCACCGTCATCCTTGCCGACATCGCCGCGCGCGCGTTGACGGATAGCGAGGATCCCGAGGCACGGCGCAAGGCGGTGGCCGACTACCTCGAAGAACGCCTGTTCGCACCGCTCGCCATGACGTCGATCGTGCCCGAATTCGACGCGTCGGGCACGATGATCGGGGGCAGTCTGATGCACGCGACCGCGCTCGACTATGCCCGCTTTGGCGAGTTCATGCGCCAAGGCGGCCGCGCGCCGGGCGGCGAGCAATTGGTCCCGCGCCGCTGGATCGAGGCGATGACCACGCCCAGCCCAGTGTCCGAACATTACGGCTACCAGACTTGGCTCAACCGGCCCGAGCCTGATCTGGAACGCGGCCATCCGCTCTTCCCCGACCGCGCGCCTGCGAGCATGTTCGCGCTGATCGGGCATATGGGCCAATATGTGATCGTCTCTCCCGACCAGCGCGTGACAGTGGTTCGCCTCGGCCATTCAAACCGTGAAGAACGCCCGCCGATGTTGCAGCAGGTCGCGGACGTGCTCGCGCTCTATCCTCAGAGGTAGAACGAGCCTTCCACCACGGTCACGCAAGGCCCGCCTAGCCACGCGCGCCCATTCTCTCCGGCTCCATCAAGCCTTAGCGTGAGGTCGCCCCCGCGCTCGCTCGCCTGATGCGCACGAAGGTTGTTGCGGCCAAGGCGATCAACCCAGAACGGGGTCAGCAGCGAATGGGCCGAGCCTGTCACGCTGTCCTCATCAACTCCGCCGCCGGGCACGAAGACGCGGCTGACGCAATCGTAGCCCGATCCGGCGTCGCCGGGCGCGGTGGCGATGAACTGGTCATTCCCCATGGCTCCCAGTTCGCGGATCTGCGGCTCAAGCGCGCGCACTTCGGCTTCGGTTTCGTAGAGGAAGATGTGGTAGCGGATGTCCTTGCCCTGCGGCCGATAGATCGCCGCCGGATTGCCGCCCATCAGCGCCGCCGCTTCCTCGCTGGTGCCAGGCGCAGTCACCGTTGCGGGCAGGCCGACTTCGTAGCCATCGCCGTCTTTGCGCACTTCGAGGATGCCGGACTTGCGCGTCCTGAACGTGACCGCTTCTCCGCCATCGCGGGTGAGCAACACATGCCCCGCCGCCAGCGTCGCATGGCCGCACAAGGCGATCTCGTAAGTCGGGGTGCACCAGCGCAGCTCCCAGTCTGATTCGCCCGTCTCATCACGCACGACAAAGGCAGTTTCGGCGAACAGGTTCTCTCCGCCGATCCGCACCAGCACATCGTCAGGCAGCCATTTGTCGAGCACCATCACCGCCGCCTGATTGCCGCCAAAGGGCTGCGCGCTGAAGGCATCGACATGCCAATAGGGGATCGATTGGGGCATCTGGAAAGTCCTTTACGGGTAGAGCAGACTGTCGCTCCAGCCGGAGCCGTCTGCGGATCGGATGAACAGGCGGCGATCATGTAGCCGGTTTGGGCGATCCATCCAGAATTCGATTCTTTGCGGAGCTAAAGTGAAGCCTGTCCAATGCGGCGGACGCGGGACTTCGCCTGCCTCCTCATGCTCGATGCGCAAGGCTTCGACGCGGTCGATATAGGTCTGGCGGTCGGGCAGCTCGCGCGACTGGTCGCTGGCCGCGGAACCGACCTGACTGACATAAGCGCGCGAGTGGAAGTAGGTATCGGCGCGCTCTGGCGAGACCTCTTTGAGCGGCCCCTCGATCCGGATCTGGCGGCGCTGGCTCTTCCAGTGGAACAGCAGGGCTGCGTGCATGTTGGAGCGGATCTGCTCACCCTTGCGGCTTTGCGCGTTGGTGAAGAAGGTGAAGCCGCCCTCCTCGCCTTCATCCACGCCATGCCCTTTCAGCAGCACCATCCGCACCGAAGGCCTGCCATCAGCCGTTGCGGTCGCCAGCGCCATCGCATTGCTATCGTTGGGCTCGCTCTCCCGCGCCTGCGCAAACCACTCGTCAAACAGCTCATAGGGATCCGCGCCAGAGGGGATCGCGCTGTCGGCCAATTGGGCGTTGTCGAGGGTCTTCGAGTCGCTCATGCGCAGGCTCCGGTAGTCATGATACGTTGAAACATGGACCGCATGTTACACGGTCCAGAGCAAATAGTTTGCGCACCCAATTCTTGCGCAAATTGCGTGCTGCGAAAGGGAGTGCCTTGGCCATCCCACCCAACTAAGCGTTTGCATCGGAGTAGGAAAGCGCGCAAGCGATCTTGCACCTCTTAACCGTCTCACCTAGCTAACACACACCATGGCTGATCCTTACCGCACTCTTGGCGTTGCGCGCACATCTTCTGAAAAGGAGATTAAGAGCGCCTATCGCAAACTCGCCAAGGAGCTGCATCCCGATAAGAACAAGGACAATCCCAAAGCGGCGGAGAAGTTCTCCGACGCGACCAAGGCCTATGATCTGCTGTCCGACAAGGACAAGCGCGCGCAGTTCGATCGCGGCGAGATTGACGGTGAGGGCAATCCGCTCAATCCGTTCGCAGGCATGGGCGGCGGGCGCGGATTCGGGCGCGGCTATAGCGGCGGTGCCCGGCCGGGAGCAGGCGGTGCCGGCGGCTTCCGCGATCAGGAATTTAACGGTTTCGGCACCGATGATCTGGATCTGGGCGATCTGTTCGAAGGTCTGTTCGGCGGCCGCGCGCGCACGCAGGAACCTCCCCGCCGCAGCGGCATGGGCGGGTTCGGCACGCGCCCACCTCCACCTCCAAAGAAACGCGGCGCGGATATCCAGTACCGGCTCGCCGTGCCATTCGTCGACGCCGCGGCGGGGCGCGACCAGCGGATCACGCTGGCCGATGGCAAAGCGATCAATCTGAAGCTGCCCGCCGGTGTCGAGGACGGCACCCAGATGCGGCTGAAGAATAAGGGCCATGATGGTCCGGGCGGCAAGGGCGACGGGATCGTTCTGGTCGAAGTCGGCCCGCACCCCTTCTTTCGCCGTGAAGGCGACAATATCCGCATGGACCTGCCGATCACGCTCAACGAAGCGGTCAATGGCGGCAAGGTGAAGTGCCCGACCGTCGATGGCCCTGTGATGCTGACGCTCAAACCCGGTGCCAATGGCGGCACGGTCATGCGCCTGACAGGCAAGGGCTGGACCCGAAAATCGGGCAAGGCCAAGGACGGTAATCCGGCGCGCGGCGATCAGCTTGTCACGCTCGAAATCCAGATGCCCGAAGACCTCGATGGGCTGAAAGAGCAGCTGGGCGACTGGGAAGATCCGGCCAGCCCTCGCGACAAATTCGGTCTTTAGCAGCGGGGTCGCTGGGCGCATTGGTAAAGGGCACAAACCCGCACACGGCCTATCACGGGGTTGCGATCCGCTCGCTTTCTCCCGAAGCCCGCCGCCTGCGCGCGCTCGATCAGCCCGCCTATTTCTTCCGCAACCATGAAGACGCGCCGCCGCAGCCCGGATTGTTCGGCTTTGCCGCGCATTATCTGGGGCCGGGCACGCGCATTTTCGAAGTCGTGCGGCGCACAATTGTCGGCACCTATCATGATGGCTTCATCCATGCCGGCAATCTTGCCTATCTGGCGATGCTGGCCTTCTTCCCCTTTTTCATCCTCGGCGCGGCTTTGTTTGAGCTGCTGGGCGGGCGTGATCGGGCACTGGAATTGGTCACCACAGTGCTGATCGCGATGCCGCCTACGGTCAGCCGCGCGCTCGGTCCGGTTGCGGAGGAGATCATCTATGCCCGCGATGGCTGGCTCTTGTGGTTCGGCGCGGGCGTTGCCTTGTGGACGGTCTCCAGCCTGATCGAGACGATCCGCGATATCCTGCGCCGCGCCTATGGCACCCAGCCGATCCACGCATTCTGGAAGTACCGCCTGTTCTCAGCCGGATTGATCCTTGGCGCAGTCGTACTGCTGATGGTCTCGCTGTTTGCGCAGGTCGCGCTTGGCACCGCGCAGGTGGTGATCCTCTCGGCCTTCCCGCAATTGTCGGGCGTGCTCGACACTTTGCGGCTGTCGCAGATCGTGCCCGCGCTTGGCCTTGTCGGCTCGCTCTATCTGTTGTTCTACACGCTGACGCCCGAAGAATACCGGGTGAAGGCCTATCCCAAATGGCCCGGTGCGCTCTTTACTGCGCTGTGGTGGCTGAGTGTGACGAGCGCGATGCCGGTCATCCTGCAACGCTTCTTCACCTACAACCTCACCTATGGCAGCATGGCGGGAATTATCATCGCGCTGTTCTTTTTCTGGCTCGTCGGGCTTGGCCTCGTTATCGGAGCTGAATTGAATGCAGCGCTTGCCGAGCCGGAGAAGCTGGCGCGGACGCGGGACTTGAACGAGGAGACGGATACATGACGCAGCAGATGCCGGGACTTATGGAAGGCAAGCGCGGACTGATCATGGGGCTCGCCAATGACAAATCGCTCGCCTGGGGGATTGCCAAGCAGCTGGCCGATCACGGGGCTGAGCTGGCATTTTCCTATCAGGGCGATGCGCTGGCCAAGCGGGTAAAACCGCTCGCCGAGCAGCTTGGCAGCGACTTTGTGGTCGAATGCGACGTGTCGGACATGGACTCGCTGGATGGCACCTTCGCCGCGATCAAGGAACGCTGGGGCACGCTCGATTTTGTGGTCCACGCGATCGGCTTTTCGGACAAGAACGAGCTGCGCGGCAAATATCTCGACACCAGCCTCGACAATTTCCTGATGACGATGAACATCTCGGTCTATTCGCTGGCCGCTGTCGCCAAGCGGGCGGCCGAGCTGATGCCGCCGGTCCAGGAAGACGGCAGCGGTGGCGGATCGATCCTGACGCTGACCTATTATGGCGCGGAAAAGGTCATGCCGCATTACAACGTGATGGGTGTGGCCAAGGCGGCGCTCGAAACATCGGTGCGCTACCTCGCCAATGATCTGGGACCGGACGGCATCCGCGTGAATGCGATCAGCGCCGGTCCGATCAAGACGCTGGCCGCCAGCGGGATCGGCGATTTCCGCTACATCCTCAAATGGAACGAACTCAACTCACCGCTCCGCCGGACGGTGACGATTGACGATGTGGGCGGATCGGGGCTCTATTTCCTCTCTGGCCTGTCATCGGGTGTCACGGGCGAGGTCCACCATGTCGATGCCGGTTATCACACGGTCGGCATGAAGCAGATCGACGCACCCGACATCTCGCTGGTTTAAGCTCGCTTCGATGCGAATTCTGGTCACCGGCGCAAGCGGCTTTCTGGGCCGCGCGATCCTGCGCGCCGGGGCTGATGCCGGTCACACGATGGTGGCTGCGAGCCGGAATGGTGAGGCGGTTGACGGGGCTTCGGAGGCGCTTGCGACCGGCGACCTTGTTGAAAGCGCCGCCTCGCTTGACCTGTCAGGCGTGGATGCGGTCATCAATTGCGCGGCGCGGGTGCATGTCCTGAAGCGCGAAGATGCAGCGCGGGCCAAGGCGCAATATGACGCAATGAACGCAGCTATGCCGGTGGGACTTGCCCGCAATGCGCAGGCTGCGGGAGTGAGGCGCTTCATCCAGATCAGCTCGGTCGCAGCCATTGCGAGCGCAAGCGCAGCGGGCGAAGTGCTGGACGATGCGAGCCTGTCTGCACCCACCACCCCCTATGGCCAGTCAAAGCTCGCCGCGGATCTGGCCTTGGCCAAACTTGCGCAAGACGGTTTCGCGGTCATCTCGCTGCGCCCGCCAGCAATCTACGGGCCCGGTGTCGGTGCGTGGTTTGCGATGCTCGCGCGCGCCGCAAAGGCAGGAATGCCGCTGCCGGTGGGTGCGATTCGCAACCTCAGGAGCTTTGCCTATGTCGAGAATGTTGCCAATGCAGCGGTGACGGCGGCCGCCGCATCGGAGGAATTGCTCCAAAGCGGATCATTTATCGTCTCCGACAGCCTCCCCATCTCCACCGCGCAGCTCTATTCAAAGCTCCTCGCGATTGCCGGTCACAGGGACCGTGTGTGGCGCTGGCCCGAAGCTTTGATCCGGCCCGCTGCGCGCCTTGTGCTGGGATCGAGAGCGCAGAGCCTGCTGGGCAATGCGGCATTCGATGGTAGCCGGTTTGCGCAAGCGTTTGACTGGCAGCCACGCTGGAACATGGACGACGCGCTGCGCCTCACCCTGCAAGGGGACTAAAGGCTCCGACGGCGCTAGAGGCGGTGGAGCGCGGAAAATGAAGCGGATTCTCGACATTGCAGTGAGCGCCGCGGCCCTGCTCGTCCTTGCCCCTGTCATGCTGGTGGTTGCGCTGGTGGTGCGACTGGATTCGAAGGGACCGGCGCTGTTCTGGTCGCAGCGTTTCGGGCGCGACGGCAAATTGTTCTGGATGCCGAAGTTCAGGACCATGCGCACAGACGCTCCGCAATTGCCCACTCACCTGCTCCCCAACTCAGTAGATTTACTTACCCGCAGCGGGCCTTTTCTTCGGAAAAGCAGTCTGGATGAATTGCCTCAACTTTGGAGCGTTCTGGTCGGTCACATGAGCCTGGTCGGACCCCGCCCCGCTTTGTTCAATCAGGGCGATCTCATTGAAATGCGTAGCAAAAATGGGTCGTCCGTACTGCTTCCGGGTATCACCGGATGGGCGCAAATCAACGGGCGCGACGCTTTGACACTATCTCAGAAAGTTGCTCTAGATGCTGAATATTCACGGCGTCAGAGTATGGTGTTCGACATGAGAATACTAATTCTGACTGTAGTTAAAGTATTCCGCGCAGAATCTATCACGCATTAGCGTCTTAATTCTGTCTGCGGGGTGATCGCATGACTTGAATTAGGGCGTTTAATGCTTGGGTCCAATCTTTCCGATATTGCGGAAAGGCGTGTCGCCGCGTTGCTGAACGCAGGGATAGACATTGCCTCGCGCAGCATGAACTGGCCCCGCCCGGCCAAACGGCTGGCGGTGATGGCGCTGGATGCGATGCTGTGCGCGATTGCGGTGTGGATCGCATTCTCGCTGCGGATCGGAGACTTGCAGGCACCCAACAAGGCGCTGCTCACTTTTACCGGAGCGATGCTGTGCCTGTGGTATCCGATTGCGCTGCTGCGCGGCGTTTACAGCGCGATCTTCCGCTTTTCCGGCCGCGGGGCAATCATCGGCCTTACTCTGGCGGTCAGCCTGCTGACGGTGCCGATGGCGGTGCTGTTCATGGCCATCCCGCAAGACGGCGTGCCGCGCACAATGGCGATCCTCGGGCCGATTGTGTTCTTCCTGCTGGTCGCTCTGTCGCGGATCGTCGGACGCTATGTGCTGGTCGATCTGTTTAACGCCCGCAGCGCCGGTGACATGCGCAAACATGTGGTGATCTACGGTGCGGGAGCGACCGGACAGATGCTGGCGAGCGCGCTCGGGGTGGAATCGGGCATGCGGGTGATCGGCTTCATCGACGATGACCGGGCAAAGTGGGGGCGGCTGCTCGATGGCAGGCGCGTCTATCGCAGCGCGCAAGTGGCCGACCTGGCGCGGCGGCGCGGGGTGACGGACATCGTACTGGCGATGTCGGAAATCAGCTTTTCACGGCGCAAGCAGATTATCGCCGCGCTCGAGCCGCTGTCAGTCAATGTCCAGACTTTGCCACCGATGCGCGATCTGATGGCGGGCCGGATCAGCGCCGATGCACTGCGCCCGATAGAGGTTGAGGACCTGTTGGGGCGCCCTGTGGTGCCCCAACATGGTGATCTTCTCGCGCGGCAGGTGCGCGGCAAGCTGGTGATGGTTACCGGCGCAGGCGGCTCTATTGGCAGCGAGATTTGCCGCCAGATCCTCGCCCAGCGCCCCGCCGGTCTGGTCATGGTAGAGGCCAATGAATTCGCGCTGTTCCAGATCGAGCGCGAGCTGGACGCCGCTTTGGTGAAGGCGGGTGAAGCGGCAAGGCCCGCTCTCTATGCCCGCCTAGCCGATGTCTCGAACCCAGCGGCGGTCGCGCGGCTGTTTGCCGAATTTTCTCCGCAAACGATCTTCCACGCCGCCGCCTACAAACATGTCCCCTTGGTCGAGGACAATGTGGTCGAGGCAGTGCGCAACAATGTGATGGGCGCGCGGCTGATGGCGCGCGGCGCGCTGGGCTGCGGCAGCGAGCGCTTCGTCCTTATCAGCACCGACAAAGCCGTCCGCCCGCCCAATGTGATGGGCGCAAGCAAGCGGATGTGCGAGATCATCTTGCAGGATCTCGCGCGGCGTTCCGGGCGCAGCCTGCAGGCCAAGACCGTGTTCTCGATGGTGCGCTTTGGCAATGTGCTGGGGTCGAGCGGGTCGGTCGTCCCGATCTTCCGCCGCCAGATCGAAGCGGGCGGCCCGATCACTGTCACCCACCGGGAAGTCACGCGCTACTTCATGACCATCTTCGAGGCTGCGCAGCTGGTGATTCAGGCCGGCGCGATGGCGCGCGGGGGTGAGGTGTTCCTGCTCGATATGGGCGAGCCGGTGAAGATCTGGGATCTGGCGCGCAGCATGGTCCGCCTCGCCGGTTTGAGCGTGCGCGATGCGGATAATCCGGCAGGCGATATCGAGATTGTCGAACATGGCCTGCGTCCGGGCGAGAAGCTCTATGAAGAGCTGCTGCTGGGCGAACATTCCGAAGCGACCGAACATCCGCGCATCATGCAGGGAAATGAGACATGCCCCGCTCCGCGCGCGGTGGCGAGCGTCCTTGCCGAGCTGGACGAGGCGATAGCGCGGGGCGATGAGAATGCGTGCAAGGCTGCGCTCAAATCGCTTGTGCCGACTTTGCGGTTTGAGCCGAAGAGCGCCCCCGATGCTCCCGATGCACCGGCACCGACGCCCATCCGGCCTGATCTGGTCACAGCCACACGGGCAGAGGCAAAACTGGTCGCGCGCCCTGCGGCAACGCCGCCGGCTGGTCAGGGCTAGGCGGCTATGCTCAAACAGGTTCGCGCCGCTTGCACGCCGCTCAATGTGTTGCTCGCCTATATTGCGCTGGTCTTCGCCATGGGTGGAGGCGCGCGCGATGACATCGCCTCGCTTGTGGTGCTGCGGCCGCTCTCGGTCGGAGTGCTGTTCTATGCGCTGGTGATCGCGCGCGGCGAAGCCATGAAGGCCAATCGCGTGCTGTTGGGGCTGGCCGGAGCTTGGACCGCGCTGGTTGCACTTCACCTCGTGCCCCTTCCCCCTGCCATCTGGCACAATCTGCCGGGCCGCGAGCTGGCTGTGGCGATCGACGAAGCGGCAGGCCTTACCGGCCAATGGCGCCCGATCAGCCTGGTCCCCTATCGCACTTTGAACAGCCTGCTGTCGCTGACTGTGCCGCTCGCCGGACTGGTTCTGGCGGTGCAATTGCCGCGCGATCAGCTGCGGATGAGCGCCTATGCCCTGCTCGCGCTCGGGATGGTGAGCGCCTTTGTCAGCCTGTTGCAAGTGAGCGGGGGAGGAGCGGGCAATCCGTTCTACTTCTACCGCATCACCAATGGCGATTCAGCGGTCGGCCTGTTCGCCAATCGCAATCACAACGCCATTCTGCTGGCGCTTTCGATTGTTACTCTGGGCGCGCTCGCGGCGCTCCACCGGCCCAGCCGAGAATGGCAGGTCCATTGGCGGCTTGTGCCTGGCGGGATGGCGCTGGCGCTGATCCCGTTCCTGATTATCACCCAGTCGCGCGCGGGGCTGGTGCTGGGCGTGCTGGCGCTGGGTGCATTCGCGTGGCTGCACCGCCCGCAGAACTCGCAATATGGCCGCGGGCAGACAAAACCGGCAATCAGCCCGCGCTTGATCGCAGGCGCTACCGCGGCGGCGGCGCTTGCCGGAGTGACCTACCTGTTCAGCGCGGGCAATGCCCTCGACCGGTTGATGACGGGCGGCGGGGGAGATGACGAGCTGCGACTCGCGATCTGGCCGGTGACGCTTGATCTGATCGCCCAGCACTTTCCGGTTGGTTCGGGCATCGGAACCTTTGTCGAAGTCTATGAAGCGGGAGAGCCTGCCTCCACTTTGGGGGCTTCCTATGTGAACCACGCGCATAACGACTTTCTCGAAGTGCTGATGACAGGCGGCTTGCCGACGGCCCTGATCGCGGCTGGCGGGGCAATCTACCTCCTCATCGCAGGCATTCGTGCGCTGCGTGAAGGCGGTGGAGCCGACGCTCCGCTGCGCCGGTTGGGCTTTGTAACTCTCGCCATTTTCGCTGCTGGCAGCCTTTACGATTACCCGGTGCGCACCCCCAGCCTCGCACTTCACTTCATTCTGGCTCTTGTTTGGATTGCGGGCCGCGAGGCGGCGGCTACCCAATCCAATCAACCGGCCAATCAAAAGGTTAGCCGGTCGTCCTCCGCGCTCAAGACTGCCGGAGGCTCTCATGCAGAAGCCGCGTGCTGAGCGCGCGGGAGACAGGGTCCAGTTCGATGAAACCACACCGCCAGACGCTCGCGCATTTTTCCGCCATCGCGCTTGCCGCCGCCTCGCTTTCGGCATGCGCCTCGACCCCGCCATTGGGCGGCGCGCCGGGGCTGTTGGTGGTGACCGCTACGCAATTGCCGCCGCCCGCTGCGGGAGAGGCGAATTTCGCCGCGCGGCCCTATCTCGTCGGCCCATTCGACAAGCTCGTCATCGACGTTTTCGGCATTGAGGAGTTGAGCGGGCGCGAGGTGCAGATCGACGCAAGCGGACGCGCCTCCTTCCCGCTGGTCGGCTCATTCGAGGCCGCGGGCAAGACCCCGCGCCAGATCGAAAGCGAGCTCGCGGCGGCACTGGCAGGCCAATACATTCGCGACCCGCAAGTGACCGTGAACCTTGAGGAGACGGTCAGCCAGGTCGTCACCGTTGACGGGCAAGTGCGCGAGCCCGGCCTTTACCCCGTGATCGGGCGGATGACGCTGATGCAAGGCGTCGCCACCGCCAGCGGCCTCACCGAATTCGCCAAGGTCGATGATGTGGTGATCTTCCGCGAGGCTGGGGGGCAGCGTTATGCCGCGCTCTACAATCTCGGCGCGATCCGGCGCGGAATTTACGGCGATCCGGAGATTTATGCGGGCGACATCGTGGTCGTGGGCGAATCGCATTCGCGCCGCATGTTCCGCGACATTCTCGCCGCCACCCCGCTGCTGACCGCGCCGATCATCGCGCTGCTCCAGAACAATTGAGGGGACGAGCGATGAACAACAACAACCTCATCCCGATGCGCGGCTCCGTCCAGATGGGCGCACCTGCTCTGCCGCCAGTGCCGACGCCGCAGCTCAATATGCGGCCAATCCTGGTTGAATATCTGAATATCCTTCAGCGGCGCAAATGGACCATCATGGCGGTGCTCGCCGCTGCTTTGATGGCGGCCTTGGTTATCACGCTGCTTACCCGCCCGACCTACACGGCGACCACGCAGGTTCAGGTCAGCCGCGATGAGAACAACGTCACCAATGTACAGGGCGTCGAATCCGAAAATGCCGGACGCGATCTGGAGTTTTACCAGACCCAGTACGAGCTGCTCGAGGCGCGTTCTTTGGCAGAGCGGGTGGTGCGGCGGCTTCGGCTGGATTCGAACGACAATTTCTGGGCCGCGCATGGCGTTGATCCGGAGGACCTGACTGCTGGTGATACCGCTCGTTCTGGCACCTCCAGCGCAGCGATTGCCAGCAGCACGGCAAGCGATCCGCGCGGCAACACCAACACTTTGGAACAAGCCGCAATCGCCACTCTGCTTGAGAATATCGCGATCAACCCCATTCGCGGCTCGGCACTGATCGACGTTGACTATTCCTCCTTCGACCCCGCTGTTTCGGCGCAGGTCGCCAATGCCTGGGTCGATGAATTCGTCGCGCAGTCGATCGCGCGCAAATACGATTCCACTGCAGAGGCACGCGGTTTTCTTGAACAACGGCTTGAGGAGCTGCGCGGGCGGGTGGAGGAATCCGAACGCGCGCTGGTTGATTTCGCCACCGCGCGCAACATCGTCACCATCACCAGCGATGCCGGCGGTCAAGGCACCGCGCAAATCCGCGAACGCACGCTTGCGGCGGAAAACCTGCAAGGCCTCAACCAGCAGCTGATCGAGGCCACCGGCGCGCGGATCGAGGCCGAAGCCGATTTGATCGGCAGCGGCTCTGCGCAGACCACAGCGACGCTTGCTGCCTTGCGCGAACGCCGCGCTTTGGCTGCCTCGGAACTGGCCGAATTGTCGGTCCAGTTTGAACCCGGCTACCCCCGGGTGATGGCTCTGCGCGAGCAGGTTGCAACGCTCGATGACGCTATCGCCAGCGAACAGTCGCGGATTTCGGGTGAGACGCGCGAACGCCTGCAATCGGCCCGCCTGCGCGAGGCCGATCTGCGCGCGCAAGTGAGCGGGCTTTCGGGCGAAGTGCTCTCGCAGCGCCGCGATGCGATCCAGTACAACATCTTCCAGCGCGAAGCCGACACCAACCGGCAGCTCTATGACAGCCTGCTCCAGCGCTACAAAGAGATCGGCGTTGCGGGCGTCTCGGCCAGCAATATCGCGGTGATTGATCGCGCCCAGGCCCCCGACAGGCCCTCCTCGCCCAATCTGATGCTCAATCTGGTGTTCGCGATGCTGGTGGGCGTGGTCGGCGCGGCGGGCACGGTGTTCCTGCTCGAACAAAGCAATGAAGGCCTGACCGATCCGAGCAAGGTGCAAGAATTGCTGGGCATCCCGCTGCTGGGCAGTGTCCCGCTGATCGCCGAACACGAAGACCCGCGCGAGCTGGTCGCCGACCCGAAGACCGAGATTTCGGAAAGCTACATCGCGATCCGCTCTGCGCTGGCCTTCACCACCGCGCATGGCGTGCCGAAAAGCTTCATGCTCGTCAGCTCGCAGCCGAGCGAGGGCAAGAGCATGAGCGCATTGGCGCTGGCGCTGGTCCTGGGCCGGATGGGCAAGAAGGTGCTGCTGGTGGATGCCGATCTGCGCAACCCGTCGGCGCATTCCTATCTGGGCACGCACCGCGAGAGTGGCTTGTCGAACTATCTGGCTGGCAATGACGATGTGCACGCGCTGATCCAGCAGGTGCGCGAGAATGTCGATCTGCTCGCCTCCGGCCCGACTGTGCCGAGCGCGGCTGAGCTTTTCTCCAGCGACAGGCTCACGCTGCTGATCCGGCAGATGGAGGGTGAATATGATCACGTCGTGGTCGATTCCGCGCCGATCCTCGGCCTCGCCGACGCGCCGTTGGTCAGCCAGACGGTTGAAGCGGTGCTGTTCGTTGCCGAGGCGGGCCGCGTATCTGCGCGCGGGCTAAACTCGGCGCTCGAACGCATGGCCGCCAGCAGCGCGCCAGTGGTCGGGGCGATCCTGACCAAGCTCGACCAGAAATCCTCGCTCTACGGTTATGGCTACAGCTACAGCTACGACTATACTTCCAGCGAAGAGCGGCAGCTTGAAAGCGCCTGAGGCTCCTCGAACTTTCGCCAGCCACGCGCCGGCAAAGGCGGGGCGGGCCCTGCGAAGGCGCGCGCTTTATGCGGGGCTCCTCCTAGCGCCGCTCGCGCTGTTCAGCTCGGCCTATTCGCTCGCCGTCGCGACCGACACGCGCCAGCCGCAATTCTCGCAGCAATTCTATCGCGGCCTGCCCAAGGCGAAGGCGCAGCTGGGCGATCTGGCGATAGCGAATGCGCTGAGCGATCCGGCAACCAGCGCGGCGCAGCAATCCGCCGACCTTGCACGCAACTTGCCTGACCGCGCACGGGCCATGATCGACGCCAAGGCGATGTCGGCGCTGATCGACACACCCTATGCCGCAGGAGCGCTGCGCCAGCTTGCCTTTCTGGAGCGCGATTCCGAGCGGCGGCACACTTTGCTCTCGCTGGCCAGGCAGATCACGCGGCGCGATGTCGGGGCGGCTGCGCAAATGGCCGAATTGCAGTTCCTCGACGGGGAATTCGCGCAAGGTCTGGCGACGCTCGATCAGGCACTGGTCATTTCCGCTTCGCTTGATGAGCGGATATTCCCGCTGATGCTGCGGGCCACCCAGAACCGCGAGTTCGCCGCGATTTTGCGCGAGGCGATGGCAGCCGATCCGGTGTGGGGCGAACGACTGGCCAGCCATGCCAGCACCAACCCTGCATCTGCGCCCTATTTCGCTGCAATCGCTGACGCATTGCCTTCGGACTCGCGCGGATTGTCGCTCGATTATGGCGCACCATTGGTGGCCGGACTGGCGGCGGAGGGTCGCGCCAGTGCCGCCTTTGCCGCTTACGCTGCCTATTCGGCCGGTGCGCAAGACGCCTCCGCCTTCGGCACTCGCCCGCTGGCCCCACTCGACTGGCAGTTGGTTGACCGTATCGAGGTCGGCGCAAGGCTGATCGGCACCGGCGACAAGGTGGCGGAGATCTTTGCCGGACCGCGCCGTTCTGGTGAGGTGGCGCAAATCCTGCTGCGCCTGCCGCGCGGCCAACACAGGATCGCGTTGCAGCTGGCCGATCCGCGCGGGTCGGGTGCGACATTGCACCTTGCGCGCATATGCATGACTGACGAAGCGGCCGGAGAGACTTCGACAAGCGCTGCTTACATTGTCGAAGGACGGATCGCGCTCAGCTTTGCAGTTGCCGAAGGCTGCACCTATCAATCGCTACGCCTCGAAATAGAAGCCAGCGCCGAAGCGTTCAGCGCATTGGTCGAAAGCGTCGCGCTCGAGCAGGTGGCAGCGTGAGAGTGCTCGCCATCATCCCTGCCCGGGGCGGCTCGAAGGGGTTGCCGGGTAAGAACCTGCGGCTTCTCGCTGGCGAGCCGCTCATCACATGGTCAATCCGCCATGCGCTTGGTTCGGCGTGTGTGACAGATACGCTGGTCAGCACCGATTGCCCCGAGATCGCCGATGCCGCGAGACAGGCGGGCGCGCTGGTCCCCTTCCTGCGCCCCGCCGACCTCGCCTCGGACTGCGCGGCAACCGAGCCGGTGATGCTCCACGCGCTTGCCGCGATGGAGGAGGCGGGCATGTCCTATGACGTTGTCGCGCTGCTCCAGCCGACCTCACCGCTGCGCAGCCCGGGCATGACCGACCGCGCCCTTGCGCAATTACAGAACGAAGGCGCCGATAGCTTGCTCTCGGTTACGCAAAGCCACGCCTTTTTCTGGCAGAACGACCCGGTCCGCGCGAGCTACGATTACCGCAACCGCCCGCGCCGTCAGGACATCGCGCCTGCCGAGCGCCACTACCGCGAAACCGGCTCACTTTACCTCACTCGCCGCGAGATATTGCTGCGCGAGCGCAACCGACTCGGCGGCAAGATCACCCTTTTCGAAACCCCCGAAAGCGAGAGCTTCGAAGTCGACAGTCTGACCGACTTCCGCCTCCTCGAAACCCTGATGAACGAGCCTGTCTGCGCATGATGATCGACAAGAACTTGCGACCCTTTGTGGTCTTTGCCGAGGAAGAGCTGCTGATTGCCCTGCGCAAGATCAGCGATAATCGCCGCGGCGCGGTGCTGTGCGTCTCGCAGTCAGGGCGGCTCGAAGGGGTGCTAACCGATGGCGACGTGCGCCGCTGGCTGATCGAATCCGCCCAATTCGATTTTGACGTCAGCGCGTTGCAGGTCGCCAATACCGGCTTCACCGCCGCGCGCGAAGGCATGTCCGAGGGCGAGATCGAGGCGATGTTCTCCGACCGGGTCAGCTTTGTCCCGGTGCTCGATGCGCAGGACCGGGTGGTGGCGGTCGCGTGGAAAGATGCACGCACGATCACGATCGGCGAGCGCGCGATTGGGCGCGATGAGCCCTGCTATGTGATCGCAGAGATCGGCAACAACCATAATGGCAGCCTCGACCTTGCGAAAAAGCTGATCGACCTTGCCGCCGAAGCCGGAGCCGATTGCGCCAAGTTCCAGATGCGCGACATGGCCTCGCTCTACAAGAATGATGGCAGCGCCAGCGACGACAGCGCCGATCTGGGGGCGCAATACACGCTCGATTTGCTGGCGCGGATGCAGCTTTCCAATGATGAGATGATCGAGGCTTTCGACCACTGCAAAAGCGCCGGCATCCAGCCGCTTTGCACGCCGTGGGACGAAGCCAGCCTCGCCGTGCTCGAGGATTACGGCATGCCCGCCTACAAGCTCGCATCGGCTGACCTCACCAATCACGAATTGCTCAGCGCGATGGCGCGCACAGGCAAGGTGCTGATCTGCTCGACCGGCATGTCGACCCAGGCCGAGATCGAGGATGCGGTCGCGGTCCTGCGGCCCCACGCCGCGCCCTATGTGCTGCTCCACTGCAACTCGACCTATCCCGCGCCGTTCAAGGACATCAACCTCGCCTTCATGGACACTTTGGGCAAGTATTCGAACGGGCTGGTCGGATATTCAGGGCACGAACGCGGATTCCACGTGCCGGTCGCTGCGGTCGCGCGCGGGGCCAAGGTGGTGGAGAAGCACTTCACCATCGACAGGGGGATGGAGGGCAACGATCACCGCGTTAGCCTGCTTCCTGATGAGCTGCGCGCCATGGTCGAACAGATCCGCGAGGTCGAAGCGGCGATGGGCACCAATGCACCGCGCATGGTGACGCAGGGCGAGATGATGAACCGCGAAGTGCTTGCAAAAAGCGTCGTCGCCGCGCGCCCGATTGCGGCAGGCGCAGTGCTTTGCGAAGAGGATCTCGCGGTGCGCAGCCCTGGTCAGGGCCTGCCGCCCTACCGCCTCAAAGAGCTGATCGGTCGGCCTGCCAAACAGGCCATGAAACCCGGCGACTTTTTCTACCCCAGCGATCTCGAAGACGGGCGCAGCAGCGCGCGGCCCTATCGGTTCAACCGCCGCTTTGGCGTGCCGGTGCGCTATCACGATTTCGAACGCATGGCCGAGGCGAGCAATCTCGACCTCGTTGAATTCCACTTCTCCTACAAAGACCTCGAAGTGGACATCGCCAAGGCGCTGGGCGGGCGCAAATTCGACATCGAACTGGTGGTCCACGCGCCAGAGCTTTTCGCGGGCGATCATGTGCTCGACCTGTGCTCACCCGATGCCGATTACCGCGCGCATTCGATCGCCGAATTGCAGCGTGTGATCGACGTGACGCGCGAGCTTGCCAAACACTTTGCCGATCACGGTCCGGTGCCGATCATCACCAATGTCGGCGGCTTCAGCGCAGACCGCGCTTTGCCCGAGGCGCAGAAGCCGGAAATGTATGCGCTGGTGGCCGAGGCCATCGCCTCGCTCGACTGCGACGGGGTCGAGATCATCCCGCAGACCATGCCGCCCTATCCGTGGCATTTCGGCGGGCAGCGGTTCCACAACCTCTTCATGCAAGCCGACGAGATCGCGGAATATTGCAAGGCCAACAGCGCCCGCATTTGCCTCGACATCTCGCACAGCGCGCTCGCGGCGACGCATGCGCGCGCCAGTTTCAAGCAATTCCTCGAAACCGTTGGTCCGTTCACCCGCCACCTGCATGTGGTCGATGCAGAGGGTGTCGATGGCGAAGGCCTGCAAATCGGCGAAGGCTCGATCGACTTTGCGATGGTCGCCGACGTACTCGACCGCACCGCCCCCGACGCCAGCTTCATCCCCGAAATCTGGCAGGGACACAAGGATAGCGGCGCGGGTTTCTGGACCGCGCTCGACCGGTTGGAAACATGTTTCTAGGCGACATCCCTCCCCGCCGGATCGGCCTGGTGGTCGATCATCCGCAGCGCGACCTCGATGGGCTGTGCCTGGTCGCGCAATTGCTCGCCGAGCGCGGGCATGAGACGGTGTTGCTGCCGTTCTACACCCAGCATTTCGACCTCCCCAATGTCGCGCTCGATGCGATTGTGCTGAACTATGTCCGGCCTGCCAATCTGGCACTGGCAAAGGCGGCCGCCGCGCGCGGGATCGCGCTGGTGGTGCTCGACACCGAAGGCGGGCTGATCCCCGAAAATGGCCCGACATCGGCCAAGGGCATTGCGCGCTTCCTGCGCTCATCCGGGCTCGACATGCAGCTGGCGCTCTACCTGTTCTGGGGTGAGCATCTGCGCGAGACTATTGCCGCCGAAACGCGGCTCGATCCGCAGCGATTGATCGTCACAGGATGCCCGCGTTTTGATCTGTCGCAGCCCAGTTACAGCCGCGCCCAGTTCAGAAAGGATCGCGTGCTGGTCAACACCAATTTCCCTGTTGCCAATCCCGCCCATAGCGGCGGCTCTTCGACCGATGCGAAGGCGATGGGCAGTGTCGGCTTCAGCGAGAGAGAAATCGCCGATCTGGCGATGATAGTGCGCGAGGCGATGGATAACATGATTGAGGCGGTGCGCGCGCTCGCTTGCGCCCGGCCAAAGCTGCACTTTGCCATCCGCCCTCACCCCTTCGAGCGTGCCGAGCCTTACAAACGAGCCTTCGCCGACCTCGCCAATGTCAGCATTGAGCGCGAAGGCACAGCCATGGAAGCGCTCGCCGGATCGCGGTGCCTGCTCCACATCAATTGCACCACCGCGATTGAGGCTGTCCTGACCAACGTGCCGCCGATCTCGCTCGATTTCGTCAATTCGGACAGGTTGGAGGCGATGGCCCGCTTGCCATCGCAGATCAGCCATCGCGCAGGGCATCTGGAGGCGGCATTGAACCTGATCGACAGGGCCGAGACACTGCCGCCGGGGCAAGCGCATGATTGCATCACGCCGTTCTTTGGCGCGCTCGATGGCAAGGCCGCGATCCGCGCTGCGGAGGTCCTGGCCAGTGCGCCGCTTCCCTCATCGGCGGGGAGCGAACGCCAACCGCTGCGGCGGCGCATCACCGCAAGTCTAGGTGCCGCCATCGGGTCGAGCGCAATCGAGGATCTGCGCCGCAAATTCAGTCCTGCCCGCAGCGCGAAGAGCTTCTCAGCCGAAGAAGTGCGCCGCCGGATCGAGCGCCTGGCCCGCGCCCACGGACAAGATCCCGCCAAAGTGGATCAGTTACGCTCGGGGCTGGGATTGCCAATCGAAGCGCTCAAACTTAGCCCTAGCCCTTCCCGCGAGGCGCATGAATTCAATGCCTTCGGCCCAAACGAGGACCCCCAGAATGCTAGACGGTAAATCCCTATTGATCACAGGCGGAACCGGTTCTTTCGGTAAGGCGTTTGTGCGGCGGGTACTCGAAGAATATCCTAAGATTGCCCGTCTCGTGATCTTCTCGCGCGACGAGCTGAAACAGTTCGAGATGCAGCAGGAATTCTCTCCGCAAGAACACCGGGCCTTGCGATATTTCCTCGGTGATGTGCGCGATGAGGCGCGGGTGCGACGGGCGATGCAAGGGATCGATTATGTCGTGCACGCGGCCGCGCTCAAACAAGTGCCCGCGGCCGAATACAATCCGTTCGAATGCATCAAGACAAATGTTCTGGGCGCGCAAAATGTGATCGAGGCTTGCCTTGACGCTGGCGTCAGCCGCGTGGTCGCGCTCTCGACCGACAAGGCCGCAGCCCCGGCCAATCTCTACGGCGCGACTAAGCTGTGTTCGGACAAGCTGTTTGTCGCCGCCAACAATATCCGTGGCAGCCGCAACTTGCGCTTCTCAGTCGTCCGATACGGCAATGTCATGGGCTCACGCGGGTCGGTGATCCCGTTCTTTCTGGCGCGTAAGGACAGCGGAACCCTGCCCATCACCGATGAGCGGATGACCCGGTTCAACATCTCGCTCGCCGAAGGTGTCGACATGGTGATGTGGTCTCTGGGTCACGCAAAAGGCGGCGAGATTTTCGTGCCCAAGATCCCCTCCTACCGGATCGGTGACGTGGCCGAAGCGATTGCGCCTGAGGCTGAAAAGACAATTGTCGGTATCCGTCCAGGCGAGAAGATTCATGAAGAGATGATCACGTCGAGCGACAGTTTCTCTACCGTCGATATGGGCCGCTATTACGCGATCCTGCCCGCCGGCGGAGAGGAGATCGTCGCGCAATATTGCGCAGAGAATGGCGGCGAGCCGGTGAAGCCGGGCTTTGTCTATAATAGCGGAACCAATCCCGACTTCCTCTCGGTAGAACAGCTGCGTGAACTGATTGCAGATGAACAGTCTGGTGCCGCGCCTCCACGCCCGATGATGCAGGCAATCGCGCGCAAGCCCGCTGGGCAGCCCGGCGCGAATGGTGCGCGCGCGACCAACGGATCGGCCACGATAATGCCGGTCAGCGCGACTGCGAATTGATTGATTGCCGGCCAATGCAAAAGGTCGCCAGCCTCGACACTTTACCCGCCGGCGAAACTGACCCCGGCAACAGCCATATCCCCTATAGCCGCCAGCAAATCGGCGCGGCTGATATTGCGGCTGTCACTGATGTTCTGACCTCGGATTACCTGACGCAGGGGCCCGCAGGACCAGCCTTCGAAACCGCCTTTGCCGCCCGCCATGCGGTTGCCCATGCTGTCGCGGTGTCGAATGCGACGGCGGCGCTGCACATTGGTTGTATGGCTCTAGGGATCGGGCCGGGAAGCCGGGTGTGGACCAGCCCGATCAGCTTTGTCGCCAGCGCCAATTGCGCGCTTTTTTGCGGCGCGCAGGTCGATTTCGTCGATATCGATCCGGCAACGCGCAACATGTCCGTCGAAGCCTTGCGTGCAAAACTCGAACTGGCCGAGGCCAAGGGGACGCTGCCCGACCTGCTGATCCCGGTGGATTTCGCCGGGTTTCCTTGCGACCTCGCCGAGATGCGGTCGCTGGCCGACCTCTATGGCTTTCGAATCTTGCAAGATGCCAGCCATGCAACCGGAGCCGAATATCGCGGATCACCGGTCGGCAGCCACTATGCCGATGCCTGTGTCTTCAGCTTTCATGCCGTCAAGATTGTAACAGCTGCCGAAGGGGGCATGATCGTCACGCAAGATGATGCCCTCGCCGAGCGGCTGCGCCTGCTGCGTTCTCACGGCGTCACTCGCGATCCCGACGTCATGGAACGTCCGGACGAGGGGGCGTGGCACTACGAACAGACGGCGCTTGGTTACAATTACCGGCTCACAGATCTGCAGGCAGCCCTGGGCCTGTCGCAATTGCGGCAGATGGATGAATGGCGCAGCGCTCGCGCAGAACTGGCCGCGCGCTATGATCGGCTGTTTGCCGATGCGCCACTGCGCCTGCCCGCGCAGCAGCCGGATCGCAAATCCGCTTGGCACCTCTATGCCGTTGAGATCGATGCGGAGCGAGCGCCCCCGCGCAAGGCTGTGTTCGATGCAATGCGAGCAGCCAATATCGGGGTGAACGTCCATTACATCCCGATCCACACCCAACCCTATTATGCTCGCCTGGGCTTCTCCCAAGGCGATTTCCCAGCGGCAGAGGCCTATTACGCCCGGGCGCTTTCACTGCCGCTTTTCCCCGCATTGAGCGCCCAGCAGCAGGACCGGGTGGCCGATACGCTGTTGAAGCTGGTGGAATAAGGCGGTGGGCGGAAATCTCGCGATTATCCCCGCGCGCGGCGGCAGCAAGCGGATCGCGCGCAAGAACATCCGCCACTTCGCCGGACGTCCGATCCTGTGCTGGAGCATCGAGATCGCACAGAAAAGCGGCTTGTTCGACCAGATCATGGTCAGCACCGATGACGAGGAGATCGCAGAGGTTGCGCGCGAGGCGGGCGCCGAGGTGCCGTTCATGCGCTCGGGCGAGGCGGCCGATGACCACGCCCCGATTGCAACGGTCTTGCGCGAGGTGATCGGCAGCTATTCCGCAAACGACCGAATCTTTGACCGGATTTGCTGCCTGTTCGCCACCGCCCCCTTCATCGAGGCGGAGGATTTGAAAGCGGGGTTTGACCTGCTCGACAATAGCGAATTCGAAGTCGTTATCCCCGTCGCGCGCTTTGCCTATCCGATCCAGCGCAGCCTCTCGCGAAGCGGGGCCGGGCGGGTGCTGCTCAATCATCCCGAGCACGCCGACACACGCTCACAGGATCTGGCCGAGGCCTATCACGATGCCGGTCAATGGATCTGGCTCAATCCGGCCTACCTCTCTCGCGTGCAGCCACTGCTAGGCCCGGCCACCGGCTCGGTCGTTATCGACTCAAGCCGGGTCGAGGATATCGACACCGAAGAAGACTGGCGCCGCGCCCAGTGGAAATTTGAACGGCTGCAACAAGAAGAAGCCACGCTGTGACGCGGCTTTATCAGCGCCTGCCCGCGCTCGAGGCCAGCTTGAACGGCTATTCACTGCGCTGCGTTCAGGATACCGATATCGAAGCGATCCGCCGATGGCGCAACGCGCAGATGGAGGTGCTACGCCAAGCCGCGCCGATTTCATCGCTTGAGCAGGAGCAATATTTCGCGCGCACGATCTGGCCGCAAATGGAACTCGAGCGACCCCGGACCATTCTGGCCGCGATCCTGCAAGGCGATCGTGCGATTGGCTATGGCGGTCTCGTCCACTGCGCATGGGAGCATAAGCGGGCAGAGATCTCGGCCTTGTTCGCGCCAGAAATCGCCCGTGATCGCTCCGCCTATCGCGCCGCCTTGTTGGCCTTTCTGGAGATGATCCGCGAGACCGGATTTATGAGGCTGGGCTTTAACCGCCTGACTCTGGAGACCTACGATATCAGACCGTTTCATATCGGCGTTCTGGAAGAGGCCGGTTTCCAGCTTGAAGGGCGGCTGCGCGACCATGTGGTGATCGACGGAAAGGCAACCGACAGCCTGCTTCATGCCGCTTTGGCGAAAGATCAGCAGGCGGCAGGTGGGCGGATCACCTCATGCGCGACCCGTTCGATCCGCGTGCCGGCAACGGGCGGAGTGTAGGCTCCGACATCAAGGCCCAGCCGCGCTTTGATCGCCCAAATTGCGTCGGTGAAACCCAGCCGGTGGCGAAAGCCCACAGTGCTCGAAAACCTCGGGTTGATCTCGAATATGACGGGCGTGCCCGCATCCATCCGCAGCTGAATATTGATCGACCCTTCCAAGTCGAGCGCCTCGGCCACTTGCTCGCATGCGAGGGTCAGGCGCGCATCATGCACCACCTCACCCCTGCCGGTCAGGCCGCCCTGAAGGCGCCTGCGAAAACAGAGCGAGCGCGTTGCCTTCGCACCAAAACGCGCGACACCGCACGTATACTCGCTTGCCTCGTCCTTGAGCCAGCGCTGCCACAGATTGCCGCGATAGTCGCCGGCAAGCGCGTCAAACTCACCCCGCGCGACAAAGCGCAGACCCTTGCTGCCCTGCCCGCTGCGCGGTTTGATAATGCAGTCAAAATGGCCCGGCTCGTCCTCGCCCACGATCCCGCTTTCGGGCACCGCCAGCCCCGCCTGACCAAGCACCTGCGCCGTCACCAGCTTGTCCAAACCTGTGCGAACCGCCGTGGCATTGGCGCTGATGATCGCAGCGCCCGCTAGCTCACCTGCAAGCATATCTTCCGCGCTCAACCGGGCCAATTCGGCCTCGGCAAGCGGGATCACATGGCGCGCGCCGGTCACAGCGATCAGCGATTCGAGCGCGGCGAGAAAATCAGGTGCATCGGCGCGCGGCAAAGTGTGAAAGCTATCGACAAACTCCGCCCCCACTGCGCCCGCGTCGCAATCCGCGCCTATGATCGCGGCGCCGGGCAAGGCTTCGCGCAGCACTCTGGCCAGCGCGATTCCGATGTCGCCGCCTGCGCCAGTCAACAAGATCGGGCCTGCGATCACGCTTGCAGGCCCATGCGCTTGCGGGTGAGCGGATTGCTGAGCGCTTTCAGGCCCGGATCACGGCGGCGGCATTCGGCAAGCAGCCCATGGACCTGAAATTCGGTCCTGCGAAAAGCCGTTGCTCCGGTTTCGGCATGGAAGATCGCCCATGACGCGAGCCCGCCAATATCGCGCGGTTGGCCGACCGATCCGGGGTTCAGGATTGCTGGCCCGCCCGCTCCAACCCGCATGAACGGATAATGCGTGTGGCCGAGCCAGATTGCGTCGGCGTCAACGCCATGGGTCAGCCGGTCAAACCGCGCCGTCGGGGCATCGGGATAGATATAGGCGTCCGGATCAAAGGTCGCGCCATGCGCGAGGTGGATGCGATACTCGCCCAAAGTGATGTCGCGGCTGACAGGGTGGGCGGCGAGCCAGTCCCATTCGGCCTGCCCCAACTGATCCAGCGCCGCGTCGATGGCCGAGCCATATTGGCCGCGATAGGCATCGCGCGCCGACGGGTCATCGCGCGCAGCAAGCGCCATCCGGTCGTGATTGCCCTGAATACCAACGCAATCAAATGCGCTCAGCGCCTCGATCACGGCGCGCGGTTCGAAGTAATAGCCGACATAATCGCCCAGCAGGATGAGCCGCTCGATTCCCTCGGCGCGCACCTCTGCCAGAACGGCATCGAGCGCGTCGATATTGGCGTGGATGTCAGACAGAACCGCGACCTTCATGGCGCGAAGCCGCATTGGCGAAGGATATCGCGAGCAACCTCGTGCGGGGATCGAAGGGCGGCGCGCGGAGCGGCATTGGGATCGCCTTCCTCACGCAGCCTTTGCTGCATCTTCGTGGCGATCACTCCGGGCTGAATGATATGGGCGGTGACAAAGTCATTCTCTGCCTCGAACACCCGCCACGCCATCGCCGCGGCGGCTTTGCTCGCACAATAGGCCCCCCAATTCGCAATCGGTCGCAACGCAGCCCCGCTCGAGATATGGACCACGTCGAGCGGCACTGTCCGGCTGCGCGCAATTTGCGCAAGCGCACGGGCAATGGCCAACGGGCTTGTGACATTCACTCTCATCGCTTCGTCCATCTTCGCCTTGAAATCGGCATCCTGCGCCGCGCCATGCGGCAGAACAGCTGCGATATCGAAGAAGGTGATGCGCGAGAATTCGAGATCGCTCAGCATCGGACCCACAATCGCAGGCCAGTTATGCGGCCGCGACAAATCAGCGGTGATCTGGTCCAGCGGCCCATCCGCGATCGGGCCGCGCGCGATGGCGATGCAGACGATCTGCTCGCCCGCAACTCCGCCCGGCCTCTCGCCTTGCACTTCGGAGAGGACCTCGCAAATGGCCTTGCCCAGCCCGCTGCCGGCACCGGTTATGATTGCAAGCCTGCTCATGGGCGCTGCCTCGCGCGATTATGTCCATTGCCGATGTTGGTCTCGTTGCAATCACGCGCGCCGACGAAGAGTGAAGGCAGGAGAATTTTCGGGAGCTTACTATGAGCCAATCTGTCATCATCGCGGGCCGTCCGATCGACGCATCCCATCCGCCTTATCTGATCGCGGAGATGTCGGCGAACCATAACAACTCGCTTGAGCGTGCTCTGGCAATTGTCGATGCTGCGGCAGGTGCGGGGGCGCATGCGATCAAGTTGCAGACCTACACCGCCGATACGATGACGCTCGATTGCGACCGCCCCGGCTTCGTGATCGATGATCCGGCCAGCTTGTGGCACGGCCGTCATCTGCACGAATTGTATGACGAGGCGCATTTGCCGTGGGAGTGGCACACGCCGATCTTTGCGCGCGCGGCCGAGCGCGGGATCGCCTGTTTGAGCTCGCCCTTTGATGAAAGCGCGGTCGCCTTTCTCGAAGAGCTGGGAACGCCCGCCTACAAGATCGCGTCGTTCGAGCTGGTCGATCTGCCGCTGATCCGCGCCGTGGCAAGGACGGGAAAGCCGATGATCATGTCCACCGGGATGGCAACGCCTGCCGAGATTGACGAGGCCGTGCGCACCGCGCGCGGATGCGGGAACGATCAGATCGTCCTGCTCAAATGCACGAGCACCTATCCCGCGAGTGCCGAGAATACGAACATCTCCACCATCCCGCATTTGCGCGCCATGTCGGGCTGCGAAGTGGGGCTGTCGGACCATACGATGGGCTGCGGCGTGGCGGTTGCCGCGACGGCGCTGGGCGCGGTTCTGGTCGAGAAGCACTTCACCCTCAGCCGAGCGGATGGCGGGGTGGATTCGGAGTTTTCGATGGAGCCTGCCGAATTGGCCCAGTTGCGCGAAGAGACCGAGCGCGCGTGGCAAGCCGTGGGGCAAGTGCGTTATGGCGATGTGCCTTCCGAAGATGCCTCGCGCACCTTCCGCCGCTCGCTCTATATCACACGCGATCTGGCCGCTGGCGAGGTGATCGATGAAAGCGCGATCCGCTCGATACGCCCCGGCTTTGGCCTCGCGCCCAAACATCTCGGCACGCTGATAGGCAAACGCGTTTCGCAAGATGTGGCGCGCGGGACGCCCGCGAGTTGGGATCTGGTGGGCTAAAGCCGCGCGAACTTGCGCAGGTTGGGGCACCGGCATGCTCAAACCGGTTGGCGCCGCTCGCCTGCGTGAACCGATTGCCAGGCTGCCGCAAAAGCAATCCTGTCCCCGCGTGCGACGATATGCCCTTCCACCGCCCAACAGGCGAGGAACAGCGCGATCTTGATCCAGTAGGTCTCCGTCAGAACGAAGGTGAGCATCCCGCCGGTAAAGTGCAGCGTTATCCCGAAATAGACATAGAGCCCCAGCACTGACGTCATGACCAGATTGCGGTAAAGCAGCCGCAGAAACAGGCTCAAGAAAAGTGACGCGATCAAGCCGGCAAGCGGCAGCGTGAGAAATGGCAGATAGGCACCGAGCAGTTCGAAATGGACCTCGGGATAGCCGCCATTATAGGCCTGCCCCAGCTCGGTCAGCTCGGCCGCGCGGAAATAGCCTAGCTCTTTGGTCATCAGATACTGGATCGTGCTGTTACGCTCGAAATCGATCGGATCGAGCACCTCGCCAATCGCGTGGTCGTTGATCGGATCGGATGTGTTGCCGAAATCGACCCGGTCCCATGAATTGACCCAAAGCTGCACCGGTTGAACCAGCACGCGCTCGCTGATCTCGTAAACCGGATCGCGATAATCACGGACATTGTAATAGGAATTGTAGAGCAGCCCGGCGACCATAAACACCGAGGCAAAAACGGCCATTATCCGCACCGGCCTCGACGTGATGATGCGCTGCCCCAGCATGCCCGGCTCCAACTCACCGATCCGCCCTGCCTTGCGCGCCAGATAGACCAGAGCGACCGGCATCAGGTAAAACGACACCAGCACAAAAAACACGCTGAAACGGTTGCCGGTTATGACCCAATAGGCAGCCAAAGCGGCGGCAAGGAAGGCGAAGCGCATATCGAAACCCCGCCCATTGATCCGCGGCAGGATGGTGAATGCTCCGAACAGGAAATTGAGCAGGAAATTGAGTTCGTAGGCCGTTATGTGGATCGCGCCTGCGCTTTGCGAATAGGCGATCCGGTCAATGCCCTGCAGGATCGGGACGGTGCCGGTCAGGATGAAGTTGACCGCGAGCAGGCCCAGCACACCTGTGCCCAGCACAAAGGCGCCGTGGCCAGCCAGCTCGTGATAATTGCTGTAGGCCGGTCGCAGCGCGGCCAGCCGCGCAAAGCCTTTGCCGCGATCGGGAAAGACCAGCATCAGCGGCACGATGAAAGCGAGCGCAGCGTAGATGAAGACAGGCGCAGCGCCATTGCCGCCGATGAACTGGTTGAGCTCGCGCGTGTAGAACGGCCCGAACACATCGAGCGCAGTCACGTCAATCGCGCGGTAGATCAGCGGAAAGATCGTGAAGAACCCTGCAACAAACAGCGCAAAGCGTGAGCGCAGAAGGTGCGCGATCAGCAGCAAGAAACCCGCCAGCGAGAGGATGCTCAGCACGCTCATACCAGCGCCTGCCCTAGAACCGCGCGCACCAGCTCACTCTCCTCGCTCGCATCCACAAAGCGGTTTGCTCCGGCAAAGATCCGCGGGGCGGTGGTGAAGGTAGCGGTGAAGAGCGCGCGGCTGTGCCCGGCCAGGACACGGCTGCCCATATGCAGGCAGCGCGAGGTCTCGACCGCGAAGGCGCTGAGTTTGGGGGCGATCATTTGCTCCAGATCGGAGGCATCTGCGCGCGCCATCAGCCAGTCGTCAGGGGCGTGGCTGCGCAAAGGCTGTCCGGCAAGATCGGATTGCGGGCCCGGCAGGAATGTGAAGGGGCCATCCGCCTGTGAGCTGACATCGGTGAGATAGACGAAGACCTTGATCGTACGGACATCGTCATGGTCGCGGTGCCACAATTGCGACTGGCTCAGCTCGCCCGAAACAGGGCGCGAAACGGTCAGCAACACATAATCGAGCAACGGCAGAGTGCCGAGCGAGCGCGCCAGAAATCCGAGCAAGGCGGGTTGCAGCGCAAAGCGGGTGAAGGCGCTGTCATGCGGCATCTTCCCGTCGATGAGATCGGCATCAAGCGGGCGGCTCCAGAATGCCTTGTTGCTGGTCCCATCGGGTGAGGCGCTGGGTACCCCATCTCCCCCGGCAATCCGAATTGCGGCCGCCTGTTCGAGGTCCGCCAGAGCGCGCGGATCGATCAGGCCGTCAAGCCGGGCAAAACCATTTGCAGCGAGAGCGTTCGCATGGGCCTCTATCTCGGGCCCGTCCGGCAACTGCTCTGTCAGGGCGATCCGTTCGGCCAGAATGCGGCCCATCGAAACCTTGCGTGCGGATTTGACCAGCGAGGCTGCAGGCGAGCGCAGAATGCGATATTTGAGCCGCGCGGCGAGTCTAGACATGCGCCTTCCTCCCGAACCGCGATGCCTTGGCCAGGAACACGGTCAATTGCTCGCGCTCCGCACCTGTCAAAACGAACCGCCAAAGCGCGCCTGTATAGAGCAGGCCCCCGATCGCCAGCGCAGCCGCGCCGATGATCCAGCTTTGCTGCGACAAGGCAGCCGCCGCCGGACCGAGCAAGACCGCACCCAGCAGCGAGGACAGGCACACCGGACCGAGCAACGCCGCCCGCATCAGCGCCGCAATCCGCACGCCATGCGCGAGGCGAAAGACAATGAGAGTGCATACGAACATCGCCGCACCGGATATCACCAGCGCGCCAAACACAAAGCCGAGACCCCACCGTTCCAGACCTATTGCGAGCGCCGCGACAAATGCGATCACCAGCGCGAGATTGACTCGGACAAATAGGCGGAAATGCTCTTGCCGGGTCAAAGTTGCGCTGCAGTAATTGCTCGCCAGAAACAGCCCCTGAAAGGCCGAGAACGCGGCCATATATCCGGCCAGATGTCGATATTGTTCGCCCACCCACAGCTCAAGCAGGACCGGCGCGAACACTGCCGCTCCCACGAGCAGCGGGGTCGCGACGAGGTAATTGGCGCGCAGGCCCTTCACCGCAAATCCGGCCCGCCGTCCCTCGCGCTCCTCCACGTCACCGCCCGCATCAAGCCCCGCAATATGCGGCAAAACCGCAGCGTTGAGCGAGCCCTGCAGCGTCTTGATCACGCGCGGGATCCGGGTGGAGAGCTGATAGGCTGTAAGCATGACGGGCCCAAGCAATGCGCTTACGAACAATTCCGGCAGACGGTTAAAGCCCTGACTGACCAGATTGCTTGCAAAGACCGGCCCCGACATTCGCGTCAGCCCCCGAAAATGCCCCTGCGCTGACAGGCCGGGACGCAGACTGAACCACCCGCCCGACCCGCGCCATGCGACCAGCGCAAAGGCGATTGTCAGCACAAGGCCAAGCAGCTGCTCAAACAGGATCAGCGCCACCAGATCGGTTGTGGTCTGGAGCAACACAAACACACCGGCCGCGAAGATCAGACGGTCAAGAAACTCCCATACCTTGGTCGTCGCGAGCTGCTGACGCCCGGCGAAATAGGCTTTGATGACAAGACCGGGAAACCCGATCAGCAGGCCCGCCCCGATCACGGTGAGCGCGAGCCGCATCTCTTCACGGTAAGCGGGCGGGACGGGAAACAGATCGACAAAGCCGGACTGTGCGAAGGCAATCACTCCGGCTGCCATCACAAGACCGATCAGGACGAACAGGTAAAATCCGCCTGAAAGGATCCCGCGAAACGCGGCCCGGTCCCCTTCCGCCTCGAACCGGGCAAGGAAGCGCACAATCGCGCCCTGAAACCCCAGCTCGGCAAGGTAGGAAAGGCCGATAATGTTGAACAATTGCAGCGTCAGCCACAGCCCGTACCGCTCAGGCCCCAGCATCCACAGCATGTAAGGCACCAGCAATATCGCCAGCACCATGGCGGAGGATTGCTGGACAAAGCTGAAAGAGGTGTTGCGCAGCAAGGCATGCCTCCGCGCACCCTGAGCCATATCGGGGGCCACCCCCGGGGCCAAATCGGGGGCGGGCGCTTTTTCAGCCTGCTTTTCGCGCTCGGACAGAGCCTCTCTCCCGCATTGCTCGTTTGTTGCTTTGGCCTGGCTCCAATGCCTCGGCATTGGACCTAGAATGGAGCGCCAAGCTTTGGTCTGCGCCCTATGAATGGATGCCGCTGGAGGGGTTTTGGTTTCCTCCGGCTGCGATCCATCACGAACCAAGGTGAGGCCAAACGTGCAATCCCTGATCATCTCGACTTTGGCGGAATATCAGACCGAATTCTGGGCGCCTGTCGGCAAAGAGCTTGAGGCGCGCGGCTGCGCTGTGACCTTTGTTTCCTGCGACACACGCAGCACACAGATGCTCCGGCAGGCAGGGCTCGACGTGATCGAGGCTACTTTGAGCGCGCGGCTGGCCGCTTTGGGAACCTCCGATGCGGAGCAAGTCTGCACCGCTCACGGGATCGCGAACCCAGCCGCCTTGCTGACGCATGAGCGGTTTGCATTTGCCGAGCGCGACAGCGACCTGCTGCTGCGCAAACTGGCGGGCTCGCTGGTGGTCGGCGACATTGCCCTCGAACGCGCGCGGGCCAAGGGCGATCCGGTTCTGGTGCAGGAGCTGGGCGGGTTCCTCTCCGTGCTCGGCCTGCATCACGCGGCGCTTCATGCCGAGGTCGAAAGCCTGTTTATCGAGCCGAGCTTTTTCAAAGGGCGGATGCTGTTTGTTGCCAACACAATCGGCGCGCTCCGGCTGGAGCGGGAGGCGCGCGCGCCTGTTCCGCCCGAGCTGGACGCCTATTTCGACGAAGCCCTGTCCAGCGGCACTGTGGTGATCCCGCAAAAGGACAGGCACCACTATTCCGGAGCTGCGAAAAAGCTCCTCAACACCCGCAATATCCGCCGGCTGGTGGAGAAGGTGCGCGACAAATACCTGCTGGGTGCAGAGCAGGAATTCGGCGCAATCGGGCATCATGTGCGCACGCATCTGCGCATGCTCGGCGCCTCGATCCGTTTGCGCGGAGAATTCACCCCGCTCGGTGAGCTTGGCCGGTTTGTGTATTACCCGCTGCATGTGCCCGGCGATGTCGCGCTGACCTTGCGCTCGCCCCAATATCTCGATCAGTTGGCGCTGCTCGATTACCTTTGCCGCACTGCCCCTCTGGGTACGGTAATCGCCACCAAAGAGCATCCTGCGATGATCGGCGCTGTGCCGAGCGAAGGGCTGCTAGCGCTCAAGCGGCGCTATGATCACTTCGCCATCCTGCCGCCCTCGACCAACAATTACACCGTGCTGCGCGAAGCGGCGAGCATCGTGACGGTCAACTCCAAGAGCGGCGCTGAGGCCGGACTGCTAGGCAGGAATGTGATTGTACTGGGCGATGCCTTTTACCGCGAGGCACCCTTTGCTCACGCGCTGGGCCAACTCGGCGAGGTCGGACCAGCGATCGCTTCGCATATGTCCGGCGCGCTTCCCGATCCGGACGAGACAGCGACGCGCGGCTACTTCGCCGCGCTTTGGCAGCAAACCTATCCGGGAGAGCTGTATGTAGCCGATGCGCAGAACGTACCGCGCTTCACCGGATCTCTGTTGCAGGCACTAGCGGATGAGGCATGGAACCCTGCCGACAATTCTGACGCTCGGATGTCAGCCTAAACGCGGTCAAAGACCAGCAAAGTGCCGAAATGGCGGTGGCTTGAAACAAAGTCGAGCCGCCGCGTTTCGACAATGCGG
This sequence comes from uncultured Erythrobacter sp., assembly GCF_947492365.1. Taxonomy (NCBI): domain Bacteria; kingdom Pseudomonadati; phylum Pseudomonadota; class Alphaproteobacteria; order Sphingomonadales; family Erythrobacteraceae; genus Erythrobacter; species uncultured Erythrobacter sp. The sequence continues at coordinate 149,129 of NZ_CANLMB010000002.1, forward strand.
ATCAACCCCTCCGCCTCAAGTTTGCGCGCCGATTGCACAATCGAGCGCTGGTAGTCCTGCCGCAACACATAGGACCAGGTGGCAAGATCGCGCAGCGAGCTCATGCCCAAAAGCTCAAAGCTCGGCTCGATCAGGATCGCGCGCTTTGCACCCGCTGCGACAATGTTGCGAAAAATGCTCTCGGTCTCGCGCGGCAATTGTTCGAGGCAGTAATGCGAATAAACCGTCTGCCCCTCTAGCCTTTGATAGCCGGGAGAGGCCGGGTCGAGCAGGTCGATCCGGTCAAACTCGGCGCGCTCTACGCTGTAATGATCGGCGATTGTACGGGCGACTTCGACACCGCGCTGCGACAGATCGAGGCCGAGAAAGCTCTTGTCCGGCAATGTCGCGGCAAGCTCGAACACAATCGCGCCGGTCCCGCTCCCCAGCTCGACCAGATGCGGCGTATCGGGCGCAAATTCCTCCATTATCGAGGCAAGTCTGTGCCGGCGATATCGATAATAGCTGCGCGCCGGCATCGTGTGCAGCCGCCCCTCTACGGTGACCCGCAAATCGCGGTGCAGGTGCGCCCGTTCGGCATAGTCCGTCAGCGTCGGGTTGAGCAGCCAGGCGGCGGCGGCCTGTTCGCGCTTCCAGTCACCCGCGTCATAGTCCTGTTCAACCAGAACGCGGTCCCGGCTGCGGCGCTTGAGCACTTTGTGCGCGGCATCCACGCCTATCGAGCGCAGATAGACGAGGCTCGCCTTTACTGGCGCAACCGGGCGCGCGCCCACGGGAGCACAGGCTTCGAACGTCTCGGGCTGTGCGATGGAATGGCTGGTCACAGGCATATCCTTCTAAAGTGGTTCTTTCTGGACAGCGCGACTGGCGCTCTATCGGGTAAGCTCGCCGCGATTTGGCAGGTGAAAGCGCATGGTGGCAAACTCAGTTTCCTCGACCTCGGATGCATCAAGAGACGGTTTGGTCTCGATCATAACCCCTGCCTACAAGGCCGCCTCGGTTATCCGGGAGACGATTGATTCGGTGCAGGCGCAGACCCACACCAATTGGGAGATGCTGATCGCGGAGGATTGCGGACCCGATGACACTCGCAACGTGGTGCGCTCCCTGTCGCGCGGGGACAGCCGGATCAAACTGATCGAGCTGAGCGCGAATGGCGGCCCTGCTGCTGCTCGCAATCGTGCGCTCGCCCGGGCTAAGGGTCGCTGGATCGCCTTTCTCGACAGCGACGATCTGTGGCTGCCCAACAAGCTTGAGCGGCAAATCGATTTTCACCGGCAGATCCCCGATGCGGTTTTGTCCTTCACCGGATTTCGCCGGATCAGCGCCGATGCCAGCGCGACGGGGCTGTATATTCCGGTGCCTGCGCAGCTGACCTATCGCCAATTGCTCGGCAACACCGCGATTGCGACATCGAGTGTGATTGTGGACCGGGACAAGTCCGGCCCCTTCACCATGCGCCAGACCTATTATGACGATTTCGCCTGCTGGCTCGCGCTCATCAAAAATGGCGGGATTGCTGCCGGTCTGGACGAAGACCTGATGCGCTACCGCGTGATGGATGCCTCGGTCAGCCGCGACAAGCGCAACAGCGCGCTGCAAGTCTGGAACGCCTATCGCCGGATCGAAAAACTCGGCCCGCTGCAAAGCGCGTGGTACTTCTCCCAATATGCGGTGCGCGCGGTGAACAAATACCGCCAGTTCTGATCAAAGCTTCGGATGCGGGCGCCGATTCACTCGAGATCGGCTGCACTTCGGCTTTGCGATTCACCCGCTTCGGACCAATCCTGAAACCCGTTTTTCGCGCATTGAAGAAAGGTCGATTGTGGTGAGCAATTCCTCAGGTAGATCCTATGGCCGCCGCCGGGTTTTGGTGACAGGAGGGGCGGGCTTTCTCGGCTCACACCTGATCGACCGGCTGCTGAAACGCGGTGACGAGGTGTTGTGCGTCGACAACCTGTTCACCGGCGACAAAAGCAATATCGATCACCTTGCTGGCAACCCTCGCTTTGAATTCATGCGGCACGATGTGTGCTTCCCGCTGTTTGTCGAAGTGGACGAGATCTGGAATCTCGCCTGCCCCGCCTCTCCGATCCATTATCAGCACGATCCGGTGCAAACGACCAAGACGAGCGTGCATGGCGCGATCAATATGCTGGGCCTAGCCAAACGGTTAAAAGTGCCCATTTTCCAGGCCTCGACCAGCGAGATCTATGGCGATCCCAGCATCCATCCGCAGCCTGAGGAATATTGGGGCAACGTCAACACGATCGGCCCGCGCTCCTGTTATGACGAGGGGAAGCGCTGCGCTGAGACTTTGTTCTTCGATTATCACCGCCAGCACGGGCTCGACATCAAGGTTGCGCGGATATTCAACACTTACGGCCCGCGCATGCACGCTTCTGACGGGCGGGTGGTGTCGAACTTTATCGTTCAGGCGCTGAGGGGTGAAGATATCACGATCTATGGCGACGGCTCTCAAACGCGCAGCTTTTGTTATTGTGAGGATCTGATCGAGGGCTTCATCCGCTTTATGGAAGCAGGACCAGACGTTCACGGGCCGATCAATCTGGGCAATCCGGTTGAGTTCACGATCCGCCAATTGGCAGAGACGGTGCTGGCCAAAATCGGCGGACGGTCAAAGCTGGTCGAAGAGCCGCTGCCGCAGGACGATCCCTTGCAGCGGCGACCCGACATAACAAAGGCGAAGCAGCAACTTGACTGGAAACCTTCGATCGAGCTCGATGAAGGCCTCGACCGCACAATCGCCTATTTCCGCACAATTGTGGCTGAAAAACCGGCGCGCATTGGCGAGAGGCATTTGGCTGGTGTAAACGCTTAAGGCCTAAGGGGCCTATCCATGCGTACAGTGCTCATCACCGGATCAGCCGGATTCATCGGCTATCACCTCGCTCAGCTCTTACTGAACGAAGGGTTTCGCGTGGTCGGCTATGATGGGCTGACCGACTATTATGATGTGCGGCTGAAAGAGCGGCGGCACCAGATGCTGCTCCAGAACGCCAACTTCTCCTGCAAGGTCGGGATGCTGGAGGATTTCGAGACGCTTCACGCGCTTGCGCTGGCGGAAAAGCCTGATGTGATCGTCCATCTCGCGGCGCAAGCGGGGGTGCGATACAGCCTCGAAAACCCGCGCGCCTATGTCGATGCGAACCTTGTCGGCACATTCAACGTGATGGAATGCGCGCGCGAGCTGGAGGTTGATCACCTGCTGATGGCTTCGACCAGCTCGGTCTATGGCGCGAATGAGGACATGCCCTTTGGCGAGCGCGAGAAATGCGACACCCCGCTCACGCTCTACGCCGCGACCAAAAAGGCGAACGAGGCGATGGCGCATTCCTATGCACATCTGTGGAACCTGCCGACTACGATGTTCCGCTTTTTCACGGTGTACGGGCCGTGGGGCCGCCCGGACATGGCGCTGTTCAAGTTCACCCGCGGCATTCTCGAAGGCTCGCCGATCGACATCTACAACAATGGCGAGATGTTCCGCGACTTCACTTATGTCAGCGATCTGGTTCGCGGGATCAGGCTGTTGCTCGATGCGCCGCCTGTCCGCCCGGAAAGCGCCGAAGACATTCCCGAATGGGACTCGCTCTCACCCGCCGCACCGTGGCGCGTGGTCAATATCGGCAATAGCGACAAAGTCCGTCTGATGGATTTCGTTGAAGCGATTGAGGCGGAGTGCGGGCGCGAGGCGGTGAAGAACTTCATGCCGATGCAAAAGGGCGATGTGCCCGCCACATGGGCCGATGCGACCTTGCTGCGCGAGTTGACCGGATACGCCCCGCAAACCGAGGTGCGCGAGGGGATCCGCCAATTCGTCGCGTGGTACCGCGATTATTACGCAGTTTGATTTGGGGTCTGGTTAGTCGCCGGATTCCGGAGTGGGAGGCGGCAAATCTTCCTCACCCGGCAGCGGCGCCGAACGCTCGCGCTCCAGCCGTTCCAGATATTCACGCTCGATCTGTTCGACCCGCTCCTGTTCGGCAGCGGCATCTTCGTCGATGGTCGAAAGGCGCTCCTCCCGAGCTTCTTCGATCAGCTGGCTGAACCGGATATTCTCGCCTTCCGCGCGGTCGGCATAGGCGGCGTCGATCAGCTGCTGGGTGCAACCTGTGATCCCGCCCGCGCCTGCCGGACTGCAAGACAAGGTCCCGAACTCGCCGATATAGCGGATTGTCTCGACCTGACGGCTCCAGCTGCGGTTTTGCGGGGAGTCGCTTGAACGCAGGTTGGAGGGGATACGATAGCGATCTGCATTGACCACGATTTCGCAAACCACGATCTCGCCTTCGGCGGTAGGCTCGGGACATTCGCTTTCGTCATAGGCGATGACCATGTTCACCCGTTCGCTGCGCTGTTCTTGCGCGGCTTCCTGCGCGGCAGCGGGGCTAGCCACCGCAAGAGCGGCCAATGAGGCGACGAGCGCGAGATGCGAGTGCTTGAGCATTTTTATTCCTCTTGATTGCGCTTCCTTGCGCGAATTTCTTATCCTGCGCCTATATAGCAGCGGCTGAACGGGTTCTGAAGTCGCCGCGAGATTGCGTGCGCCTCAAACCCGCTCGCTGATCCGGATTGCGAGTTTGCAGCCCAGCCGGATCGCGCCCGATAGCAGCGGATAGGCGGGCGCGTTCTCCGCGCCATTGGCAAGCGCGGCGTCGCGGTGTTCGCGTTCATCCTCGCGGAATTCTGCGATCATTTCAGCAAGTTCGGGATCGGAATCGGTTTCGGCCAGCCGGTCGAGCTGCTGCGAATAGTGGTTGTCGATCTCTTCCTCGATCGCGGCGGTGCAAGCCATCGCGGCTTCGGGTCCGAGCAAGGCGGTGCCTGCACCCAGCGCAAAGCCTGCTGCCGACCAGAAAGGCTGCAAGGCAGTCGGGCGCACGCCCCGCTCTGCCATCAGTGCGTCAAAGCGCGCGCGGTGGCCCTCTTCCTGCTCGGCCATGTGGCGGATTTCAGCCGAATGCGGCCCGCGATCACCCATAACGGCGAGCTGACCTTCGTAAATACGCGTCGCGCCGAATTCGCCGGCTTGGTCGACCCGGATCATGCGGTGCAGTTCGCTCTTGTCCATATTGCGCTCCTGATTTGTGAGCGTCTTACTTCCTAAAGGCCGCAAGCGCCACAACCGCAGCGCCGCCAACGCAGGAAATCAGGAAATTCCAGCCTGCCAAAGAGATGCCGAACAGGCTCCACGGCGCAACATCGCAGCGGATGATCGGCGCGGCGGAGACGTCCATTACGTCGATTGCCGAGGGCAATGTGCTGCAACCGGTAATGCCTTCCCACCAGCCATATTCGACCCCGGCGTGAAAGCCCCCGATCAATCCCGAAGTGATGATCGCAAGTCCTGCCAGCGCGGCCCAGACCCGGTGCGGCACGATGACAAAGGACAATCCGGCGAACAGCAATGCGGCGAAATGCGGCCAGCGCTGCCACCAGCACATCTCGCATGGAAACAGGCCAAAGACATATTGCGATATATAGGCACCGCCCAGCAATCCGCCGGCGGTCGCCAACGCCAGCGCGCGCGCTTGTTGAAGTCCGTTCATTGCTTTTCCTTAGGCGCTTTCCCACCAGCCGTGCGGTAGCAAGTTCCTAGCGGCGAATGGCCACCGAACTTGCCGTCGTGCGGCGCAAGGTTTCGAGCGCGTAGTGCAGCTGGAAGTCGTCCACGCCCTGCTCTTCAAGCTGTTCAGCGGTGAGCTGGAAGCGAGGATCCTCGATATTGTCGTCCTCCATCTCCGCATCATCAATGCCCAGCTCGTTCACAAGGTGCCCGCGCAGATCACTCTCGCGCGTCTGATAGCGTTCGCGCAAGGCAAAATCGGGATCAGACAGCTGCGGCACACGGATATCGGGAGTGATCCCGCCTTCCTGCACCGACTTGCCCGAAGGCGTGAAGTAACGCGCCGTGGTCAGTTTGAGCGCGGCATCAGGGCCGAGCGGCAGCAGCGACTGGACCGAGCCTTTACCAAAGCTGCGCTGACCCATCACCAGCGCGCGGCGGTGATCCTGCAAAGCGCCTGCGACAATCTCCGAAGCCGAAGCCGAACCGGCGTCGATCAGGACGATCACCGGAGTGCCCTCTGCCATATCGCCGCGGAACACGGTTTCGGCATCGTAGAGCAAAGTTTCACCGCGGGCGCGGCCGCGCTGTGACACGATGCGGCCCGAATCGAGGAACAGGTCGGACAATGCGACCGCTTCATCGAGCGAACCGCCCGGATTGGAGCGCAGATCCAGCACCAGGCCGTTCATCCGGCCCGTTGCTTCTTCCTTGAGCGATTCCCACGCGCGGTAGACATCGACACCGACATCGGCGGAGAATTCGTTGACCGAAATCACCCCGATATTGCCCGCCTGCAAGGTGTGTGTCACCGGCTCGAGTTCGATCACGCCGCGCGTCACATCGACTTCAAACGGCCCATCGCGGCCCGGACGGAAAATCGTCAGCCGGATCGAAGTGCCCGCTTTGCCGCGCATGCGCGCAACTGCATCGTCGAGGTCGCCGCCATAGATCAGGTCGCCGTCAAGGTGCGTGATATAATCGCCCGCCTTGATCCCCATTTCGTCAGCCGGGCTGCCGCGGAAGGGCGAGATCACCTTGACCGCGCCATCTTCCAGAATAACCGAAAGGCCAAGACCGGAATAATTGCCGTCGATCATGGTCGTCAGGCGCTGAAGGTCGCTGCCATCGAGATAGGCGCTGTGCGGATCGAGCGCTGCGAGCATCCCGTCAATCGCGCCGCGCACCAGCACTTCATCTTCGACCGGCTCGACATAATTGGCCTGAACGCGCTGCATGATCGTGTAGATCTTTGCCAGTTCGGGTCCGGCGCGGCCATCGACCTGCGCCATCGTGGCGGTGGTTGCAGGGATAAGCGCGACAGCGGTGACAAGAGCGGCGCTGCGAAGCAGATTGGCGATCTTCATAAAGGCAAATGGCTCCTTCCAATGGTGTATTGCTATAGAATCGGGGCCATGAACGCCAGATAACTTCGATAAGCGACATTTGCCGTCCCGCAACGGGGCAATTGCGGGTCATGCCCTTAGCAAAGGGCTCTGCGCGACCGGGCATGGGTCGCTCGCGGTCGTGGTGTATTTAATTGAGGAAATTGAGCGGGTTAACCGGCTCTCCGCCGCGCCTTAGCTCAAAAGTGATCGCTGGGTCTTCGCTGCCCGCTACACCCAAAGGTGCGCCGGTTATCACTTGATCGCCCACTTCAGCATCGATCCGCGCCAGTCCGGTGACGAGGCTGGTCCAGCCGCCTTCGTGTTCAATAATGACGATTCGACCAAAGCCGCGATAGGGTCCGGCAAAGGCGACCCTCCCCGATCTTGGCGCGACCGCCTGCGCACCGGGCGCGGGAGCGAGAGCGAGGCCGGTGGAGCGCAAGCCGCTGTCGCGCAGCTCTCCAAATCCGGCGATCGTGCGGCCTTGAACGGGAAGCTGGAAGCGCGGGGGAATTGTGCTTGACGGGCTGGCTGACGGAGTGGGGTCGCTGGCAAGGTTTTCGTCCGGCACGCGCGTTCCCGCACCGCCGAGATTGGCCGGGCGCATGATCGGGCCGGGCAATGCCGCAAGCTCGCGGCGCAGAGCTGCTGCATCATCAATACTGTCGATCAGCCCGTCGAGATCGCGCGCTTCTTCGGCCAGTGCCAGCGCGCGTTCGCCCTCACGCGCCGCCGTACTGCGGGCTTCTCTCGAGGCCAGACGTTGACGCGTTTCCAGCGCGGTCAGTTCGGCGCGGCGTGCACGCAAGGCCTGCTCGCTATCGCCCAGATTTGCGAGCGCCTGCGCGGCGCGTTGCTCCAACCGCCGCCCTTCCTCCAGCTCTCCGCGAAGCGCTGATGTGCGGCGGCGAATCTCCGGCACCGCGGAATCTAGCACCGCGCGGACATAGACCAGATCCTTGAGCGATCCGGGCTGCAAGGCAGACAATGCGAGCGGGCGGCGGGCCGTGGTCTGTAGCGCTCCGGTCAGGCGGACCAAAGGCTGCTGGCGCTGCGCCAGCCGGTCGGACAGCGCGGCGCGCGCAGCCTGTGCGAGCGAATAACGTGCGCGGGCAGCTGCGATGTCAGATTCGGCCGCCTGTATCTGCGCTGCAACAGCGGCGGCTTCGCGCGCGGTCTTCTCGGCGGCTTCTGTGGCTTCGTCTGCTTCGCGGGCGAGCCGGTCTGCGCGTGCTTCGGCGCGCTGGCTCTCGCGGGTGGCGCGTTCGAGTTCCGCTTGCGCTTCGTCGGGTTCGAGCACGGCGACATCGCGCTGGGCAAAGCTGCTCGGCACAGTCAGCGCCAGCGCGACACAAGCGGCGCCTATAGCGACAGAAAGGAACAGAGTGCGGCGCATCACAAACCTACCCTGCCCGATGATAGGGATGGCCTGCAAGGATGCTCGTCGCGCGGTAGAGCTGCTCCATCAACATCGCGCGGGCGAGGAGGTGCGGCCAGGTGGCCGGACCAAAGGCGAGCAAGAGGTCAGCCTCGGCCCGCTCTTCTGCCGAATGCCCGTCCGCTGCGCCGAGCACAAAGCGTGTCTCGCGCATGCCATCGTCGCGCCATCGTTCGAGCACCTGCGCCAGTTTCTGCGACGCCATCGCCTTGCCGCGTTCGTCGAGCAGCACGGTCTTGTAGGGGGCTTGCGGTTCGGGAATCTTCCCGCCCGTCTCCGGCAATTCGGTCAGCGTTACCGGCCAGGTCAGCCGCTTCTCATAGCGCGCGACCAGCTCCGCTTCAGGAGAGCGGGCAATCTTTCCGCGAGCGATGACGTGGAGAAGAATAACGAAGACCTTTCAAGGCAAGTGCAGCCCTCAGGCGCTTCCAGCTGTCGCTTCGCCGCCTTCGAAAGACCACATGCGCTCTAGGTTGTAGAAGCTGCGCACTTCGGGGCGGAAGAGGTGAACCACCACATCGCCCGCATCGATCAGCACCCAGTCTGCCGCAGTCAGCCCCTCGATCCGCACGGGACCGTGGCCAGCCTGCTTGACCTTCTCCGCCAGTTTCTGCGCCATCGCAGCCACTTGCCGGGTCGAGCGCCCGCTTGCGACCACCATGAAATCGGCAACCGAGCTCTTGCCCGCAAGCGGGATCGAGACGATTTCCTGCGCCTGATCGTCGTCGAGCTGGCGCATGACCAGTTCGTGCAAGGTTTCCTGCGAGGAATCAGCGGGCATAGGTGGAACAGCCTTTATTGTTTCCGCCGAAGCGGGGCCTGCCTGTGTCATAGGCAAAATAGTTTCTCCAGATAGCTTGGTTCGGATGAACGTCGGCGCACGATGCGGCAAGTCGAGGTTTGAAGCGGCTGAAATAGCCGTTCATACTGCCTCGCCCTGTGGGTTGTAGCGCGGAATTTGGCGAAAAGTCAGACGATCACGCACCGGGATGCCTCGATACCTTAAGGCCCAATCGGCATCATCACGGCGAATGGCCGTTGCCGAGCGTGGGTCTGGATCGAAAGCCATGAATATCAGGGCCGGTGTACTCCCGAAATGTGTCGTCCCGCGTTTTCGAAAACTGGCGGCAGACACGCGGTATTGTCTGAGCCATGCCATAGCGGGGCTCGCCATAGCAGCCGCGTTATAGCCCGGGCGGGCGATCACTGCAATCGGCATGGTCCGCGCGATCACGCGCCAGTCTTTCCAGCGGTGAAACTGCGCAAGATTGTCCGACCCCATCAGCCACACAAAGTCGCGCTTGGGATAGCGGCGTTTGAGCGCGCGCAGAGTATCGACGGTGTAGCGCGTGCCCAGTTCGGCCTCGATCGCGGTGGGCACGATCGGCGCGCGGTGCGCCTGCACCTCGGCTGATTTGAGCCGCGCGGCGAGCGGGGCCATGCCCTTTTTCGGCTTAAGCGGATTGCCGGGCGATACCAGCCACCAGGCCTCGTCCAGCCCAAGCGCCTCTATCGCAAAGCGCGTGATGCGGCGATGTCCGCCATGGGCAGGGTTGAAACTGCCGCCAAGAAGCCCCGTTCTCATTCCCGATGAGCCGCCAATTAGGGACGCGCCTGACCGGTGCCGCGCACCAGCCATTTGTAGGTTGTCAGACCCTCCAGCGCGACCGGCCCGCGCGCGTGCAAACGCCCGGTAGCGATCCCGATCTCCGCGCCAAGTCCGAACTCGCCCCCATCGGCGAATTGCGAGGAGGCGTTGTGCATCACAATCGCGCTGTCGACGGCGGCCAGGAAATGCTCAGCCGCAGCTTCGTCATCTGTCACAATCGCGTCAGTGTGCGCTGAGGAGTGGCGATCAATATGCGCCAGCGCTCCCGCCAGATTATCGACCATTGCCGCCGATAGAACGGCGTCGAGATATTCGGTGTCCCAATCCTCATCCGTCGCAGGAACAATGCGCGGGTCCAGCGCGCAGATCCGCGCGTCACCGCGCAGCTCGCATCCGGCATCGAGCAGGTCGCCGAGCAATGCTTTTGCCTCGCCAAAGCCTGCATCAATCAGCAAAGTCTCCATCGCTCCGCAAATTCCGGTCCGGCGCATCTTGGCGTTGAGCGCGATGGCCCGCGCCATCTGCGGGTCGGCGGCAGCGTGGATGTAGGTGTGACAGATCCCATCGAGATGGGCGAGCACCGGCACGCGTGCATCCTGTTGAACACGGGCGACAAGGCTCTTGCCGCCGCGCGGCACGATCATGTCGATCAATCCGCTCGCGGTCAGCATCGCGCCAACAGCCGCGCGGTCCTGCGTCGGGATCAGCTGGACGGCGGCCTCAGGCACACCGCCTTCGACCAGACCCTTTTGAAAGGCGGCTAGGATCGCGCGGTTCGACTGCGCCGCTTCGCTGCCTCCGCGAAGAAGCGCTGCATTGCCCGCACGCACGCACAGGGCTGCGGCGTCGGCGGTCACATTGGGGCGGCTTTCATAGATGATCCCGATAGTGCCGACAGGCACGCGCACCCGGCTCATCCGCAGACCGTTGGGTCGCTCGCTCTGGTCGATCACTTGCCCCACCGGATCGGGAAGAGCCGCGACGGCCTCCACCGCGCTGGCGATGCCCTCCAGCCGCGCCTCATCGAGAACCAGACGGTCGAGCATGGCCGGCGAAAGTCCGTTGGCGCGTCCGGCTTCGACATCTTGCGCGTTGGCCGCAAGGATCGCTTCGGCCCCACTGCGGATGTGCTTTGCAGCGAGTCGCAAGGCAGAGGCGCGCGCGGCGCTGTCCATGCCTGCCAAAACGCGCTGCGCCGCGCGGCCCGCACGCGCCATCATCCCGACCAGTTCATCGGGAGATTGCGCTTGGCTGGAGTCAAAGGACTGGGGCTGGTGATTCATCGCATTGGCAATAGCAGGGCGTTATGGCGCTGTCAGGCCAGACTCGTTGAGAGCGTTGCCAGCCTGCGAATCACCCAAAACCCGCGCCGAATCGCCCGCCCGTTTACCATATGGTCAGTTTGTAAGGATGCGACAGACGCACGTTTCGTCGCAATATTGCTCGCATATGAACGCTTCACCGCGTTAAATCATCAGTTCAACGGTTACGCTTTGGTGAAGATTCGATTCTTTACAACTCGCTTGGTAGCTGTCCCTGCCTAAGCATAAGAACATAGGTCGGGGCCGCTTTGCCGGAAAATTCAGATAGACGCCCGTTAGGGGAAAGGCTGCGCTCGTGGTTTCCGGACCGCGAGTTTTTTATGCGGTCTGACGGGCAAGTCCGTTTCATCAAGATTTCTTCGCGCCTGCAAATGGGCGCTGCCGCAGCGGCGGCGTTGCTCGCGGTTGGCTATGCCGGTTCGATGGGCGTCATGGCCTGGAACAAGTATTCCGCCGAAGCGAGCCTTGCTTCATTCCAGGACGAGAAGGCCGAAGTCGCAAGCGCGCAGGAACGCCTCAGCGCCTATGGCGACGATATCGATCAGGTGGTCGAAGACCTCACTCTGCGTCAGGAAGTGCTCGACAATATGGTCGAGGTGCTGCCCGAGGAAATTCGCACCGTCGATACCAATGTGACCGATTCCAGCGAGGAAACCGCTGAAACGATCGAACAGGTCGGTGCGTTCTTCCCGCAGGCTCGCGGCCTTGCCGAAATCGAAGCGCGCCAGCTGGCCTTTGTCGAGAACATGACCCGCTATGCCGATTGGCGTGCGGCGCGCGCCGAAGAGGCGCTGCGCAAACTCAACCTCGATCCGCGCGCGATGGCACGCGTCACCCGCGCCGAAGCGGAGGCCGCCATGGGTGGTCCGCTGCAAATGCTCGCGACGTCTGCCGACGGTTCGCTCGATCCGCGTTTTGAGCGCCTTGGCCTCAGCCTTGCCCGCATGTCCGCGCTCGAACGCGCTCTCGAAGGCGTGCCGCAGGTTGTGCCAGCCGCTGACCAGCGCATCACCTCGGCGTTCGGTTATCGCCGCGACCCCTTCACCCGCCGCAGCGCGATGCATAGCGGGATCGATTTCAAGGGCGCCTATGGCTCACCGATCATGGCAGCTGCCACCGGCGAAGTGACATTTGCGGGCTGGAAATCAGGCTATGGCAAGGTGGTTGAGATTAGCCACGGCAACGGGATCATGACGCGCTATGCGCATATGTCTCGGATTGACGTGGCAGTCGGGCAGTCCGTCGATGCGGGCCAGACTGTGGGTGGCCTTGGTAGCACCGGACGGTCTACTGGTCCCCATCTTCACTTCGAAGTTCGAGTCAACGGCCGCCCGGTCAATCCGCGGCCCTTCCTGGAGAAAGCCCCCGATGTTCTCGAAGAAGCCCGCGGAGCAGGAACGGTCCGCGAACCGCGCCCCCGCCCCTAGACCCCAAGGAAAAAGCATGGCCAACGGTAACTCCACCTTCTCGGTGATCGGCTCAGACGTGTCGATTACCGGCGATATCAGCGCTTCGGTTGACCTCCATATCGACGGCAAAGTCGAAGGCGACATCAAATGCGCTTCGCTGGTTCAGGGTGAAGCCAGCGTTATCAAAGGCGGGATTACCGCCGACACCGCGCGCATGTCGGGCAAGGTTGTTGGATCGATCACGGCGAAAGAGCTGGTGATCCTCAAAACCGCCAAGATCGAGGGCGATGTGCATTACGACGCGCTGACGATCGAACAGGGCGCGCAGGTTGATGGCCGCTTTGCTCCCAATTCGCAGAAGCCGGCCGCAGCAGCGCCCGCCGCCAAGCCAGCGACAAGCGAAGGCGACCCGCAATTGCGGATGGCCAACTAAGCCTCCGACCGGTTGGAATTTTGAAACGCCGCAGCCCCGCCGGGTTTGCGGCGTTTTCTATTGGGGTGGCAGCACCTCGGCGCGCAGGGCCTTGCGGTCGAGCTTGCCAATAATGGTCTTGGGAAGCTCGTCGCGAATGACGACTTCATCGACACGCTCATGCTTGCCGATCCTCTCGTTGAGCCAGGCCTTGAGCGTATCAGCGCCAATATCCGCGTCAGGATCATCGAGCGTCACAAAGGCGCGCGGGACTTCACCGAGATAATCATCGGGTACGCCGATCACGAGCGCCTCTTTGACGGCTTCGTGTTTGACAATCGCGTCTTCGACCACGCTCGGGAAGACCTTGAACCCGCCGACTGCGATCATGTCCTTGATCCGGTCGACGATGGAGAGGAAACCGTCTTCGTCCATCGCCGCGACATCGCCGGTCCGCAGATATTGCTTACCATCGCGGGTCACGAAAGTGTCGGCGGCGGTTTCGGGCCGGTTCCAGTATCCGCGCATGATTTGCGGGCCGTGGATCGCCAGCTCGCCTGGCTCACCATCGGGCGCGAGCTTGCTTGGATCCTCTTTGTCGAGCAGCACGATCTCGGTTCCCGCCACCAGCTGACCGATTGTGCCGCGTTTGCGCGTGCCCTCATAGGGGTTGACCGAGACGACGCCCGCGCTTTCGGTCAGGCCGTAGCCTTCTACCAGCCGCACGCCGGTGGCCGCTTCGAACTTTTCATGCACGGCGGACGGCATCGGCGCGCCGCCGGATATGCAGACCTTGAGCGATGAGAGATCGGTCTTGGCGAGATCGGGATGGTCGAGCAGCGCCTGAAACATGGTCGGCACACCGGGAAAGCCGGTGGTCTTCATTGTCTCAATTGTCTTGAGTACTTGCTTGGCTTCGAAGCGGGGAACCATGGCAATCGATGCACCGCAAGCGACTGCGTGGTTGAGCAGCGCGGTGTTGGCAAAGACATGGAAGAATGGCAGCGCGCCCATCATCACTTCGCTGCCGGGATCTTCGAAGGGATTGATCGCCGCGACCTGCTGCGCGTTCTGGGTGAGCTGGCTGTGCCCCAGCATCGCGCCCTTTGGCCGGCCGGTTGTGCCGCCGGTATATTGAAGCAGCGCGAGGTCTTCATGCGTAACCTCGGGCAATTCGGATGGCTCGCGCAGCATGTCTGCCCATTGGCGCGTATCTGTGCCCCAATCGACATCGGCGATCTGGCTGCGCTTGAACAGCTTAAGCGCGAGACCCTTTACCCACGGAAGCATTTCGGAAAGCGAGCCAACCACCAGCGATTCCAGTTCGGACGTCGCAAGCACTTTCGCCGCTGTGCCGTAAAGCTCGGGCACGTCGAGCGTGACCAGCACCCGCGTGCCGCTATCGCTGACCTGCCAGTTCAACTCCTCAACTGTGTAAAGCGGCGAGAAATTGACCACCACCGCGCCCGCCATCATCGCGCCGTAATAGGCCGAGGCGTAGATCGGGACATTGGGCAGGAACAGCCCTACCCGGTCGCCCGGCTTGATCCCCGATGCGATCAGCCCGCCAGCAAAGCGGCGCGCTTCGGCATGAATGTCCTGATAGGAATAGGTCCGGCCCAGAAAATGGAGGAACGGCGCTGCTGGATTGCGCTGGACAGCCCGCTCCAGCATTTGCGGCAAAGACATATCATCGAACGTCGCATCCCAGGGGGTGGGGTGATGATAGGGGGCGGTATTGACACTCATGTCAGTAATCATGCCGCAGCGGGCAATGACGCACAACAGGCTGTTTCAGCCAATCTGGCGATTTTGTGTATCCTGTAACGCAAAAGCGCCGGTCGAGCCCTTGCTCAACCGGCGCTTTCAGAATGCGTGACCACCGATCGAGGCGGTGGCAAACGAGGCGGCGGGATTACTCGCCCTCGGGCTTTTCTTCCCCGTCTGCATCGGCTTCCGCTTCGGGAGCGGCTTCTTCAGCGGGCGGATCTGCAAAAGTCGGCGCAGGGGCAGCCTCTGCTTCGCCCGATTCCTCGGCTTCGCGCTTGGCGGCAAGCCATGCTTCGGCTTCGGCTTCCTGCGCGGCTGCGGCAGCAGCTTTGACGTTGGCGTCGCGTTCGGCGCGCAGCTCTTCGATCAGCTTGTCCTTGTCGCTGCGCCCGTCGACGACCACGCCTTCGGGAACGGCTTCTTCAGTAATGCCAGCGCGCTTGGCCGCTTTGGCGACCACCGCATCAAGTTCGCGCTGCGAACACAGGCCCAAAGTCACCGGATCCTTGGGCTGGATATTCTGGATGTTCCAGTGGCTGCGTTCACGAATCGCGCCGATCGTGTTGCGGGTGGTGCCGATCAGTTTCGAAATCTGCGCATCCGACACTTCCGGATGGCTGCGCAGGATCCATGCGATCCCGTCGGGCTTGTCCTGACGCTTGGATACCGGCGTGTAGCGCGGACCCTTGGTGCGCGTGACCTCGACCGGAGCCTTGTGCATCACCAGCGAGTAATTCTCGTCCGCCTGACCCTTCTCGATTTCGCCGAGCGTCAGTTCGCCAGCATGGACCGGATCGCGGCCGGTATATTTGCTGCCAGCAAGATCATCCGCCATCGCTTGCACTTCGAGAATGTGAAGGCCGCAAAATTCGGCAATCTGCTCAAAAGACAGGCCGGTGTGATCGACCAGCCAGGTAGCAGTGGCGTGCGGCATCAGCGGCTTTGGCTGATCCTTGTTAGCCATGGGAATCTCCGTAAAAATGTAAAGGGCCGCCCCTTTCGGAGCGGCCGTTGCGTAGGCTCAGATAGGGCAAAGCTTTGCGGACGGCAAGCGATTGATCGGGGGGAGACCAAGGCGCAACCCAATCGGCCTCGGCGGGCCGCGTCAGCTTTCCATCGGAATGAAGCCCGGCAGGCCTTCGATCCGCTTGATCCAGCTTGTGATGTTGCCGAACTCGTCAAGCGCAATCCCGGCTTCATCGGCGACATGGGTGTAAGCAAAGAGCGCGATATCAGCGAGGCTCGCCGTTTCGCCAGTGAGAAAGGCGCGGCTTGCAAGTTGTTCATCCATCAGCGCAAGCGCGGCGTGCCCCGCCACCTTCTTGCTGCCGATTTGCGCACGCTGCTCGGGAGAGAGGTTCTCTTCACCCACAAACTTCATCCAGAACCGCAAGGTCGCGACATTGGGTTCGTGGTTGTATTGTTCGAAGAACATCCAGCGCAGCATGTCGGCCTGAGCAAAGCGATCTTGCGGGATGAGGTCCGATCCGCTCGCAAGATACCAGCACGCCGCATTGCTTTCGGGCAGGAAACGCGCCTGATCTCCCTCATCAATCTGCAGAACCGGAATGCGGCCATTGGCATTCACATTGGCAAGAAATTCGGGGGTGCGGGTCTCGCCGCGCAGGATGTCGTATTCGCGGCATTCGAGAGGCACGCCCAGCAGCGCGGCAGTCAGCTTGATCTTGTAACAATTGCCGCTGCGCGAATATTCATGAAGCGTGTAAGTTTCAGCCACCGCCAACCTCCAGCACAATCTTGCCGATATGCTCGCCTGCTTCCATGCGCGCATGGGCCTTCGCCGCATCGGCAAGCGTGAAGGTCTGATCCATTACCGGCGCCAGCTCGCCTGCGGCAAAGAGCGGCCATGCATTGGCGGCGATCTCATCGGCGAGCGCGGCCTTGAAGGCGTCCGTGCGCGGGCGCAGGGTTGAACCGGTCAGTGTCAGGCGGCGCATCATGATGAGCGGCATGAACAGATCGGCCTTGGCCCCGCCCAGCACGGCGATGGTCACATGCCGTCCGTCTTCGGCGAGGCATTGCAGGTTGCGCGGAACATAATCGCCCGCGACCATGTCGAGCACCACATTCACGCCTTCGCCGCCAGTGTGCTCCTTGACCGCCTCGACAAAGTCCGCCTCGCGGTAATTGATCGCAAGATCGGCGCCCAGTTTGCGCGCCGCTTCGCATTTGGCTTCATCGCCGCAGGTCACGATCACTTCGACATCGAAGGCCTTCGCCAGCATGATCGCCATCGTGCCAATCCCCGAAGTCCCGCCATGGACCAGCAAACGCTCGCCATCGCGCACCATTCCGCGCTCGAAGACATTGTGCCAGACAGTGAAAAGCGTTTCGGGGATCGCGGCGGCGGTTTTGAGGTCGAGCTTACCCTCCATCGGCAGGCAGTGCTGCCACGGAGCGGTGCAAAACTCGGCATAGCCGCCACCGGGGGTGAGGGCCGCGACCTGCTGGCCAAGCATCTCTGCCGGAACATCCGCGCCAAGGGCCACCACCTCGCCTGAAACTTCGAGCCCCAATAGCGGCGAAGCACCGGGAGGCGGCGGATAAAGTCCCGCACGCTGGGCGCAGTCAGGCCGGTTCACGCCAGCATAGGCGACTTTGATCATCACGTCCTGGGGGCGCAGGTCAGGCACAGCGACTTGGCCTGCCTCCAGCACTTCGGGGCCGCCGGGCGCAGCAAACTGGATCGCCTGCATCACCTCTGGAAGAACTGGCCCATTCGCCCTTGTCATTGTCATATCCCCGTTTGCCTTGTCCGGCATATTCAGTGCGATCCCGAATAGGCCGGTAGCAAATACCCAGCCTGCGCATTGACAGCAAGCGGGCATAATTGCGATGTTGGGCACAATGGAAGAGGATGACCGCCCGAGAGCCAAAGGAGACGCTGCGAGCAAGCTCGCTGCCGAAGACCTCGCCCCCTATTCGCAGGATGAATTGGGAGAGCGGATTGCGCTTCTCGAAGCCGAGATTGACCGCGTGAAGGCGCACCGCGACAAGGTAGCCGCACACAGGGCTGCTGCTGACGCTTTGTTCAGCAGTCCGGGATCATGATAGCGCACCTAATAACCGATCCCGATTCGCAATCGCGCAGCTGCGCCCCATATAGTTCTCGTTTCTACCCCGCCGCCGCCCAACAGAGACCCTAAATTCATGCCCAGTTTCGCCCAAAACCTCGAACGCACCCTCCACAACGCGCTCGCCCATGCGTCAGAGCGACGCCACGAATATGCCACGCTCGAGCACCTTCTGCTCGCGCTGATCGATGATGAGGACGGCGCGCAGGTCATGGCGGCTTGCGGCGTCGACCTTGCCGAACTGGGCGAGGTGGTGAAGCAATATCTCGACCAGGAATACCAGTCGCTCAAGACCGAGGAAGAGGCCGATCCGCAGCCGACAGCGGGATTCCAGCGGGTGATCCAGCGCGCGATCCTGCACGTCCAGTCCTCCGGCAAGGACACGGTGACGGGCGCGAATGTGCTGGTGGCGCTGTTCTCCGAGCGCGATTCCTACGCGGTCTATTTCCTCCAGCAGCAGGATATGAGCCGGTTGGATGCGGTGAGCTATATCAGCCACGGTATCGGCAAAGGCGGACGCCAACTTGAATCGAATGCCCCGCAAGGCAATGAAGAAGGCGCTCCTGCCGAGGCTGAGGTCACTAAAGATGGTGGCAAGACCAAGGAAACCGCGCTCGACCAGTTTACCGTCAACCTCAACAAGAAGGCCGAAGACGGGCGGATCGATCCGCTCATCGGCCGCGGCCCCGAGGTTGACCGCACGGTGCAGATTCTGTGCCGCCGGTCAAAGAACAACCCGCTCTATGTCGGCGATCCCGGCGTCGGCAAAACCGCGATTGCCGAAGGGCTGGCGCGCAAAATCGTCGAAGGCGATGTGCCCGAAGTGCTCGCTGATGCGGTGATCTATTCGCTCGATATGGGCGCATTGCTGGCTGGCACGCGCTATCGCGGCGACTTCGAGGAGCGGCTTAAACAGGTTGTGACCGAGCTTGAAGCGATGCCCGACGCGATCCTCTTCATCGACGAGATCCACACGGTTATCGGAGCTGGTGCAACGAGCGGCGGGGCGATGGATGCTTCCAATCTGCTCAAACCTGCGCTGTCGAGCGGGACGATCCGCTGCGTCGGTTCGACCACCTACAAGGAATTCCGCAATCACTTCGAGAAGGATCGCGCATTGCTGCGCCGTTTCCAGAAGATCGATGTGAACGAGCCGACGATCGAGGATACGATCAAAATCCTCAAAGGGCTGCGCACCGCCTTTGAAGAGCATCACAATGTGAAATACACGCCCGACGCGCTCAAAACGGCGGTCGAGCTGTCGGCGCGCTATATCAATGACCGCAAGCTGCCCGACAAAGCGATCGACGTGATCGACGAGGTCGGCGCGATGCAGATGCTGGTCCCGCCCAGCCGCCGCAAGAAGAAGATCACCGCCAGGGAAATCGAAGCGGTCGTCGCGACCATGGCACGCATCCCGCCGAAATCGGTCAGCAAGGACGACAAGAAGGCGCTCGAGAATCTGGAGCGTGATCTGAAGCACGTTGTCTTCGGTCAGGACGAGGCGATCCACCGCCTGTCGACCGCGATGAAGCTGAGCCGTGCTGGCCTGCGCGATCCGGACAAGCCGATTGGCTCGTTCCTGTTCAGCGGACCCACCGGCGTCGGCAAAACCGAAGTCGCGCGTCAGCTGGCCTCGATCATGGGGATCGAGCTCAAGCGCTTCGACATGTCCGAATATATGGAGCGCCACAGCGTTTCGCGTCTGATCGGCGCGCCTCCGGGCTATGTTGGATACGATCAGGGCGGTCTGCTCACCGATGCGGTGGATCAGAACCCGCATTGCGTGCTGCTGCTCGACGAAATCGAAAAGGCACACCCTGACCTGTTCAACATCCTGCTTCAGGTGATGGATAATGGCCGCCTGACCGATCACCACGGCAAGACGGTCGATTTCCGCAATGTCGTCCTCATCATGACGACCAATGCCGGCGCTGCCGCAATGGCGACGCAGGGCATCGGCTTTGGCGATGTCTCGAAAGAAGATGCGGGCAGCGAAGCGGTGAAGAAGATGTTCACGCCGGAGTTCCGCAACCGTCTCGATGCGATTGTGCCCTTCGCCTATCTCGGCAAGAGCACCGTTGCCCGCGTGGTCGACAAGTTCATTCTCGAACTCGAACTCCAGCTCGCTGAACAGAACGTCCACATCCAGTTCGACAGCGATGCGCGCAATTGGCTCGCGGATAAGGGCTATGACAAGCTCTACGGCGCGCGCCCGATGGGCCGGTTGTTGCAGGACAAGATCAAGCAGCCGCTCGCCGAGGAGCTGTTGTTCGGCAAGCTCACCGATGGCGGCGAGGTTCATGTCAGCATCAAGGACGGCAAGCCGAGTTTCGAACTCACGCCCGCGCCGCCCAAGGCCAAACCCAAGCGCAAGACGGCAGGTAAGAAAAAGCCTGCTGCCAAGAAAGCTACGCCCAAAGATGACCCCAAGGGCGACGCGAAGCCCGAGGAATCAGGCAGCGATAAGGAAAGCTGATCTCACGCGCTGGCAGTTAGCCGCAGGTTGACGCTTGAACTTCACAATTCACCCACTAGGTTTCAATTTGAAACGGGAGAATTGCGATGTCTATCAAAGATCAAACCATACCTGTCTGGACCCAGATGCTGGGCGTGCTCGATGGGTTGCTGGCAAAGGCCGAAGCCGATCCGCGCGGTGATGCACTGCTCGAAGAAACGCTTGCCGAGGACATGCATCCGCTGAGTGTGCAGGTGCGCTTTCTGGTCAACATGCCGGGCGAAGCCATGGCGCGGCTCACCGGCCTCGACTTCACTTCACGCGATGACAATCCCGCCACTTTGGCCGAGGCGCGCGGCTGGATTGCCGAAGCCAAATCGCAGCTCGAGGAGTGGGCCTCGCGCGATTTCATCGCTGCCAATGCTGCGGTCGAGTTGGCCATTCCGAACGGCATGAATTTCGATCTGAGCGCGAGCGAATATGTGCGCGACTGGGCTTTGCCGCAGTACTACTTCCACACCACCGCCGCCTATTCGATCCTGCGCAAGGCCGGGATCGCGCTGGGGAAGGCCGACTTCGTGCCCTACATGATGCGCTATCTACGCCAGAGCTGACTTTCAGGAATCGCGAAACGCCGCCTCGACCGCTTCGAGGTGGTGTTTCGCATTCTCTGCATAATGCGCAGTTCCGATCCGCATACCGGCAATGGCCGCGTCGTTCAGTTCCTTGAACTTCTTGGCCGGACGGCCCGCCCAAAGCTCGCGCTCGCCCATCACCTTACGCTCGGTCAGCATCGCGCCTGCACCGAGCATTGAGTCGCTCGCAATCACCGACTTGTTCATTGCGATCGCGCCCAGCCCGACAAAGCCGCGATCGTGGATCGTGCAGCCGTGGATCATCGCCATATGCCCGATCAGCACGTCGTCGCCGATCACCAGCGGGCACCCTTCCTCATCGCCCGGACGCGGCGGGTCGCAATGAAGGATCGAGCCGTCCTGGATGTTCGAGCGCTCGCCAATGCGGATGGTGAATACGTCCGCGCGAACAACGCAATTGTACCAGATCGAGCTGCCCGCCCCGATCTCGACATCGCCGATGATTGTGGACCCCGGCGCAATGAAGGCGGTTTCGTGGATCTTTGGCACCTTGCCGTGGATCGGGATGATATTGGCACCGGGATGTCGGTTCATTTGGCTTGTTTCCATTGTTCAGGCGTCAGGGAGTACTGGATTAGCGGGCTACCCTCATCGGGATCGCCGAAATCAAGGTCGCGGCGACGTTCCATGCCGAGCTTTTCCATCAGCTTCCAGCTGCCCACATTCTCTTCATTGGTGAGCGCAACCAGATGCGGCGCGCCCACCGGCCCGAAAGCCCAGTCGATCACCGCGCGCATAGCCTCACCTGCAAGCCCAAGCCGCCAGCGATCCTCGCGCACCAACCAGCCGATCTCGTGATCGCCCTGATTGGGGGCGAGCGGATGATCGACGCGTTTCACCCCGCAATGGCCGACAAGTTCGCCGGTCGCTTTTTCGATCATCATCATGAAGCCAAAGCCTTCGCGAGCGAACCAGCCCATCGTCTTGGCGTGTTTCGCCTCGATCTCGTGCAGTTCCTTCACCCCGCCCAGATGCTCCATCACAGCGGGCGTGTTGAGCAGGCGGTATTGCAGTTCGGCATCGCCTTCACGCGTTTTGCGTAGCACCAGCCGATCGGTTTCGATCACGATGTCACCCACGATGACGCTCCCAGCTATCGCGACCTATCGAATAGACAATGATCACGGGATTGCCGGGATCGAAGTCGCTGTTCTCGAAATCAAGATCCTCGCGCCGCTGCATGCCGAGCCGCCGCATCAGGCCCCAGCTGCCCGCATTGCCCTCAACCGTGAGCGCGATAACTTCATCGGCACCGAAGCGGTCAAAGGCGAGGTCGAGCGAAGCAATTGCCGCCTCTTTGGCATAGCCCTGCCCCCAGGCATCCTCGCGCAGCCGCCAACCGGCCTCCATCATACCGATCGGACCGCCCTCCTGATTGCAGCGTTTGAGGCCGCAAAAGCCGAGGATTGCGCCATCTTGCTTGCGTTCGAGCGCCCAGAAAGTGTGTCCGTGATCGCGCTTGTATGAAAGCAAGCGGTCCTGCGCAGCCTCGCGCTTTTCGGAATCGCACACGCCGCCCAGCCATCGCATCACCGCAGGTGTGTTGGTGCCCGCCCAGAATTCTTCCCAATCATCCTCGCGCCAATCGCGCAGGATCAGGCGCGCGGTCTCATGATGAAAGTCAGCCATTGAGCAGGCGCGCAGCATGCGCTGCGTGATAGGTCAGCACGCCCGAACAACCGGCGCGTTTGAAGGCCAGCAGCTTCTCCATCAGCAACGCGTCGCGATCCCCGGCGCCGACCGATTCCGCGGCCTCAATCATCGCGTATTCGCCAGACACCTGATAGGCGAAGACCGGCACGCCAAAGCGCTGCTTCACGCGGTAGATGATGTCGAGATAGGCGAGGCCCGGCTTGACCATCACGCTGTCCGCGCCTTCGCCCAGATCCAGCTCGACCTCGCGCAGCGCCTCATCCGCATTGGCCGGATCCATCTGGTAGCTTTTCTTGTCACCCTTCAGCAGGTCGCCCGATCCGACCGCGTCGCGGAACGGTCCGTAGAACGCGCTCGCATATTTGGCGGCGTAGCTCATGATCTGGACGTTGTGATGCCCGCCCATTTCAAGCGCCATGCGGATCGCGTGGATACGGCCATCCATCATGTCTGACGGGGCGATAATGTCCGCGCCCGCCTCAGCCTGATTGATCGCCTGATCGACCAGCACCGCGACCGTGTCGTCATTGGTGACGTAGCCTTTGGCATCGAGCAGGCCGTCCTGACCATGCGACGTGTATGGGTCGAGCGCGACATCGGTGAGAACGCCGATATCATCGCCGCATGCATCCTTGATCGCGCGGATGGCGCGGCACATCAAATTGTCCGGATTGAGCGCTTCAGCTCCGTCATCGGAGCGACGATCACTCTGCGTGTTGGGGAAAAGCGCGACCACCGGAATGCCGAGTTCGACTGCTTCCTTTGCGCGTGCGACAATCCCGTCAACCGACCAGCGAGAGACACCCGGCAAGCTTACAACCGGGTCCTCCACCCCATCGCCTTCGGTCACGAAAAGCGGCCAGATCAGGTCGGCAGGTGTGATCAGGGTTTCGCGGTGGAGCGCACGGCTCCATCCAGTCGCGCGGGTGCGGCGCAGGCGGGTGTTGGGATAGCTTCCGGTCATTTGCGAGCGGTGTTGCCCGAAATTGCGGCCTCGATCAACGCGCTCAATTCGATCGGCGCGCGATGTCGATCTTCTCGATCTCGCGCAAGGGCTCTTCTGTTTCGCTCGGAAGCGGTTCGAGATCTTCGAGCGCAGCGCCCGGCTCGATCTCGCGCAACTGGAGCAGCTGGCGACGGAAATCGAGCAATTCGGTGCCCGAAAGCACCGAACGCGTGACGAAATCGACGCTCGCCGGATTGATCGCGCGTCCGCTGCGATACATTTCATAATGAAGGTGCGGGCCGGTCGACAGGCCGGTTGACCCGACATAGCCGATCACCTGTCCCCGCCGCACGTCCTGACCGCGCCGAACAGCCATGCGGCTCATATGGCAATAGCGCGTCTGCAATCCGCCGCCATGGTCCAGCCGCACGGCGATCCCGCAGCCGCCCGCGCGCCCCGCAGAGGTCACGCGGCCATCGGTCACGGCAACGATCGGCGTGCCATGACGCGCGCGGAAATCCATTCCCGAATGCATCCGCCGATAACCAAGGATCGGATGGCGGCGCATCCCGTAGCGCGAGGAAATTGGCCCCGGAACCGGAGCGACCAGCCCGCGGCGTTGCTCGCCCACGCCCGATGCCTCGAAAAACCGGTCATTCGAGCCCCAACGCATCAATTGCGTGCGCGGCTCGCCTGCACGATCGATGCCGGCATAGAGCAGCTTGCCCGCCTGCCGCTCGCCCGTTGCAGCGCGGCGATAGGCGATGATGATGTCGAACTCGTCCGAAGAACGCACTTCGCGGTCCATATCGATCTGGTCGTCGAGCACGCGCAGATAGTCCTGCACCGCGCTCGCCGGAACGCCCGCAGCGCGCATGGAACGGTAAAGACTCGATCCGACATTGCCGCGCACCCGCAAGGGCGTGTCGTCAACGCGGATCACATTGCGGGCAAGCGAGAGCACTCCGCCCTGCCCGGTTTCCGCATCAGCATTCTGACGCCCGATCTCTAGCTCGAGATCGAAACGCGCGCGGAACTTCAGCGCATCGAGCGGGCGCGGGGAATCGCTGTCGGGACGGCGGCCCAGAACGAGGTCAATCTGGGTGCCGGGCTCAATCTCGGACAGTGGCATTGCCCCGCCGATCAGAGCGCTGACCTCGCCGATATCGCGCGCTGAAACGCCTGCACGGCGCAGCATGCTGGCAAAGCTGTCTCCCGGGGCGAGCGTTGCCAGCCGCTCGATCTGCGGACGCTCGGGCGCGCTTGCCAATGGAATCACGTCCTCGGTTGGCCCCATCCGGCGGCCACTATCGCCGCCCAGCGCCAGCGGCATAATCATCTGGCTGCGAAATTCGTCGCGGATTTCCTCGCCCTCGGGCATCGCCGAGCGGGCCTCGAGCGGGGTCAGGTTGGGCCAGAATGCCAGCGCGAGTGCTGCCAATGCCACCATAGTGCCCAGCCCGCGGAACCAGCGGCGGCTCCCGATATTCTCGGCCAGATCGGGGGCAAGATCGAGACCTTCGAGCCACGCCGAGGCGCTCAGCTTCCATTCGTCATAACGCTCGCCCCACCCGCGCACGCGGGCGAGCACCTGACGTTTGACCTGCGCCTGTTTGGATGGCGGCGCGTATTTCTTGGAGTTCTGGAAATAAGGGGCAAGTTCGCGCGCGGTTTCGGCATCGACGCGGTGATCCCGTGTGCGTGCACGCCCATCGTCCCGGCCCGCATCATTTGCGCCGGGATTTCTGTCCGGATGGTCGCTTGGCGTGTCCAATGGTCCTGCTTTTCACCGCAATATCTTGAGCTCAGTGCTCGTAGCGCACCCTTCTGGCGATTTATGGTAAATCTGCACTTAACGCGCGATCAGACGAGTCTCGCATGCGATAAGGTGTTTTGCCTAAGGGGCAAGCCGGTGCGGGGATTTGTCCCGAGACAGGATTGCGGCGCGAGTGCGAGGCTGACACAAGGCAAGGTGTGAGCTCGCTTCCCCCCTCCCGATATGCTGACGACAGCCGCGTGCGCGCAGTGCTCGGGCCGACCAATACCGGCAAGACGCATCTGGCAATCGAGCGGATGTGCGCGCATTCCTCCGGCATGATGGGCTTCCCGCTGCGATTGCTGGCGCGCGAGGTTTATGACCGGGTGCGCGCGATCAAGGGGGATGACCAGGTCGCGCTGATCACCGGCGAAGAACGGATCGAGCCGCACAAAGCGCGCTATTTCTGCTGCACGGCCGAAGCGATGGACCGGCTGGGAGCGGGCGAAAGTGGTCGCCATGCCTTTGTCGCGATTGACGAGGCGCAGATCGGCGCTGACCCGGAACGCGGGCATATCTTCACCGACCGGCTCCTGCATGCGCGCGGGCGGGAGGAGACGATGATCCTTGGCTCAGCGACGCTCGAGCCCATCGTGCGCCATCTGATCCCGCGAGCCGAGATGGTAGAGCGCCCGCGCTTTTCCACCCTCACCCATTCGGGAACCGCCAAGCTCTCTCGCCTGCCCCCGCGCAGCGCGATCGTCGCCTTCTCGACCGAGCAGGTTTACGCGATGGCCGAGGCTTTGCGCCGGTTTCGCGGGGGTGCGGCGGTGGTAATGGGCGCGCTTTCGCCCGAGACGCGCAACAAGCAGGTCGAGCTGTTCCAGAATGGCGAGGTCGATTACATCGTCGCCACCGACGCGATCGGCATGGGGCTCAATCTCGACCTCAACCACGTCGCCTTTGCCGCGCTGTCTAAATTTGACGGTCGGCGCAAGCGGCGGCTGACCCCTGCCGAGATGGCGCAGATCGCCGGACGCGCTGGACGGCATCAGCGCGATGGTAGCTTCGGCACTCTGACAGGTGGTGGTTCGCGCTCCGGTGCTCCGCTCGAATTTTCCGAGGAAGAGATCTACGCGATCGAGGAGCACAAATTTGCTCCCCTCACCAAGCTCTATTGGCGGGAGGCCGAGCCGCGCTTTGACACGCTTGAAGTTCTGATCGGCGACCTCGAAGCCAAACCCCACAGCGAAGTGCTGCTCGCCGCACCCCAGGCGATTGACCTCGCGGTGCTCAAACGCCTCGCAGAGGAGCCGCTGGCCGGTTCGATCAAGGGTTCGGGCAGCGTGCGGCGTTTCTGGGAAGCGTGCTGTCTTCCCGATTTCCGGCAGGTCGGAGTCGACCCGCATGCGCGATTCGTGGCGCGGCTGTGGCAGGATCTGCGCGATGGCTATCTCGGCGCCGATTTCATCGCTGCACGCATTGCGGAACTCGACCGGCCCGGCGGCGACATCGATACTTTGCAGGGAAGGATAGCCGCGATCCGTTCCTGGGCCTATATCTGCCAGCGACCCGACTGGGTGCTGGCGCGCGACGAGATGGCAGCGCGTGCGCGCGCAGTCGAAGCGAAGCTCTCCGATGCGCTGCATGCGCGGCTCACGGAACGCTTCGTCAACCGGAGGACGACGATCTTGATGAAATCACTGGGACAGGATGGCAGCGCCCTGCCTGTGACCCTTGAAGCCGACAATTCGCTAACCGTTGAAGGCGAGGTGATCGGCAAGCTTGATGGCTTCCGCTTTGTGGTCGATCCGCAGGCAGGGCTTGGCGAGCGCAAGATGCTGCTCGCGGCTGGCGAGAAGGCCCTGCCCGGCATTCTGGCACAACGCGCCGAGCAATTGCTGGCCGCGGGACTTGATGATTTGATTGTCGAGCAAGGGTCCGTCCAGTGGCATGGGCAAAAGCTGGCAGAGATTGTGATCGCGGACGATTTTACCGCACCGAGGCTGGAGTTCGCACGCGAGCTTTCTACGCTGCCGGATGCTGCCAAGGCCAAGCTGGAGACAGGCCTTTCCGACTGGTTGACCGCACAGCTCGAACCGCTCAGCCCCTTGCGTAAACTGGCCGAGGCTGCGCGCGATCCGCAAGCGGGCAGCGAAGCGCGTGCTTTGCTGATTACACTGGTCGATGCGCGCGGTGTGGTGAGCCGTGAGAAAGCCGGCCTAGAACATCTGCCCAAGGAAATGCGGCCCTTTCTGCGCAAGCTTGGCGTAACATTCGGTGCGCTCGATATCTTTGCCGCAGCCCTGCTCAAACCAGCGCCGCGCCGCTTGCTTCACGCTCTGGGCCTCGACAAACGGCCCCTGCAAGAGATGATGCTGCCCGTGCTGGCCGATAACAAAACCGTTCCGGCGGGATACCGGCTTGCGGGCAGTCAGCTCATCCGCGTTGATCTGGCCGAAAAGATCCTGCGCGCCGCTTTCGATGCCCGGGCAAAGGCGAGCGCTGCCAAACAGCGCAATCCGCGCTTCCGGCTTGATCTTGCTCTGCCCATCTCGATTGGTCTGGAGCAGGACAACGCGCAAAGGCTTCTGGGCAGCGCGGGTTTCCGGCTTCAACGCGCCCGGGTCTTGCCCGAAGGGGCGCATGGGCCAGCCGCGCCAGACAGCTGGTTATGGCGGCCAAAGCGGCCCGGCGAAGAGAATCGCAAGGAAGCAAAGGGCCGCGGCAAACCCCGCCATACGGGCAAGAAAGGCAAGCCAGGCAAGAAACCGCCCCAAAAGCGCGGCGCGCAGGGCGCACGCAAACCCAGAGACAGAACGGTAGATACCGGCCCTGCCCGCGCTAGCGGTGCGTTCGACAAATTGGCGGACCTGCTCGGCGGTTGAGAACACAGTGAGCAGGCAGTGAGCGCGCAGTGAGCACAGGGGATCAAACCTCGATCCGGATCGACCGGCTGCTGGTTTACCTGCGTTTTGCCCGCACGCGCTCTGCTGCGCGCACCATGATCGAGGGGCACGCTTTGCGGCATAATAGAAAACATGTGCAGCGCGTGAGCGAGAGTGTCGCTATCGGCGATGTGCTGACTGTGGTGGTTGGCGGCGAGGTCCGCGTGGTCGAACTTTTGTCGATACCCACCCGGCGCGCATCGCCCGCGCGGGCCAAGTCTCATTATCGTGAGCTTGACCCTCAAGCCTAAATGCCCTTAGCAGCGCGGCCAATTGTTGATCAGAGTTTTAGCCTAAGGGGGCCTGTGCCCCGAACTATCCGGATGAAAGACGCCCAATGACTTACGTCGTCACCGAAGACTGTATCAAATGCAAATACACCGACTGTGTCGAGGTGTGCCCGGTCGATTGCTTTTATGAAGGCGAGAATATGCTCGTCATCAATCCCAGCGAATGCATCGATTGCGGCGTGTGTGAGCCCGAATGCCCTGCCGAGGCCATCCTTCCCGACACCGAAGACGGGCTTGAGAAATGGCTCGAGCTCAACACCAAGTTCTCTGCTGAGTGGCCCAACATCACGGGCCAGAAAGACCCGCCCGCCGATGCCGACGATCACAAGGGTGAAAAGGGTAAGTTCGAAAAGTTCTTCAGCCCAGAACCGGGCGAAGGCGACTAATTTTCACGGTCTTTTGAACGCTCACAAACGCATATTCTAACACAGGTAAGCCTGTTCGATTCGGGCGACTCGCAATTTTGTTGCGATTGTGTTATATAATGCTGCAACCGCGCTGGTTGGTCCCGGCGCTGGCGATGAAAACCGGAAAGGCCAACAACCAGCAACACCAGACTTGGACGGTTCCTGTGCGGGGCCCGATGTCTTTGAACAAGACGCGGGGCCGAAAGGAAAACTTGTCTGTCATTTGCTGGCTTGGAAGCCGCTAGAAAGGAACTTGCATGGCAAGCAATGCGCCCGCCTTCACTGTTGGCGATTATGTTGTCTATCCCAAGCACGGCGTTGGCCGCGTGATCGAACTTCAGAACGAAGAGATCGCCGGCATGCAGCTTGAACTCTACGTCCTGCGTTTTGAAAAAGAGCGCATGACTTTGCGCGTTCCGACCAACAAGGTTGAGTCGATCGGCATGCGCAAGCTGTCTTCGGACAAAACGCTGAATGAAGCGATGGAAACCCTCAAGGGCAAACCCAAGGTCAAGCGCACCATGTGGTCGCGCCGCGCCCAGGAATACGAAGCGAAGATCAATTCCGGCGAGATCGTATTGATCGCCGAAGTGACGCGCGACCTGTTCCGCCCCGACGATCAGCCCGAGCAGAGCTATTCGGAACGTCAAATCTTCGAAGCTGCCTCCAGCCGCCTTGCGCGCGAACTGGCTGCGATGGAAGAAACCGACGAGCCGACAGCGCTCGAGAAGATCCTCGAAGTTCTGCGCGAGCACGCGCCGCAATATTACGACAACGACGAAGACGACAAATAGGCGCTTCGTTGCTGTGAAAGATTGAGGGCCGCCCTGCGACAGGGTGGCCCTTTTTCGTTGGGCAAGCGAGGTTCAAAGTTACAACTAAGTTATATCTTCGCTTGAATTGCCTTCAGAGGTGTATTATGTGCACAACACGGTTTCAGAAGGCGGAGAATTCACATGAATATTTGGTTTGCAAAACGCGCGGCCCCGATCGCAGCGCTTGCCTTGGGCGCAGGTTTGGCCGGTTGCGATGTCAGGATCGATAGCAATTGGGGTGAGGTCGAAGGCGTTGCCCTCGAAGAACTCGACATGTCAGGCGAAGCGCCCGACACGATCCAGCTGGCGGGTCCGGACCGCGTCATCATCAGTGAAGGCGATGAGCTGACTATCACGCTCGAAGGCGACGCCGAGGCAGGCGAAGCCTTGCGCTTTGATCGCAATGGCGACCGGCTTACAATTGCGCGGGACCAGAGCATCTTTGACGGATCGGGCAAAGCGATTGTCCGGATGACTCTGCCCGCGCCTGAAAATCTTGAGATCGCCGGAAGCGGTGAAATCCAGGCCGCGGCCGTCGCAAGCAATGCCGAACTCGAGATCGCTGGTTCAGGCAGCATTACGGTCGATGCAGTCGATGCAGAACGGCTCGAAGTGGATATTGCCGGATCGGGTGATGTGCGCGCAGCAGGCACTGCCGATACGCTCGACATCGACATTGCGGGTTCGGGCAATGTCCGATTGGGCGAACTGCTGGCCGAGGACGTCTCGGTTGGAATCGCTGGTTCGGGTGATGTTGAACTCGCCTCCAATGGCCGCGTCGATGCCAGCATTGCCGGTTCTGGGGACGTCCGCGTCACCGGTTCGGCGACTTGCCATGTAACCACCGCAGGCTCCGGCTCGCTGACCTGCCGCCCGGCTGACACGGCTGATGAGGCCGCAACGCAAGAGGGCTCGGAAGACGCTTCGGAAGACGCGGCGGAAACCGGGGCGGAAGACGCAGCGGAAGAATAGTCCGCCAGTCTGGTCCTGACCCGGCTTGCATTCCAGACACGAGCGCGCATTGTACCGCCATGCGCGCTCGTTCTCTTTTGGGCCTCATGGCCGCCTCACTCACTCTTTCAGGGTGTATCGCAAGCACAGTGGCCGACGTCGTGACAGCGCCAATCCGTGTGGGCAGCCGCGCGGTTGACCTTGCCACGACCAGCCAGTCAGAAGCTGACGAGGCCCGCGGCCGCGAGATCCGGCGGCGCGAAGAACGGCTTGGCAAGCTCGAGCGCGACTATCGCGAACAGGTCGAGGAATGCGAGGACGGGAGTCGCAGCGCCTGCCGCGAGGCGGAAGAGACCCGGGCCGAGATCGAAGAACTTCTTCCCACCATCCCGGTTGAGCCCGACGATTAATCCGCAGCTGCCCGGCGCAAGCGGTCATTGATCGCGCGCCCAACCTCTCCATAGGGAATAGGCGCAACCGCGATGCGCGGTTTCGGGGAAGCCGCCGCCTGATGCATGCAGTCGTAAAGCCGCGCCGCCGCTTCGTTGAGATCGCCTGCACTCGAAAGCGTGCAATCGCCTTGGACAAGCCCAAACCCGATGAAGAATTCATCCTCTTCAGCCCTCGCCGCACTCAGCCGCAGCTTCTTGCCGGGCGAATAATGACGCGCCAATTGTCCGGGCGCTTCGATACCGATCGCCTCGCTCTCGGTTTCCGGCCCGAGAATTCGCTCAAGCGTTTCCCTGGTGACCGGTCCGGGGCGCAGCAGGTTCCATCCGCCTCCAGCTCGCAGTGCCACAATCGAGGATTCCAGCCCCTCCTGACTCGCGCCGCCATCGACCACGAGTGAGCAAGCAGCTCCGAGCGACGCGATGACATGTTCGGCGCGTGTCGGGCTGATCCCCTCGCTGCGATTGGCTGACGGGGCGGCAAGCGGAAAGCCTGTAGCTTCGAGCACTGCGCGCATGGCCTTATGCGCGGGTTGACGCAAAGCAATGGTCGGCAATCCCGCCGTCACGGCGCCGGCGATGGCAGCATCCTCGCGCAGAGGCAGGATCAGAGTGAGCGGACCAGGCCAGAACCTATCAGCCAGATCGCGCGCGCGTTCGTCAAAAACCGCCAGCTGCTCGGCCTGAGCAAGGTCGCTGACATGGACGATCAGTGGATTGAAGTCGGGACGCCCCTTGGCGGCATAGATCGCTGCCACCGCATCGGCACTATCAGCCCGCGCCGCGAGGCCGTAGACCGTTTCAGTCGGGATCGCGACAAGACCACCGGATTCGAGGATTCGCACGGCTCGCGCGATTCCTTCGGCGTCGGGGGCCACCACTTCCGTAACGTTCTTGCCGCTCATGCGCGCTCGCTATAGTCTTGCGCGGCAACTGCCAAGATGCAGACGCACTCGATGCACTTCACACAGGACCAGAATCGCCCGTGACACCCTTTACGCCGCCTACCCAAGACCAATTGCTGGCCATCCGCGTCAATGCAGGGATCGAAGACCTCGCCCGAAGCGAGAAGTTCGCCCATGCCGAGCCCGATCTGGTCGAGGCGGTTGTCGCCGGCGTGGGCGATTTCGCCGCCGGAGAATTCGCGCCGCTCAACCGGGTGGGTGATCTGGAGGGCGCAGTGCTCGAGAACGGCGTGGTCCGCCTGCCCGATGGCTACGGCGCAGCCTATCAGGCCTATGTCGAGCAGGGCTGGAACTCGATTGCCAGCTCGGTCGATTATGGCGGGCAAGGTCTGCCTTTCACCCTGTCCTGCAATGTGCTGGAAAATCTCGGCACCGCGAATATGGCGTTCAATCTGCTACCAATGCTGTCCGTCGGCGCGATCGAGGCGATTGAACATCACGGCAGCGACGCACAAAAGTCGACATTTCTGCCCGACATGGTCAGCGGCAAATGGTCGGGAACGATGAACCTGACCGAGCCTGCCGCCGGTAGCGATCTGGGCGCCCTGCGCGCGACCGCCGAGCCGATCACCGACGGAGAACATGCCGGCAAGTACAAGATCGCCGGGCAGAAAATCTTCATCACCTGGGGCGATCACGAGCTGGCGGAGAATATCATCCACCTCGTCCTCGCCCGCCTGCCCGATGCACCCGAAGGATCGCGCGGCATTTCGCTCTTCATTGTGCCCAAATACCACGTCAATGCCGACGGTTCGCTTGGACCGCGCAACGATGTGCGTCCGGTTAGCCTTGAGCACAAGCTCGGCATCAACGCCTCGCCCACCTGCATCATGTCCTATGGCGACAATGGCGAATGCATTGGCGAACTGGTTGGCGCAGAGAACCGCGGGCTGATGGCCATGTTCACGATGATGAACAATGCGCGCATCAATGTCGGCAACCAGGGCGTGCAGATTGCCGAACGCGCGGCGCAGCAGGCCGCGGCGTTTGCGGCAGAACGTGTGCAATCGGCGCGCGCTGGCTCTCCCGACAAGACTCCCGTGGCAATTATCGAGCATCCCGATGTGCGGCGCATGCTCCTGCGCATGAAGGCGCTGACCGAAGCGGTTCGCGCGCTGCTCTATTACTGCGCGGGGCAAGTTGATCGCGGGACCATTGGCGATGAAGCCGCTGCCAATCGCGCCGAAATCCTCGTCCCACTGCTCAAGGCATGGGGTACCGACACCGGAGTTGAAGTCGCAGGGATCGGAGTCCAGATCCATGGCGGAATGGGCTTTGTTGAGGAAACCGGCGCAGCGCAGCACTGGCGCGACTCCCGCATTGCCCCGATTTACGAGGGCACAAACGGCATTCAGGCGGCAGATCTGGTGACGCGCAAGCTGGGCCTTGAAGGCGGCGAGGCGATGATTGCGCTGTTCGAGGAGATCGGGCGCGATGCCAGTGATGAAGCAGGATTGGCAGCGCTGGCACTGGATTGCGCCAATATCGCCCGTTGGATGCGCGATGATGCCAGCCTTGATGATCGCCTCGCGGGCAGCGTTCCGTTCTGCACTATGGCGGCAGTCGCAGTCGCAGCTTGGCAGCTCAAACGACAAGCCGAGGCTGTGGCAAAGGGTGCAGCACCTGCTTTGGAAGAGATCAAGCCTGTGACAGCGCGCTTCTTCCTCGATCACATTGTTCCGGAAGCCCTTGGCCTCAAAGCCAGTGCGATTTCAGGGGCAGAACTGCTTTACGCTCTCTCTTCAGAAACACTGGCCGGATGAAGTGGGTGTGACCGGCCGGCGTGATCTTTGGGAACGGATTGCCTCCGCACTCGACCGGCTCGCACCGCCAGTGGCTGCGCCTGTCGATTGGTTGTCGCACTGTGCCTATGTCTGGGACGGAGGATCGGCTCGCCCGATTGTGGCATTGGAAACGGTCGGACTCGCTAAGTTGCGCGGGATAGACGAGCAGAAAAGCGCCATTCTCGCCAATCTCAAACGTCTCGCAGCGGGCGCAGCGGCACATGACATGCTCCTGTGGGGCTCGCGCGGAATGGGCAAGTCGGCGCTGATCCGTGCTGCAATTGACGAACTGGCTTCCGGTGACGATGGCGGGGTGGCTCTGGTCCAGATTACCTCCGGATCGCTCCCACGCATTGCCGATCTGCTGGTGGAGCTTGGCGGGCAAGAGCGCGCCTTCCTCCTCTACCTCGATGATCTCGGCTTCGATAGCGGTGCGGCTCAGGATAATCTGGCGCTGCGCAGCCTGCTCGATGGTGGCGTCATGGCACGGCCTGCAAATGTCCGGTTGGCCGTCACCTCGAACAGGAGGGCGATTGTCGCGCGTGATTGGGATGAGAGCAATGCGCGGCACGAACGCGACGAGCGTGATAACGCACTGGCTCTGGCCGACAGGTTCGGCCTGACATTGGGTTTTCACCCTTGCGATCAGGAGACCTATCTGGAGATCCTGCGCGCCTATACCGACCCACTCGATATCGAAGTGGATGAAGAGGAAGCGCTCAGATGGACGATTGCTCGCGGCAGCCGATCAGGACGCAGCGCCTATCAATATGCTTGCGAACTGGCCGGACGGGCGGGCCTCAAGCTTTAATTGACCTGCTGACCGGCCTGTTGGCGCAGGAAATCTTCCTCGAACACGGCTCTTGGATCAACCAATTCGCGCTGCGGGCGCAGCGGCTCGCTTTCAAGCTCGGCGATTCCAGCACCTGGCGTGCTTTCAGGGGCAATGGTGCGCCAGATGATGCCAGCAGTGTCGTCCGAAACCAGCAGTGAGCCATCCCCGGCCCACTCCACCCACGTCGGACGGCCTTTGGTGGTGCCGTCTTCATTGAGGAAGCCTCCCAGAACGAGAGTCGGCGCGCCTGTCGGATTGCCGAATTCGTCAAAACCGACATAGATCACGTCATAGCCAGAGGGTGGCTTACGATTCCACGATCCATGGCGCGCGATAAAGGCCCCGCTGGCCATTTCGTCGCCCATCCGGTGGCCTTCTTTAGTGAAAACCAGGCCTAGCGCGGCCACATGTGGCCCCAGCGCATATTCTGGGTTGCGCACATAGCTGTCGAGGAAGCGCGGCATCGGCGCTTCGACCCGGCGGTCGAAATTGTCGTAGTAATAGATCCACGGCCAGCCGTAATTCACGCCAAGCGGGACATTGGTAAGGTAATCGGGCACGAGATCCGAACCGAGCATGTCGCGTTCATTGACCGTGGTCCACAATTCGCCGCTCCACGGGCTGAAATCGAGGCCATTGGGGTTGCGCAGACCCGCGCCGAATGGACGGTAAGAGCCGGTTTCGAGCGTGTATTCCCAGATCATGGCGCGGCCTTCTTCGACCGCCATGCCCGATTCGCCGATATTGCTAACCGAACCCACTGCTATGAAAAGGCGGTCGCCATCGGGATGCAGCTCCATATTGCGCATCCAGTGCCCGCCGCCTGCTGGCAGATCCATAAGCTTGCGGCCCTCGCCGGTCACTTCGAGGCTACCCAACTCGTAATCATAGGCCAGAACGGCGTTGTGATTGGCGACATAGAGCGTGCCGTCCGCCCAGCTCATGCCGGATGGCGAGTCGAGACCCTCTGTCAGAATGACCTGCTGCAATTCAGCCGCGCCGTCGCCATCGGCATCGCGCAGCAGCACGATTTCATTGGGAGATTCGCCTGCGGCGCCCGCTTCGGAGAAGAGATAGCCCGCGACCCAGCCGCGGATAGTGTCCATGATCCCGCCATCGCCGCCTTCGCTTGCCGGAGCGCGGGTGAGCGTCACCAGAACATCGCCATTGGGCAGCGCATAGAGCAC
This sequence comes from uncultured Erythrobacter sp., assembly GCF_947492365.1. NCBI lineage: Bacteria > Pseudomonadati > Pseudomonadota > Alphaproteobacteria > Sphingomonadales > Erythrobacteraceae > Erythrobacter > uncultured Erythrobacter sp. The sequence continues at coordinate 185,262 of NZ_CANLMB010000002.1, forward strand.
ACGCGGGTGATCGAGCCCTTCGGCGAAGCGGTTGACCGTGAAGCCTTCCGCCGGCTCGGGTGCTTGACCCTCTTCCCAGCCCACCGGCTTGGCAATCTGGACGGTCGGGAAGCTCTCTGCCTCCGGGGCCTGCAATGTGGGTTCGGGGCCCGTGACCTCATCGACCGAGAGATCGGCAGTGTCGCCGCGCGACAGGTAGTAAAGAAATGCACCGACGATTACGATGAAGACGACGAGCGCGATTGCGAGCTTGCGAAGAATACCCATGTGGGCTGGGATAGTTTAGCGGCAGGTTCGCGACAACAGCTTAATGATACAGGATCACCCGCGATGTACGATTTCCAGCCTGACCCCGCGCTCGGCAAGGCGGAGCTTTATCGCCAGTTGTGCGATGCCGCCGACGCTCTGACCCGCGATGAAGTCGATGGTGTGGCCAATATGGCCAATGTTGCGGCGCTGATCTGGGAATTTGTGCCCGAGCTGAACTGGGCGGGCTTTTACCGGATGGGCGCCAATGCAAATGGGGCCAAGGAACTGGTGCTTGGGCCGTTTGTGGGCCGCCCCGCCTGTATCCGCATCCCCTTGGGCAAAGGGGTGTGCGGCACCGCTGCGAGTGAGGGGGCGACCCAGTTGGTTGAAGATGTGCATGCTTTCCCGGGCCATATTGCTTGCGATGCGGCGAGCCGGTCGGAAGTTGTGGTGCCAGTGATGCGCGCAGGTGAAGTTGCTGCCGTGATCGACCTCGACAGCCCCGAAGCGGCGCGATTTGATGCCGAGGACGCTGCTGGTCTCGAAAAACTGGCCCAAATCCTCGCTGAACGGATCTAGGGCCCGATCACCTTAGGCAAGGCTTTCGCCCCGAAACGAGACAGCACCCCTCGCGCAGCTTGGCCATGCGTCTGCGAGGATGATAAACCCTGCGCTAACCATTTGAAACGTCACGCGGGTGCGAGTCGCGCCTTAGATTCGGGGATTTACGCATGCATTTAGATAACAAGCTCCGCAGCATGAGCATCTTGGCCTTCGCCACTGCAATGGCTCTGCCCGCAGCTGCCCAAGCGCAAGTTTATGCTCCCGCCCCCATGAGCGATGCCGAAGTACAATCGCTCCCGCCTGAGTACCAGTCCGGTCCGGTAACTTCGGAGTACACCGAAACTTCGGTGGACGAATATGGGGTCGAAACAATCACCCGCACGCGTCGGATTGAGCACCCTGCGCCCTATCCCGGTAGCGAACCTGCCCATACAGCTACATATGCGCCCACCTATCAAGAGGCCAGCTACGCGCACGCTGGAAGTGTGTTTGAGCGCGATCAGTGGCTCGATGAGTGCGAACGCCGCACCAATGGCCGTTCGAACCGCGAGAAAGGCGGGATTATTGGAGGCCTGTTGGGTGCAGTCGCAGGCGGGATTATCGGCAATCGCGCCTTTGACAGCGAACGCCTGGGCGGCACACTGCTTGGGGTCGGAGTTGGCGGCCTGGCGGGCGGATTGCTCGGCAGCCTGATCGGCGGCGGTCGTGATGATCGTGGCGAATACGATTGTGAGGCCGCGCTTGACGGGTATCTGTCGCAGTATGGTCACTCTGGCACGGTTCCTGTGACACGCGTCGCAACCCGCTCGATTCCGGCCCGAGCGCCTGCTTATGCGGCCCCCGCCTACCCTGCCTATGCCCCACCGGTTCAATATGGCTACGGTTATGCTCCGGCTTACCAGTCCTATGGCTACACCTACCAACCGCCGCAGCAGGTTGTGTATGTACCCGTTCAGTACCAGCAACAGCAGCGCGTGATTGTGCGCGAGACCGTGCGCGAGGAGGAAGTGCCTACTGGCGCGACTCGTTCGATCCCCAGGCCGGCTCCTGCAACCACGCCTGCCCCGGCGGCACCCCGACCGGTTCCAGCGCAGCCGCGCTACATCAAGGGCAATTGATCGAGCAGCAAAGTTGCGCAGCGCAACTTTGGCAGATGAAAAAATCGGGCCGAAGTGACTAGCTCACTCCGGCTCGATTTTTGTTAAGCCTTTGATATAAAACTAGATATCGCCACCGGTAAGGCGCTGACAAAGCATGTCCAGCTGATCCAGTGTCGCGTATTTGATGGTGATTGCACCAGAGCGCGGATCTGTGTCGGCCTTGATCCTGACATTGAGGCCGAGATATTCCTCCAGATGCCGTTGCACCGCGACGATATCAGCATCGGCACCAGCATGAGGAGCACTTTCTGCTTCGGCTCCTTTGATCGACTTCGCGACCTTGCGCACCAATTTCTCGATTTCGCGGACTGACAGGTTGTCGTTCACCGCTTGTCGCGCGAGCGTTGCCGCGTCTTCGCGCCCGATGAGTGCACGAGCATGCCCCATCGACAATCTTCCAGCCTCGACCAGATCAAGCACTGCCTCAGGAAGGCCGAGCAGGCGCTGAATGTTGGCAACGTGGCTGCGCGATTTCTCGACCATTCGCGCAATTTCGGCCTGAGTCATGCCCTCTTCGTCTGAAAGCCGCTGATAGGCTCGCGCTTCTTCGACCGGATTGAGGTCTTCGCGCTGCAAATTCTCGATCAGTGCCAAGGCCATAACCTCACGATCATCCAGATCGCGGACCAGAGCGGGAATTTCGTGCAACCGCGCCTTTTGCGCCGCGCGCCAACGACGCTCGCCGGCGACCAGCTGATAACGGCCATCGCCAAGCGGTCGGACGATGATGGGTTGGATCACGCCGCGCTTCGAGATTGACGCCGCAAGTTCCTCAAGCGCCGCTTCGTCAAAATGTTTGCGGGGATTGCCCGGAAGTGGCCCGATCGAGGCAATTGTGAGTGACTTCAGCGGTGAATCCAGCGCATCTCCATCGGAAGAGCTTGCTCCACCCTCCCCGCGCACCAAAGGCTCTTCGCGCTTGGTCTCTCCCATGAGCGCACCAAGCCCTTTGCCGAGCTTCTTCTTGCGGTCAGTCGGTCCGCGCTGCGGCACCGAAAAACGGATCGGATCGCTTGATTTACTCATGCTGCTTCCCTTTCAGGGGGGAATCGACCGATCAATTCTCGCGCCAACGCGATGTAAGCGCGGCTACCGGTGCAGGAATGGTCATAGACGAGCGCGGGCAATCCATGGCTCGGAGCCTCAGAAAGGCGGACATTGCGCGGAATCACCGTTTCAAACACTAGGTTTCCGAGACAATCACGCACTTCTTCAGCAACTTCGTCGGTTAGCCGGTTGCGGCGGTCAAACATCGTCAGTGCAACGCCAATGATACCCAGCGTGGGGTTGAAGCGCTGCTGCACCCGCTCGACAGTCTGGAGCAGCTGACTCAGTCCCTCGAGCGCGAAAAATTCGCATTGCAGAGGCACGAGGAGTGTGTCCGCAGCACAAAGGGCGTTTAGCGTGAGCAAGCCCAGCGAGGGTGGACAATCAATGAAGCAAATTTCGTGGCCGCCGTGATTGCTCAAGGCGGTGCGCAGGCGCGCGGTGCGCTCTTCGACCGACACAAGCTCAACTTCTGCCCCGCTCAAGTCCACCGTAGCCGGCACGATGTCGAGGCCAGGTATGCTTGTTTCGACAACAGCCTCGGCGATCGGAACCTCATCCACCAGAAGATCGTAGCTCGAAATCTCGCGCGAGCTCGCATCAACTCCAAGGCCGGTCGAAGCGTTGCCTTGCGGATCTAGGTCGATGAGCAGGGTGCGCCAGCCTGTCGCCGCCATCGCGGTTGCCATATTGATCGCGGTTGTGGTCTTGCCCACGCCGCCCTTTTGATTGGCAATCGCAATTGTCAGCATTTCGCGCTTTTCCCTCCGCCCCTGTGGTGGGGCTCCCTCTCGGTTTACATCAGGTTGTGAGTTCATTTGCTCACGATGATACCGGCTTCTTGATCGGTCAATGAGTGTTTCACGTGAAACATCTTCCGAATCGAAGCTTTTGTTGCATTCAATTCGTGCGCTGCAGATCGACCTTTGGGCAAGAGATAGCGCGTCGCCTTTGTGGAGAAGGGTGCGGATAACCGGAGGAGTTTTTCCAGCGGTGCGAAGGCGCGTGCCGAAATGACCCAGCTTTCAAACGGTGTGACCCGTTCGAGTCGCTGGCCTTCAACCACACAATTATCAAGTGCGAGCTGCTTGACGCAAAACTCAAGAAACTCGACCCGCCGCGCGCGCGATTCAACCAGAACCACAGGGATATGCGGTCTAAGGATGGCAATCACCAAGCCCGGCAATCCCGGTCCAGCGCCCAGATCCATCCATGGTCCTGGGGCGCCGTCTTCATATGTTTCACGTGGAACATGTTCGAGCAATTGCGCGCTATCCGCGATATGGCGAGTCCAGATCTGAGCCTCTGATGGCTTACTGATCAGGTTTTGCTTCAGGTTCTCGGCTAGCAACAATTCGCAGTAGCGGACCACCTTTGCCATCGATCGCTCGTCAGCAAGGCTTTCAACATAGGCACGCGCCTCTGCCTCCGTCGAGATTAGCTTGGGTTCGGTCACGCGGCACACTGCCATCGGCGAGCATGGACCAGCAATGCCGACAGTGCGGCAGGTGTGATTCCCGGAATCCGTCCCGCGGCAGCAAGAGTGGTTGGAGCTGCGGAAGTCAGACGCTCGATCATCTCGTTGGAGAGGCCTGGAACACCATCGTAGGGAAAGTCCGACGGTAAAGGCAATTCTTCACTCGCCCTGAGGTCGCGCAATTCCGCTTCCTGACGGGCAAGATAGGGTGCGTAGGCCTCATCCTCAGCCATTTCCTCTACCAGGCTGCGATTGGCGCCCTCCAACCCGTCCAGCCATGGCATGAGCGCTGCGAGCGAGACACCGTCATGCCGTAGCCACTCACTGAGCGGCTTTTCCCCTCCATCACGCCGTACATTGAAACCCTTGTCCGCGAGTTCCTTCGCATGGACTTGTTTGGCAAAGGCGCTTGCAACGTCAGTCCTGAGTGTTTCGCGTCCTTCGAACCAATCTTTGCGTTCCTCGGCAATACAGCCCGACGCAATCCCCAGCGGGGTTAGGCGGGTCGAGGCGTTGTTTGCACGCAGGCGCAAGCGGTACTCGGCACGTGAAGTGAGCATGCGATAGGGCTCGCTCACCCCTTGCAAAGTAAGATCATCGATCATCACGGCGATGTAGGAGTTAGCACGGTCGAGCGCCGGTGCCGCCTTACCCAGAACCGCAGCAGCAGCCTCCAGGCCAGCCACACAGCCCTGCGCGGCCGCCTCTTCGTAACCGGTTGTGCCATTGATCTGCCCTGCACAATAAAGCCCCGGAATGGCGCGCAGCTGCAAGTCAGGGGTCAAAGCACGAGGGTCGATGTGATCATACTCAACGGCGTAACCCGGCACAGCCATCTCAACCGACGCAAGACCGGGCATGGCGCGGAGCATACCAAGCTGCACATCGACCGGAAGCGAGGTGCTGATCCCGTTGGGATAGACCAGGTGTGTTGTCAGCCCCTCGGGTTCCAAGAAAACCTGATGGCCGTCGCGGTCGCCAAATCGGTGGATCTTGTCCTCGATCGATGGACAGTAGCGCGGTCCAGCAGCATCGATCGCACCAGAAAATAGCGGCGAGCGATGCAGGTTAGCGCGAATAATCTCGTGGGATGCCTGTGTGGTGCGGGTGATCGCGCAGAAGATCTGCGGATTGGACCGGCGTGGCGTGAGAGCCGACATAGTCCAATCTTCATTATCCGAAGGCTGTTCATCAAGCGCCGCCCAGTCGATAGTCCTCCCGTCGAGCCTCGGCGGGGTCCCGGTCTTGAGCCTCGCCATCGGTAGATCAGCATCGCGCAATTGTTCAGCGAGCCGGATCGCTGCATTTTCTCCAATCCGTCCACCTTCAAAGCGTTCTTCTCCGCGAAACAGGATTCCGCCGAGGAAGGTGCCCGTACACAATACAATCCGCTGCGAGGCGAGAATTGTCCCGTCGGCGAGTTCCAACCCGCTCACCGCACCGCCCTCGAGGGTCAGAGACGCAGCCTCTCCTTCAACTAGCGTCAGGTTTGCCTGGTGGCGCACGATCCGCTGAACCTCAGCTTTGAACAAGACCCTGTCCGCCTGCACGCGCGGGCCCCAGACGGCACTGCCCTTGGATCGGTTGAGCATGCGGTAGTGGATCGCGCCAGCATCCGCAGCGCGGCCGATCACCCCATCCAACGCATCCACTTCGCGCACAAGGTGACCCTTACCCAACCCGCCAATCGCGGGGTTGCAGCTCATCGCGCCGATTGCATCGAGGTCGAAACTAACAAGTCCCGTGCGCGCACCCATCCTTGCGGCGGCACAGGCCGCATCAACACCGGCATGTCCGCCGCCGATCACAAGGACATCAAAGCTCTGCATGGCGCGCCAGATAGGCGTTTGCCCTCGAAGGGTCAAAGGCCAATCACCAAAACTGTTTCACGTGGAACACAATGGCATGGGCCCTCCAGGAGGTCACTTCCCGATGCAGAACCGCCCAAACAATGTATCGAGCATATCCTCCGTCGTTGCCCGCCCAATCAATCGATCGAAAGCGAGCCGCGCGCTCCGCAGTTCCTCGCCAACCAACAAGAGATCGCTCTGCTCCAGCGCGGCACGAATAGCAGCGTGAGCCTCCTCCAACCGTGCAACTTGCCGAGCATTGAGTGCGCCCTCCCCCGCCTTGGGCAAGGCAGAGCGTGCCTCAACGACCAGAGCCAGTTTCAGATCCGCAATACCCACTCCATTGGCTGCCGAGACCACATGAGCCCCGCTGGCTTTGGGTGCGAAATCCGGTGAGTCCGAGCGGGCTGCAATCTCCCACGCGTCTCGTGGCCCAGCTCCCTCTGGCCCGAGCCAAAGAACGAGATCAGCGCGCACCAACTCACTTCGTGCGCGATCAATCCCGATTTGCTCGATTTCTTCACCTCCTTGATCGCGCAAACCTGCAGTATCGACCAAAGAGAAAGGCACACCCATGATTGCCACCGATCTCTCGATCACGTCGCGAGTCGTCCCGGCAATTGGCGACGTGATCGCAGCTTCACTATCAGTCAGGGCATTGAAGAGTGTTGATTTGCCCGAATTCGGCGGACCGGCAAGGACAACCCGAAAGCCCTCTTTGAGCTTTTCTGCACGCGGAGCCGAAAGCGCTTGCTCAAGCTCCCCATCCAACTCGGCGAGGCCTTCGGTAAACCCCGCCGGCAATTCGCCAACATCATCCTCGTCAGAGAAATCCAAAGCCGCTTCAACCTGTGCCGACAATCTCAGCACTGCCTCACGCCATGATCCCACTTTCGCAGAGAGGCGCCCGTCAACATTGGCAATCGCAGCGGCACGCTGAAGCTCGGTTTCCGCCTCCAGCAAATCGGCAAGCCCTTCAGCCTCAGCCAAATCTATCCGACCATTGGCAAAAGCACGGCGGGTAAACTCCCCCTCCCCTGCCGGGCGCAACCCTTCGATCTTTGACAATGCGTCAGAGACCGCAGCCAGAACCGCTCGGCCGCCATGACAGTGGAGCTCCGCACAATCCTCGCCAGTCGCCGTCGCTGGTCCGGGGAACCACAGCACCAGCGCTTCATCAAGCAATTCGCCGGATTGGCTGCGCAATCGAGCAAGGCTCGCGCGGCGAGGTTCGAAACTACGACCTGTCAGCGCCTGCAACGCAGCACCCGCCTGCGGACCGCTGATCCGTAGGACAGCAATCGCGGCAGGGGGAGACCCGCTAGAAACCGCGTAAATAGTTGAAATCTCGTGCTTTACCACCAGTTTTTCGTTCCCGGTGCGCGATCCAGCAACCTAGTCGTCAGACGAGCCCTTTTTCGTCCCACTCGATGAGGAGCCACCTGAGCCGCGCATTCCGCCTTCTACAAAGTTCTGGAATAGCTTGAGGCCCATTTGGCCCATTGGTGCGAGCGCCTGGGCATATTCCTGCAATTGCGCGGGGTTGCTTACCCCCTTCATCGCCTTGGCGATGTTGTCGACATAGGCGCTATTGGCTTCGCTTACATCGGGAAGCCCCATGAAGCTGCGCGCCTCTTCGGGCGTACATTCGATTTCGACATTGATCTTCATGGGTGACTCCCTTGGTTCCACCATTGGTGCTGATACGATGTGTATTTGGGTTTGCACATCCCTTCTCGCAATGGCTAGACCGCGCAAAGAAACGAACCAAGAGGGAAATGGGAACCATGGGCGAAGCCGTTAGCATCGAACAATCGCTCGCCAACTGGCACCGCGTTGCCGAAAATGGCAGCAAAGCGGACGAGCTCAGTGCGATCCTGCACGAAAATGCTGTGTTCCACTCACCCGTCGTCCACACACCCCAGCGCGGACGCCCGATCGTGCATGCCTACCTGTCAGCAGCAGCTGTGGCGCTTGGAAATGACAGCTTTCGCTATGTTCGAGAAGTCGCCAGCGGGAACACGATTGTGCTCGAGTTTGAGACCGAAATGGAAGGTATCCACGTCAACGGGATCGATATGATCACATTCGACGTAAACGGTCTCATCACCGATTTCAAAGTGATGATCCGCCCACTCAAGGCTGTGAACAAGGTTTGGGAAATGATGGCCGGACAGCTTGAGAGCCAACGCTCCTAAACATTTGGAGGAGAGAGGAAATAGTCGCCTCGCGTCTTAGGATCGATCGGCACGCCCAATACAGCCTGAATACCCAAAAGCCCTGAGAGCCCACCAGCCCCGATCGCCACACCCAAGGCGATGTGCAAGCCACCCCAAAAGCTCAAAAACCAGAGCAGGATCGGGCGCGGCTTCGTGCGGAACAGCTCTCGATTTGGAACGTCGGCCTCGCGCAAGATCTCCGAGGCCAGGCTGTGATCTTCCGCCGTGACGCGCAGGCGGTATCCGCCATAAGCGAGCGACTCATAGATAGTGGCGGTGTAATGCTCCCCATCCATGCTGACAAAGATGCCATATCCGCGGAGCATCGAGGCAATCTCGATAACCTCGAAGCGCGACAGAAAAATCGCCAGCAGCACCATGGTGCCCGGACGATGCTCCTGATCGCTGACCCCTTCGAGCATTGCGCGCAGACTACTGATTCATCGTGTCGAAGAAGTCTTCGTTGGTCTTGGAATCCTTCATCTTGTCGAGCAGGAATTCCATCGCATCCACCGTGCCCATCTGCATGAGTATCCGGCGCAGCACCCACATCTTGGAGAGTTTGTCCTTCTCCACCAGCAGCTCTTCCTTACGCGTGCCGGACTTGCCAACATCGAGCGCGGGGAAGATGCGTTTGTCGGAAACCTTGCGGTCGAGAACAATCTCCGAATTACCGGTGCCCTTGAACTCTTCAAAGATCACTTCGTCCATGCGGCTGCCAGTGTCGATCAGCGCGGTGGCAATGATGGAAAGCGAGCCGCCCTCCTCGATATTACGCGCTGCACCAAAGAAGCGTTTCGGACGCTGGAGAGCATTCGCATCGACACCGCCAGTCAGCACCTTGCCCGAGCTCGGCACCACGGTGTTGTAAGCACGGCCAAGACGGGTGATCGAGTCCAGCAGGATCACGACGTCATGCTTATGCTCGACGAGGCGCTTCGCCTTTTCAATAACCATTTCAGCGACTTGAACATGGCGATTGGCCGGTTCGTCAAAGGTCGAGGAGATAACCTCGCCCTTCACGGAGCGTTGCATGTCGGTGACTTCTTCAGGCCGCTCGTCAACGAGCAGTACCAACAGGAAGACTTCGGGATGATTGTCAGTGATCGCCTTGGCGATATTCTGCAGCAACACCGTCTTACCCGTGCGCGGCGGCGCAACGATCAGCGCACGTTGGCCCTTGCCTTGCGGTGAAACTATATCGATCACCCGCGCCGACTTATCCTTCACTGTGGGATCATCACTGTCGAGATTGAGCTTCTGATCGGGATAGAGCGGGGTCAGATTGTCGAAATTGGTGCGGCGGCGAACAGCGTCAGGCTCGTCGAAATTGACCGTTTTGAGGCTCGTCAGCGCAAAATAGCGTTCGCCTTCGTTCGGCGCGCGGATTTCACCTTCGACGGTGTCACCTGTGCGAAGGCCCCATTTGCGAATCTGGTTGGGCGAGAGATAGATATCATCAGGACCAGCGAGGTAGTTCGCCTCGGGCGAGCGCAGAAAACCGAAACCGTCCTGCAGCACCTCGATAGTGCCGATACCCATGATGTTTTCTTCGTATTCCTCATCCTCAGCGAGCTCGCGCAGGATGCTGAACAGGAGATCTTGACGGCGCATGGTCGAAGCGCCTTCGACGCCCAACTCCTCAGCCATACTGACCAGTTCTGCCGGGGTGCGTGCTTTCAAGTCTTTGAGATGCATTGAATTTGTACTTTCGAACTTAGGAGATAGCCGGCGGGTCGATACCTCTTTGGACGAGGTGTCCTGATGATCTGGACGCGCACTTTGGAAATCGCAGCGCGCATTCGTAATTCTCAGCAGGGCATTCAGGTCGAGGTTGGGCTTGGAGAAAGCAGACCAGGCCACGCTTGAATGCGCAGCCGATGCCGTTTTGAAGCGTGCAAAATACGAGCGACGCGGCTCAACGTCAATCGGCAATGCGCAGAGCGAAAGCTCTAGAAGGGTTTAAGCACCACCAGCATCACGATGAGCAGCAGCAAAAGACCCGGAACCTCACCGATCAAACGCAAGGTTTTCTCAGTCAGCGGGCGCTCACCCCTCGCCATCTTCTTGGTCTGTGCCACCAGCCAGCCGTGATAGCCGGATAACGCGAAAACAAGCGCAAGTTTTGCATGCAACCAGCCATACGAAAAATAGCCGAACCCGAATGCGAGTGAGAGCCCGAAGATCCAGACTAGCAAAATGCTGGGAGTAAGGATGATCTTGCGCAGCTTACCCATCCGCTCGGCCCATTTGGCCTCGCCCTCGGAACCGGGCGCATGATCGAGCATATAGATGGCTTGGCGCGGCAACATGAACAGCCCGGCAAGCCAAAATACCACAAAGGTGATGTGACCAACTTCGAGCCAAGGCGAAATGGCTAGCAAAACATCCTTCATATCCGTCCTCTAAGCTCCGCGCACAGCACGAAGCAATTGTTCAACATGGTCAATCGGCGTGAATTGCCCGATCCCGTGACCCAGATTGAAGACATGCGGCCGCCCTTCAAATGCCTCGATGATCGCGCGCACGCGCTTGGGCAGTTCAGGCCCGCCTACCTCGACCAAAAGCGGATCGAGATTGCCCTGCACCGGCATCTCATCAGGCAAGACCAAATGGGCCCATGCCGGATCAAGCGTCTCATCCAGCCCGATAGCATCCACACCGGTTTCACGCGCATAGGCTGGAAGCTTGGCCCCTGCTCCTTTTGGAAAACCGATCACCGGAGTTTCCGGATGCGATTGCTTGATCGCAGCAGTGATCCGCGCATTGGGTGCGATGACCCAGCGTTCGAATTCGTCGGGTGCAAGGCTACCTGCCCAACTGTCAAACAGCTGCACAGCCTCGGCGCCAGCATCGATCTGACCGCGCAAATACTCGATCGACATATTGGCAATCGCATCCAGAATCGCCGCCATCCGCTCTGGATCGCGGTATGCGAGCAAACGCGCTGGTCCCTGATCCTTCGAGCCCTGCCCTGCGATCATGTACGTCGCCACGGTCCAGGGAGAGCCTGCAAAGCCCAGCATCGTCACTTTGTCGCCGATCTGCGCGCGGGTGCGCCGCACCGTCTCATAGACCGGATCAAAATGGGCTTTATGCTCGGTGAATTGATCGAGAGTGGTTTCGAGCAGCGTGGGTGAAAGTTTCGGCCCCTCGCCAGCCAGAAACTCCAATCCCTGCCCCATCGCGTGTGGAACGATTAGAATATCGGAAAACAGGATCGCGCCGTCAAAACCAAAGCGCCTGATCGGTTGAATCGTCACCTCGGCTGCAGCTTCGCTGTCATAGACCAGCTCGAGAAACCCGCCCTTTTCAGCGCGAAGTTCCCGATATTCGGGTAGATACCGCCCGGCTTGGCGCATGAGCCAAACGGGAGGGATTTCTTGGGTTTTACCTCTGAGGGTATCGAGCAAGGGGCCAGGCATGGCGTTCCTCTAATCAAATAAATTATAAATTTAAAAGGATTGTTGGAGTCTGTTGGGCCTGTGGAAAGCGGGAATTACCAGCTCCTGCCCGATTTGTTCGTCTCCGATGATCAAACTGGAAGCCGGCGAATCTGCGCGGCTGCGCGGTCAACCATTATCTATCCCCGTTCTCCCCAGCCTGTTGGCAAATCATTTTCTGTGTCGAGAAAGCTGCGGGCCCAACCTGCCCTAGTGAGGATGAAATCCCCTCCCCTTCTTGTCGACAGTTCTCTCCCGTGGTTTATGCCTCCCACTATCCACAAGCAGACAAAGAGCATCTGATCCACCCGATGAACCGCTTGAATCTCCATTTGGTCTCTGACTCGACCGGTGAAACGCTGGAGATGATCGCGAAGGCTGCGCTTGCGCAATTCGACGATCCAACAGTCAGCCGGCATTTCTGGCCAATGGTACGCTCGCGTCAACATCTCGACCGGATTGTGCCCGATCTTGCCGACAATCCAGGCCTTGTCCTGTTCACACTGGTCAATCCGGACACACGCGCTCGGCTGGAAGAGCATTGCCGTCATCTCGGACTTCCAGCCGTGCCGGTGCTCGACCAGGTGACCGCGGCTCTTGAGGCTCAATTGGGGCAAGAAGCGCATGGCCGCCCCGGCCGCCAACACATGATGGATGCCGACTATTTCAAGCGCGTGGATGCGATCCAGTACACAATCGCGCATGATGACGGGATTGGATATGAGGATTGGGAGGACGCCGATATTGTTCTTGCTGGTGTCTCTCGCAGCTCCAAAACCCCAACCAGCATCTATCTCGCCAATCGCGGATACAAGGTCGCCAATATCCCATTGGTGGTCGAAAGCCCGCCCCCAAAAGCGCTGTTTGGCCTACGCCACCCCTTGATTGTCGGCCTTACCACTGCGCCAGAGCGGTTGGTGCAGATCCGGCGCAACCGGCTCTTGTCGCTCAACGAGGGCACCGAAACCTCCTATGTCGACAATGAGCGTGTTAAGGCGGAGACCCAGTTCGCCCGCCGTATGTTCGCCGACAATGGTTGGCCGGTAATCGACGTGACGCGGCGCTCGATCGAGGAAAGCGCGGCGGCAATCATCCGGTTGGTGCAGGAACGCGATCGCAAGGACCGGGTTGTCGGTGGAGTGTCCAAGCCAATATGAGCACGCCCCAGCTAATCCTCGCTTCCAAATCGGCCTCGCGCCGCGCAATGCTCGATGCTGCTGGTGTTCAATATGACGCCATGCCTGCAGATATTGACGAACGCGTGATCGAGCAGAACTTGCGCGGCGCAACTTCATCCGAGATTGCCGAGGCATTGAGCGTGGCAAAAGCGGTCGCATTGGCGGGTAAGCACCTCGATGCATTGGTTCTTGGAAGCGATTCGCTCGTTGTGGCTGGTGGCAAGCGTTTCGACAAACCCACGTCGCGGGATGATGCTGCCGAGCATTTGCGGTTCTTTTCCGGTCAGGTGATCGAGTTGCACAGCGCAGCAGCGCTGGTGCGCGGTGAAACCTGCGAATGGAGCCATGCGGATTGCGCGCGGCTTCATGTGCGCGAACTTTCTGAGGTGTTTATCGAGAACTATCTGGAACAGGAATGGCCTGAAATCAGCTACACAGTGGGCTGTTTCCGGATCGAGGCAATGGGGGTTCAATTGTTCGAGCGGATCGATGGCGACCAGTTCACAGTGCTCGGCATGCCACTTTTGCCCGTTCTTGGCGCCCTGCGCGAACAAGGCGTGCTCCTCTCGTGAGCGCAACGCAAGTTCATGTGATTGGCGACCCGATTGCGCAGTCCAAATCTCCGCTGATCCACAATTTCTGGCTCGAGAAACTTGGGCTCGAAGGCGAGTATTCCAGCGAGCAGGTCACAATTGAGGAATTGGCCAGCTATATCGAACGGCAGCGCTCCACGTCCGGCTGGGCGGGTTGCAACGTCACAATGCCGCATAAGCAAGCGGTGCTGCCATTTCTCGACCAGGTCGATCCGGTCGCGGCGCGCCTTTCAGCAGTGAACACTATTGTCCGCGGGGCGAATGGAGAGCTCACCGGGTTCAACACTGATGTTGGCGGATTTCTCGAACCGCTCAATGCGATCCTGAAGGCTCGACACCTGTTCCGGATGGCGAGGATCCTCGGCACAGGCGGTGCGGCCAGAGCGATCATCGCAGGTCTGGCCGATCATGGGTTCACGCTCGTCGTTGCCGGACGCAATCCCGACAAAGCACGGGCAATGCTGGATGAACTCGCACCCGGCGGCGAGCATCACGCCGTGCACTTGTCGCACTTTGCACGTCCCACCGACTTTGTTTTTGATGACCGCGAAGGCTGTCTCGATCTTGTTATCAATGCGTCGCCTTTGGGAATGACCGACAAACCCCCGCTTGAATTCGATTGGAGCCACGCGCCGCCAGGCAGCATTGCCTATGATATTGTGACCAGCCCGCTTGAAACATCTTTCCTGAAAGGTGCAGCGCGAGCGGGCCACCCCGTTATTGGCGGGTTGTCGATGCTGATCGGGCAAGCGGCGATCGCTTTCGAAAAGTTTTTTGGTGTCTCAGCTCCGCGTGATTGCGATAGTGAATTGATGGAGTTGTTGACCCGATGACACGTCCAACAATTATCGGCCTCACCGGCTCCATCGGCATGGGCAAGTCAACAGTTGCCGCGATGTTTGAACGCGCTGGCGTTCCCGTATTTGACGCCGATGCCGAGGTGCGCGCGATGCAAGGGCCTGAGGGTGAGCTCAATGCAGAGATCGAGACAGCCTTTCCAGGATCGACCGGCCCCGATGGTGTGAACCGTGAAGCGTTGGGAAAAATCGTCTTTGCTGATCCAGAAAGACTCGCTGCGTTGGAAGCTATCGTCCACCCCGCAGTTGCTCGAAAGCGCGCGGATTTCCTTGCTCAGAACGCGGATCAGCCGCTGATCCTGTTCGATATCCCACTTTTGTTCGAACGCGGTGGCGATGCCGCAGTTGATGTGGTTGTGGTGGTATCCGCTCCGGCCGAGGTGCAGCGCGAACGGGTACTGGCCCGGCCTGGAATGACCGCAGAGAAATTTTCCCACATACTTGGCCTGCAGACTCCCGATGCTGAAAAGCGTGAGCGGGCCGACCATGTGATCGACACAGGCACTACCCTGGTCGAGACAGAGGTTCAGGTGCATTCCTTGATCGAGCGACTTCGCCAGATAAGCCAAGAATAGCGTCTCAATCCTCTTGCGCATCGGCAAACATGGGCCGATAACACAGCCAATGCGTGAAGTGATTTTCGACACAGAGACGACCGGACTGGACCCCAAAACTGGGGATCGGATGGTCGAAATCGGATGCGTCGAAATGGTTGGCCGAGTTGAAACCGGCAATTCCTATCACGCCTATTTCAATCCTGAGCGCGACATGCCCGCTGCGGCCGAGGCTGTTCACGGGCTTTCCAGCGCCTTCCTTTCCGGCAAACCGCTATTTGCTGACACTGCCGGCGATTTGCTCGAATTTTTGGGCGATGCACCGCTGGTTGCGCACAATGCGGGGTTCGACTTTGGATTCCTCAACTCCGAATTGGAATTGATCGGGCGCGAACCGATATCGATGGACCGGATGGTTGATACGGTCGCGATTGCTCGCAAGAAGCATCCAGGTGCTAAGCTATCGCTCGATGCGCTCTGCTCCCGCTACGGAATTGATCGTAGCCACCGCGTCAAACACGGTGCGCTGCTCGATGCAGAATTGCTGGCGCAGGTCTATGTTGAACTGACAGGTGGCCGGCAGATCGGGCTTGAACTGGCATCAGAGGCAAGCGCCTCGGAACGCGAGTTGATCGATGCGGCAGACCGCACAATCGTGGATGCTGCACCGCGAACTCGCCGCGAACCGCGGCTGTACGGTGCCTCGCAAGAGGAACTGACACGGCACAGAGACTTTGTCGCCGGGATCAAAGACGCGATCTGGTCTCGTTGACTGCGCCGCCCATGCGGCCGCCTGAAACGATGACTGCGAATAAAGGGAGGACTCACTCGAATGGACATCCGCATATCAGGACACCAGGTTGAAACCGGCACCGCTTTGCAGGAACACGCAGCGGAGCGATTGGGCGGGATTGTCGAGAAATATTTCGAGCGAGCGATCTCCTCTCACGTCACTTTCGGCAAGGCACCCGGCGGAACATTCACGTGCGACATTGTCACACATGTCAATCAGGGCATGATCCTAAAGGCACAGGGCAGCGCACATGATGCGCATGTTGCACTCGACAACTCAGCCGCGAGAATTGAAAAGCAGCTTCGCCGCTATAAACGCCGACTCACCGACCGTCACGAACGCTCGATGCAGGTTCGCGCCGAAGAAGAGGCGGCCTATACAATTTTCGCCGCCGACGAACCCGAAGAAGAGGTTGTCGCCGACGCACCTCCCATCATCGCGGAAACCAGCACATTCATTCCGGAAAGCAGCGTTGCCGACGCTGTAATGATGCTCGATTTGCGTGATACGCCTGCTTTGTTCTTTAAAAACGCTGGCACTGGGCGGCATAATATGGTTTATCGCCGCTCAGACGGCTCGATCGGCTGGATCGAACCGCGTTAGGATCTCGACAACCCGCAGACGGTAAGAAACCGTAGGGTGAATGGAAGATCCAGCTCACGAAGGAAAGGATGCTCGCCGCACCCCGTTTTCGCGGCATGCCTCCTTTATTTGCGGGTCTCCTAAGCCTTGATTGCAAGGCAGAAAACTTGTGGGATTTTAGGTTCGTAATGGACATCAACATCACCATCAAACCTGAGGCGGTAGCCTTGGTTAGTCTCGATTCGAGTGGCCAGATTCTTGCGAAGACTTCAGATATCTTTGCGCAGACCTATGGGCTCGATGCGGATGAAATACTCGAAGGGCTCGAGCAGCGCGAGGCGCTGGGCAGCACTGGATTCGGTCGCGGTGTGGCAATCCCGCATTGCCGATCAAACGCTGTCTCTCGCCCAACGGCGGCAATCCTGAAGCTTGATCACCCGGTCGACTTCAAAGCTGCGGATGCGATCCCTGTTTCGCTGGTGTTCGGGCTGGT
Organism: uncultured Erythrobacter sp.; assembly: GCF_947492365.1. Taxonomy (NCBI): domain Bacteria; kingdom Pseudomonadati; phylum Pseudomonadota; class Alphaproteobacteria; order Sphingomonadales; family Erythrobacteraceae; genus Erythrobacter; species uncultured Erythrobacter sp. Next base: position 202,321 of record NZ_CANLMB010000002.1, read on the forward strand.
TTCACCTGAAAATGCGGGTGCAACGCATCTTCACGCACTTGCCGCAATTTCGCGTCTGACCCGCGATGAAGCCATGCTTGGCGCGCTACTCGATGCACCTGATGCGGAGGCGTTGTTTGCCTTGCTAACCAATCAATTCCTGCGCAATGCCGCCTGAAAACGAAGGGGCTGAGCTGCATTATCGGGCGCTTGAGAGGCTTTATGTCTCTGCCCCGGTCAACCGCGTGTTCGATTCGAAACTTGAGATCACGGGCAAAGGCCATTCGCGGCTGACTTTCACGGTAACCAAGGACGTGTTCCACGCAGCAGGCGCGGCACATGGTACGATCTATTTTAAGATGCTCGACGACGCGGCTTTCTACGCGGCCAATACGCTGGCGACTGACCGCTTTCTGCTCACCACTAGCTTCAACCTTCATTTCACCAAACCGGTGCGAGAAGGCGAAGTTGTCGCGGAAGGCCGGTGGGTTAGCGGCAAGCGGCGCGTGTTCGTCGCCGAATCGCGCCTGATCGATGCTGAAGGCGATGAAATCGGGCGCGGCACAGGCACTTTCATGCGCTCTCGCATGGCTCTCTCCGGCTTGCCTGGCTACACCGCCTGAGCAGTGCATTGAGCGAAAGACTTCCCGCACACCTTGAAATTTCCGGCCTGATTCGCCTCGCCGAATCAAACGGAGGAAGTGCGATGGTGCTCAACAAAGGTGAGCGCGACGCTGGAACCGTTTTGATTGTTACCATGTTTCGCGGAAGAGATGCTCGGCTATTCGAAAGAATGCCACAGCTCGACGGAACCAGGCCTTTCATTGTTACTAAATCGCAAGATACTGAAAATCCACATGATTTCTCAGGGTATCTTGAGCGCCGCCAATCCCAAGACCCTGATATCTGGGTTTTGGAGGTGGATATCGACGATCCGGAACGGTTCATCGCACTTTTGCCGCGTTAACTTGACGTAGTTACATTTGTGACTATTTGCCCGTCTCGCTTCCAGGCGGAGGCCCTGTGAACGGCAATACGGTCGTTTGAGGGGCACGCAGACGGGGAGCAGCCGGCAGGCTTACGTGGACCACCTCCTAATTTCGCGAATCTTCGCAAATGTCCTCGCCTGTGTCTGTGCTCGCTCACCGCTCAGTAAGTAGATCCTATGAGTCGTAAGACTTATTCGCTCAGTGCTGTCGCTATTGCGGCGATGGCCAGTTTGAGTTTTTCCAATGCCGATGGCGCTGTTGCCATTGCGCAAGACGCCGCCGAATTGGCAGCGCAAAATGAAGTCGCACAATCCGAGACCGAAGAACTGGTCGAAATTGTGCCTCAACAGCCGGTCTTTGTTGCAGAGGAAGTCGTACAGACGCTTCCCGTACAGGACGCGGCCTCTGAAACTCGATCAGAATTTGAAGCATCGTCACTCCGCGAGCTTGTCGGCATTGTCGACAGCGAAGGCCAGTTGACGGAGCAAATGCGTTGTCTCGCAGGCGCTGTCTATTTTGAAGCGCGCGGTGAGCCGCTTGATGGGCAACTTGCGGTTGCGCAGGTTGTGATCAATCGCGCAGAGGATCGCCGCTGGCCAGCAAGCTATTGCGGTGTTGTCTATCAACGTTCGCAGTTCTCGTTCGTCCGCGGCGGCCGGATGCCGCAGATCAACACCTCCTCTGCCGCATGGGACCGCGCGGTCTCTGTCGCACGCATCGCACATGATGGTTTGTGGGAATCCGAGGCCGCCGACGCGGTCTATTTCCACGCTGACTATGTTCGCCCGCGTTGGAGCCGGTCAAAGACCCGCCTCACCCAGATTGACACACATGTGTTCTATCGTTGAGCTAAGCCTCTAGCGAATTTCGAGAAGCCCCGCCCGATCCGGCGGGGCTTTTTGATTCCAGCGGCTAATCTGCAAGAACCGCCCAAGTCGGCGCGTGATCGCTGGCCTTCTCGCGCCCGCGATGCTCCCGATCGACACCAACCGCATCTAGCCGATCTGCCAGCTCAGGGCTCAGCAGGATGTGGTCGATGCGAAAGCCGTGATCTTTCTGCCAAGCGCCCGCCTGATAATCCCAATAGGTCCAAACTCCGCCGCGCGGATTGAGCGTTCGAACCGCATCGCTCCAGCCATCAGCAAGCAACCTGGCATAGGCGGCGCGTGACTCAGGCTGCATCAGTGCATCAGAGGCCATTGCATTGACGGCGAAAACGTCATCATCTTCGGGAATGACATTGTAGTCACCCAGAACTGCGGCGGGGACCTCTTCGGCCCAAATATGCGCCATGCGCGCGCGCAGTTTCTCCATCCAGGCAATCTTGTAGTCGAACTTGGGGCCCGGAAGTGGGTTGCCGTTGGGCAGGTAGATGCAGACGATGCGGGTCACAGCGCCGTTTTTGGAGATATCCGCTTCGAGATAGCGCGATTGCTCGCCCTCACCCTCTTTCGGGCCATCTATGCCCAAACCGCGCTGCACCTCTTCGACTGAATAACCAGCCTGAGTGTCGGCAAGGATCGCCACACCGTTAAAGCTCTTCTGCCCGTGCCAGATCGGCTGGTATCCCAACTCCTCAAATTCGGAAGCAGGAAAGTCCTTGTCCTGACATTTGATCTCCTGAAGGCAGGCAACTGACGGCCGCGTTTCCACGAGCCATTCCTTGAGGCGAGGAAGGCGGGCTTTGATACCGTTGATATTGTAAGTGGCGATCTTCATGCGAGGCTTACTGCCTCACAATGCCTGACGGGGCAAACCTATATCCCGAAGGATGATCCGCAGCCGCACCCAGCCGCAGCCTTGGGATTTTCAACCTTAAAGGCCGCACCGCCGAGCGATTCGACAAAATCCACTATGCTGCCACCGACCAGATCGAGGCTGATCGGGTCGACCAGCAGTTTCACCCCATCCGTCTCGCTGACGCTGTCATCGCCTTGTGCGCCATCGGCCAGATCGAACTTGTACTGAAATCCGGAGCAGCCACCCCCCTCGACCGAAAGCCGCAGGATTGCTGGCTTGGATTGCTTCTCTGCGATCCAGGCAACGCGCTTCGCTGCGGCGGGTGTGAGGGTGAGTGTTTCAGCCATACAGACGATCTAAGCCTTGGCCGGCCGATCCTCAAGGGGCGGCTGCTTTGCTTAGGCAGTCTGAATGTAATCCCGCAACGCCGCTGCTTCGTGTTCGACCGCGTCGATCTTGTCCTTCACAAGGTCACCGATCGAGATGAAGGCAACCAGCTGATCGTCATCCACCACTGGAAAATGGCGGAAACGGCGGCGCGTCATCAAGGCAAGTGCATCGTCAATCGAAGTGCTCGATTCGATCGTAATCGCGGGCGAAGTCATGATTTCCCCAACCGAGCCATCGAGACAATCGCGCCCCTTCTCTGCAATCCGGTAGATGATGTCGCGCTCCGAAACGATCCCCGCAACTTTGCCATCACGCAGAACCGGCAAGGCCCCAATTCGCTTTCCCGCGAGCATATTGACGACTTCGGTCACTGGAGTTGCGACATCGCAGGCTATGATCTCGCTCGAGCTTCTGTCGCCAATAATCTTTGCAATCGTCATCGCGGTGCTCCTCCTGTTTTGGGAAAGTGCCACCAATCGGGCGAAAAGGCGAGTCCTGCCAAAATCGTAAGAACGCTTATGCAGCGGGGCTATCCCGATGCAATTCTACCATTGCCAAGTTTTGTTTGGGTGCGCATGGGGGCGACATGGTCAAGAAATCCCCCCTCGACGACCCTGCCAATGCTGCGCATGCTTGGGCGCGCTATCGCAAGATCATGCGGCTTTTGATGTTTGTCACCATGGCCACTGTGACTATCGCGATCGGGCTTCTCTATGCCTATAATGGCGCAGTTTCAGTGCATTATTATATCGCAGCAGCGCTTGGCATCGCATTTACGATGCTGCTGGGCGGAGGCTTGATGGGCCTTGCCTTCCTGTCAAATGGCACCGGCCACGATGAATCGGTCGACAACAAACTTCCTGACGCAGACGAATTGTGGAGTCCAAAGGACGACAATCAGTCCTGACCGGGGGCCGTCAGGCGAAAATCCTCTACAGGCACGCCGCCAACCAGATGTTCTTCAATAATCCGGTCGAGCGCAGCGGGACTGCATGAGTGATACCAGACACGGTCCGGCCAAACGAACGCGATTGGCCCCTTTGAGCAAATCTGCAAGCAGTCGGCTTTGCTTCGCTGGATTCCTCCTCCTGCCCCGCGCGGATGCGAAGCGGTTCGCTTCGGGCCAGCAAGCCCGTGTTCTTTCAACCTATCTTTGAGGAACTGCCACGCGGCCTCCCCTTCCTCGCGCGCGCAGCACTTTTGCTTTTCCGAAAGCGCGCACAAGTAGATGTGGCGCTCGACCTGCGTGTCACCATCGCCGTATTTCTTCACCAGTGCGGTTTGCGCCGCGAGCAGATCCAGATCACTCATTCGGCGGCGCTGCCTTCATCTCCCTCCGACTTCAGCCAGCGATCCAGCCAAGCGAAAACGGTGTTGTGCCATTGCAGCGAGTTTTCCGCGCCGAGCACCCAGTGATTTTCATCGGGGAACACTAGCAGTTGCGAAGGAATGTCGCGCTCCTGCAGTGCGGTGAAGCTTTGCAATCCCTGCGTGTAAGGCACGCGGAAATCCTGCTCACCGGCAATCACCAACATAGGCGTGCGCCAGTTGTCGACGTGATTAACCGGGTTCCAGCGCTCGTAAGTTTCGCTCGCTTCGGAATAGGATCCGCCAAAGTCCCAGCGCGGGAACCACAACTCTTCGGTCGAATAGTAAAAGCTGCGCATGTCGAAGAGGCCGTCATGCTGGACCAGACAGTCGAACCGGTCGGGCCAATTGCCAGCGATCCAGTTGACCATATAGCCGCCATAGCTCGCCCCCATCGCACAGGCGCGCTCGCCGTCAATCTGCGGGTCGAGTTCAAGTGCGGCGGCAAGGCCAAGCTGCAGGTCTTCGAGCGGCTTGCCGCCCCAGTCCCGATTGATCGAATCCATGAATTCCTGCCCGTATCCGGCGCTGCCGTGGAAATCGACCGAGATCACCGCGTAACCCTGGCTGGCAAGAACGCGCGGGTTCCAACGGCTAGACCAGCCATCGCGGAAAGAGCCTTGCGGTCCGCCATGGATGTATAGGATCGCGGGGATCGAGCCTTCCTGACCTTCGAGCCGTGTGATTTGGCCCCAGACCGTATCACCATTGGCTCCGGCAAAGCTGAAGCGGGTGGTGACGGTCGTTGCCATCTCACCCATCCGGCTGGTCGCCGCATCGGTGAGCGGGCGAGCGGTGCCCATATCACTGGCGAGAAAAAGCTCGGAAGGAACGCCGATAGAATCGCGTGTGAAGAGCAGTCGCTCACCTGCGATAGGCGTGAGGTTGCCGATATGCGCTTCATTGCCGGCCATCAGGTTCAGCTCGGTCACTTCGCCGGTTTGCGCATCGATGCTAAAAGCGGGCGTGTCGAGCACATGCGTTGCCGTGGCAAAGATCGTGCTGGAATCTGCGCTCCAGCTGAGGCCGCCGAAGGATAGGTCGGTGTCTTGGGTCAAAGCGCGGATTTCACCGGTTGCAAGATCGCGCACATGGATCACAAGACGGTCCGCCTCGTATCCCGGTCGCTCCATTGCGACATAGGCGAGGTAAAGGCCGTCAGGTGACGGTACAGGCGAAGCATCATATGCTTCGTTTGCAGCGGTCAACGAAACCGGAGCGCTGCCCGAAAGGTCTGACCAGTAGATGTCGAGATCGGTGGATAGCGGCTCGCTAGAATTGGCTTCGCGCGCCACGAAATAGAGGCCCGAGCCATCGGGTGCCCAAGCGATATCTTCGCCGCCGCCGAAAGGCATGGTCGGTGTGTTGCCGATTCCCATCCCGCCATCGACCGCCACGCCGTCGCCAACGGTTTGACCACCTTCAAGCCCGAAGACAAAGACACGGTTGAGAGTACCGGGTTCGATCCAGCGGTCCCAATGGCGGTAAAAACCCCCATCGCCTTCATAAAGGCGTCCCGTTCCGAGCCCTTCACCTTCTTCCGCGCACCCGAACTGGGTGCATTCGCGATCGACCTCGCCCCAAAGTGCGATCGCACTGCCATTCGGCGCGAGTTTGAAGCCTGCAATGTCAGTTCCGGGGATGTCTGCGACCGGCATAGGGCCTGTCACATTGCCATCAGCCTCAAGCGCCACGCGCCAGACCCGTGCGCGCTCTTCAGATTCTTCGTCAGTACTTTCGTAGCTGATGAAATAGAGGAAACTGTCCGGGCCGAATGCGAGCGAGAAACCGCGCAGACCCAATTCAAACGCGACCGGATCGGCACCCGGCGTTTGAAGGTCGAGCACATAGTGCGTCGGCGTCCGCTTGAAGTCTTCTGGATCGGTATTTGTCACCGAATAAACTGCATAACGCCCATCCGGCGTAACCGTCGGCCCGCCAAGGCGCGGCATGGTAATGAGATCGCGCGCCGACATAGGCGGCTTGTCCACACCCGGCACCGCGCTCACGGCAGTTTCGGTATGCGCCTCTGCAGCGAGCGGTGATGTTACGACCAGCGACGACGCCGCAAGCAAGGCGGCTTTCAGAATAGTGTTTCCCATGGAAGTGGGACTAACCGGACTATGCGCGGGTTTCCAGCGAAACCGCAGGGCGCGCGCTGCTTAGCCGCGCTTACTGGTGATCCGCGCGATTTCGGCCTGAACCAACGACTCAACCATCTGGGGGAGATTCTTGTCGAGCCATTCTGCCAGCATCGGTCGGAGCAATTCGCGGGTCATCCCTTCGAGCGAGGTTTCGCCCGAGCGTACGATCTGCGGTCTTGCCGGTGGTTCGGCGAGCATGGCCAGCGCTGCGAGGTTTTGCTGCATTGCGCCGCGCACCTCTTCGGTGATTAGCGAAGTGTCGTCGCTTGCTTCTTCGCTCTCGTCGAAATCTTCGGACAATTCCATTTCAGAAAGGTCGAGTACTTCGTCCTCTGCGTTTAGCGGTGTTGCTTCAACGGTTTCGTCAGACCGGGTGTCCGCTGCTTTGGCCTCTTCGACTTTGCGCTTGCGGGTACGGATTGCGGTATCGCGGCTGTCGCGCGCGATCACTTTCTTGATCGACTCAAGAATTTCCTCAACCGATGCTTCGTTCTCATTCGCCACGGATCAGCCCCCGAAGAATTTGCGACGTTAACCATTCGAATCACGCATTTGCGCGTTTCTCACGGTTCCAATACGGGGCCAATCAAGTCCTCGCCAGCGTCAATGTCAACGGTTCTGGTCGAATTCGGCGAAGGTTCCGAGTCGCGGTCCCAATCCCAGAAGCGGCCATCAACCCGGTCAGAATTGACTTGCGGATCATAGAGCGGGCCGCCGGTATCGAGGTTTAAGTCGCGCGCTTCGGCCTTGCCCATTGCGGCCAGCAGAGAGAAACCCGCGACGTAGGCGTTGCGGCGCGCGGTCACGAGCTGCGCTCTGGCAGAGAGCAATTCCTGCTCCGCGTTGAGCACGTCGATAATCGTACGATTGCCGATCGAATTCTCTGCGCGCACGCCTTCTAGGCTTAGCTCGGCTGCTTCAACCGCCGCTTGCGAGCTGGCGATTACAGCGTTCGACGCTTGCCAGCTTGAATAGGCTGATCGGGTTTGCTGGATCACGTTACGCTCGGTCGCGATCACCTGTTCGAGAGCTGCCGATTCGCGCGCGCCTGCCTGACGCTGACGCGCTGCGGGCAGGCCGCCCTGAAAAATTGGAATGGTAATACGAACCCCGGCATTAGCGGTGGATTCGGTTTGCGCAAAGTTGGACGCTACGGGTCCGCCGAGCGTGCCAAAAAAATTGCTGTAATCGTAATTGGCGAACAGCCCGATTGTCGGCAGGCGGCCGGCTCCGGCTACCTCGTAATCGTAACCCGCCGCATCCGCCCGCTCTTTGGCGGCGATGAGATCAGGATTGTTTTCAAGCGCTGTTACGACAGCCATTCCAACGGTCTCGGGCAGGCCGGGAAGTGGCGGCGGAGCCTCGAGTCCCATGGGCGCTTGCCCGACGAGCTGTATGTAAACTTCACGCGCATTGATCTGGTTCGCATAGGCTGATCGCAAATCACCCTCTGCAACCGCAAGGCGCGATGCCGCCTGCGCAACATCCGTGCGGGTAAGATCGCCAATCTCGAAGCGATCATTCGTCGATTGGAACGTTACGCGCAGCACTTCGACCTGATTGGTGGCAAGCTCGGTCAGGGCTTCTGTCCGCAGCACATCCATATAGGCGGCGACCGCCTGGCTGAAGATCGAGCTTTCGGTAGCGCGCAAATCGGCCTGACCCGCGGAAACGCGTTCCTGCGCGGCGTTGACTCCATTCCGCACCGCACCGCCAGAATAGATCGGCACCTGCAATTGAGCATTTACGCCCAGATTGCGTTCCGGTGCGGTGAAGGAGTTCGCCGAACGGCGCAAAAATTCGATATGAGTCGTGGTCGCTGTCGCGCTTGGCAGGCCCTGCGCGCGTTGGACGTTCACATCCTCGTCGGTTGCGCGCTGCGATGCCCGGGCACCTTCGAGCGTAGGGTTGGTGTTGTAGACAGCAACCAGAGCATCGCGCAGCGTATCGGCCTGCGCCGTGCTGGCAAGGACTAGCGCAGCAACGCAGGTAGAGAGCTTAGCGGCGCCGACAAGGTTGCGTCTGAAACTCACGAGAATGACCACCCCTTCGGTGCATCGAATGCGTGCAGCACCGGCAGCCCGATATCTTCAACCGCCAGCAGGCTGACATGCGCGCCAACCCTGCGGCCCGATGCAAGGCGAGTGACCCCGCGCTGCAGCAGTCCTGAAACGATGCGACCCTGCTCTTCGACCAAGTCAGCCAAAGAAGCAGGCAATTGTTCAATTGCGCCATCGACGACGACCAGCGAAAAACTTCCTTCGGGCAAGGCACCTTTGGCAGCGTCAGCCGCGCCAACAGTGGTCACCTCTGCAACCAGCGGGCGCAGCAATTCTGCGAGATATCCGGTACCGCCTTCGACGACCAGCACCCGATCTGACCGGCGCGGCGCAGCTTCGATCAATAATTTGCCGTAAAACAGCGGTGAAGCGAGGTGCGCATCTGTGCCCAATGTGATCGCCCGGTCGATATAGGCGAGATCGGCCTTGTCCGCGGGTAGAAAATCCTCACGCGCAACGGACAACATGCGCGCCAGCACATATTCTTCATTCACGCCGCTGGTGCGCAGCTGGCTGTCAATCATCGCCTTTCGGGCGGTCGCGGTATCGCGTATCAGTGTAGTGTTGCTCATGCGTACTCCGTGAAACTGTATTAGGCTTGCAATACAGTCCGTCAACCCTTCCTAGCCATCGCGGCGGCCAGTTCCAAGAAATTTGCAGCTTTTAAGGCTAGCTTTGCTTTGACCTCGACTCGGCGGGCGTCATATGGGGGTCGCATATGAAAATCCTGGGGGGACCGGCATCCGGTTTCGACCGATACCTGGAGGGCTTCGATGAGTGACATTGGCAAAACGGTTCAAAATGACGGGCAAATCTTCGGCGCGACCGGAGAAGTGCGGATAGAAAGCGACTCGCTGGGTGAGGTCGCCGTGCCCGCTTCGGCCCATTGGGGTGCACAAAGCCAGCGCAGTCTGGCCAACTTCGATATCGGGGTTGAGACTATGCCCGAGCCGCTGATCAAAGCGCTGGGAATCCAGAAGCAATCGTCAGCAAAGGCCAATATGGAACTCGGTGTGCTGGCCGCAGAGATCGGCAATGCGATTGTCGAGGCGGCAGGCGAAGTGATCGACGGAACGCTGGCAGACCAGTTCCCGCTTTCGGTTTGGCAAACCGGCTCAGGCACCCAGTCGAACATGAATGCTAACGAGGTGATTGCGAGCCGCGCCAACCAGATCCTGACCGGCCAGCATGGCGGCAAGGAGCCCGTTCACCCCAATGACCATTGCAATATGGGTCAGAGTTCGAACGATACGTTCCCGACTGCGATGCATATCGCCGCCGCGAGCGAGACGATTGAGCAGCTGATCCCAGCGCTTTCGCATCTGCACGGTGCGCTGGACACAAAGGCAAAAGCCTTTGCCGATATCGTCAAGATTGGTCGCACCCACCTTCAGGATGCAACCCCGCTCACACTGGGTCAGGAATTTTCCGGCTATGCCAAGCAGGTAGAATACGGAATCGAGCGGCTGAAGGGTGCGCTCCCTCGCATACTCGAACTTGCACAGGGCGGCACGGCAGTCGGAACCGGGATCAATTCCAAGGCGGGATTCGCAGAGAAGTTTGCCGAGCACGTTGCCGCTATCACCGGCCACGACTTTGTCACCGCACCCAACAAGTTCGAATCGCTTGCAGCGCACGATGCTCTGGTGGAACTTTCGGGTGCGCTGAATACCATTGCGGTCAGCCTAATGAAGGTTGCCAATGATATTCGCCTGCTTGGCTCCGGCCCGCGTTCGGGGCTCGGCGAGATCGCGCTTCCGGCCAATGAGCCGGGCTCTTCAATTATGCCGGGCAAAGTCAATCCAACCCAGTGTGAGGCGCTCACCATGGTCTGCGCGCAGGTGATGGGGAACAATACGACTGTCAGCGTTGCAGGATCGCACGGCCATCTTGAGCTAAACGTCTTTAAGCCTGTGATGATCTACAATGTCCTGCAATCAATCCGGTTGCTCACCGACGCCTCGCGCAGCTTTACCGACAATTGCGTGGAAGGAATCGAAGCCAATCGGGGCCGTATTGATCAGCTGATGAATGAAAGCCTGATGCTCGTCACCGCGCTCAATCCGCATATCGGCTATGACAATGCCGCGAAGATTGCGAAAAAAGCGCATGCCGACGGCACTACGCTGAAAGAATCGGCGCTAGAGCTTGGCCTGCTTACCGAGGAGCAATTCGCCGAATGGGTTGTGCCTGCTGAAATGATAAAACCCCGGGACTGACAACCCGGTTGAACACGCGGCTGACAGCGCTCATCGGCTTTGGTGTGCCGTTGGTCCAATCTTTCACCGGCTCGCAACATTCGACCAAGCGAGGACTCGGGCCGACGACCGGTTGGCGCTTTGTGACGTTAGGCGCTATCTGACATCGAAGATCATGGACCTGAGCAAACCTCCCGAAGCGCCAACCAAGAAGGCGCATATCTCGGTACCGTTCCGCACGGTGCTGTTTTCGATGGTTGTGCTGTGGGCGACCTATTTCCTGCTGATCACCTTCCGCAGTTACATGTTCGATCTCGACATGCAGTCAGAGATGGCGGTCCGTCGACTGCTCGTCACAATAGCGGGCATTGGCCTGACGGTTGTGCTGTGGGCGCTGCTGCGACTTGTAGATCGGCAGGCCTTATGGGCGAAGATAGGAGCGGCGATCCTGTTTGCGATGCCCGTGGCGATCGCGATCGGGCAGATCAACTATTACACGTTCACCGACATTCAGGAGAAGATGGAGCAGCGCTTTGCTGAGGAGCAGGGCTTTCGTTTTGATGAAGAAGGCAACCTGCTTTACGACCTGCCCGAAGGGGTCAAGGTCAAGGCACCCGGAGGTCCGGATGGGGCAGGCCCACCGCAATTTTCCGAATCGCTGATCATCGCGCCTGCGGCCTTGCGTCAGGAATCGTGGAAATCTGTCCTCGAGATTGCGTTGGGCCGGTATTTCCTACTTCTCGCTTGGGCTTCGACATATTTTGCGCTTCTTGCCGGCTATCAGGCGCGCGCGGCAGAACGGCGCGAGCAGCAATTCAAGTCCGCTGCAAAAGCCGCCGAACTGCGCAGCTTGCGGTATCAGGTGAACCCGCATTTCCTGTTCAACACGCTCAATTCGCTCTCAGCTTTGGTCATCACCGGCAAGGCCGAGCGCGCCGAACGGATGATCCAGACGATCAGCCGCTTCTATCGTCACAGCCTGGCCGATGAGCCGACAAGTGATGTGACGCTCAAGGACGAGTTCGATCTTCAGCAGCTTTATCTCGATATCGAAGCAGTCCGATTTCCGGAGCGCTTGGTCTGCAAATTCGACCTTCCCACAGACTTGGAGGAGGCACGCGTGCCCGGCATGATCTTGCAGCCTCTGGTCGAGAATTCGGTCAAATATGCTGTGTCTGCGGTCTCTCGCCCGGTCACGGTCACGGTTTCCGCGCGTGAAGAGTTCGACCGGTTGGTGGTAAGCGTGAGCGATGATGGCCCGGGCGTGCCCGAAGGTATGGCTCACGGATTCGGGATCGGACTTGCGAATGTCCATGACCGCCTCGAAGCGCGCTTTGGACCCGATATCGCCTTTTCCTCCGCTCCAATTCCGGGCGGCTACAACACCGAGATGCGCATCCCCCTTTCGCGCCCAAACCGCTAAAAAAACGAGCAAGAGATGGCTGACTCTGAAACTCAAGCGCAGGCATTGCGCACCATGATCGTCGATGATGAACCCTTGGCGGTCGAACGGATTCAGGTGATCTGCGCCGAGTTGCCAGCCATCAATGTCGTGGGAACGGCTAGCGATGGCGCGGCTGCGTTGAGGCTTGCCGAGAAGCTCGCGCCCGATCTTGTGCTGCTCGATATGACTATGCCTGAGCTTGATGGTCTGGGTGTGGCGCGCAAGCTCGCCGATAAGGACGAGGCGCCAGCAGTCATCTTTGTCACCGCGCACGACCATTTTGCAGTGGAAGCCTTCGATCTCGAAGCGGTCGACTATGTGCTCAAGCCAGTCTCACCGGACAGGCTTGAGCGCGCCATTGAACGCGCGGTTGCCAGGCGCGGTGAGCGCAAGGACAGCCCGAGCAAATGGCTCGATGAACTTTGGGTTCCGCATCGTTCAGAGTTGCTGCGGATCGCGGTGAGTGAAGTGCACCAGATCGACGCTGAGCGCGACTATGTGCGCCTTCACGTCGGCAATCCTGGAGAAGCAGGAGAGCCTTCGCGCTCCTATCTCCTTTTGCAGACGATTGCTGGCCTCGAGGCGCGGCTTGACCCTGAAGAGTTTATCCGCATCCATCGCTCAACAATTCTGCGGCGCGATAATATTCGCGGGCTACGGCATGACGGGTTGGGTGTGTGGTCAGCAGAACTGCAAAACGGTGAGGCCTTGCGGATTGGCCGGACCTATCTGTCCAAGGTTAAATCAATGGCCGGACGCTGAACCAAACGCGCCAGGACCCTATCGCTGCCCGTGCACGTCACCAAACATATAAAAAGAAGCGGCCCGAACCCCGGGACTGAATAGGGTTCGAGCCGCAATGTCTGCGCTACGGGGAGCGCAGGATCTGGACGCGGTTCAACCGCCGCGACGCTGATCTTCGATAATCACAGCAACCTGCTGCTGGGCACTCGCTCGCGCTTTGGCGAAGCATCGTTGTGCTTCCTGCGAACGAATACGGGTGCCGGTGCGGATATTGTCGACCTGACACACCTCGCGTGCGGCTCGGTCAATTCGCCGGTCAAGCATACGCTGGCCTTCGGGGGTGGCCAGATCGAGCCCGGCAATGCTGATTGCCTGATGAGGAAGCTCAGCCGGATCGGCAAAAGCGGGCGAGGCGGTGAAAGCAAGGCCAAGTGTGGCCGTGGCAATCGCAAGGGTCTTCATGGTGTTTCTCCAACTAGCGAGGCGGCAGTGTTCGAACGGGGTTTCGAACCGGGGATGCCACCGCCTTGCTATGTCAGTTAGATAGACCCGCATCCGATTCCGGTCATGCGATGCTCGACCAAACCACGCTTGTCCGTCGATTGGCGGCGCATCGGAATGACCGATGCGCAACCCGGTCCGACAAAGCGTCATTTCCATCCGATCGGCGATTACGCCATAATGGACAGCGTGATTCTGCCCCTCGCCATTATCTTCATGCTCGGCATTGCCAATTTCGCTTTGCATCGCGCAGTACTCGAAAGCGGCCATCCATTGCTTGGACAGATGCCGGGCTTTGTTCAATCGCTCGGCGGGAGGCTGACCTATCTGGCGGAGTTTCTGGTGCTGCTCGCTGCGATGGCGCTTGCAGCCAATGGCTGGCCGGGATTGGTCTGGGCCTATGGTCTATATAGTGCGCTTAACGCCGTATCGGCATGGTTGATGCTAAGCGGGCGGATATGAGTGCGATGGATTTGTGGTTGCGCTTTGGCGCGCGGCGCGCTTGGGCGGTGAAGCCATGACAACCCGTTTATTTCATATCAGCGATGTCCATTTCGGTGTGGAGGACCGCTGCGCACTCGAAGCAGTTGAGCAGGCTGTGCGCGACGAGAAACCCGATGCGCTGATCTGCACGGGAGACCTGACGCAGCGCGCCAAGGACTCAGAATATGCGGCTGCGGCGAATTGGTTTGGCGGACTTGGTGTCCCGGTCGTGCTCGAGCCGGGCAATCACGACATGCCCTATTACAATCTGATCGAGCGTTTCACCGATCCGTACCGTAGGTATCGCAAGCTTGAGGCTGCGGTTGGGTGTACCCTCGAAACCGAGCATGTTGTTTTGGTGTCGCTTAAGACGACCGTGCGCGCGCAGAAGCGTTTTCCTTGGTCGGACGGCGTCGTAACGCGTCAAGCGCTCGACCACACGCTTGCACGATTGGAACAGCTGAAAGAGGATGGTCGATCCATAATTGTCACCGGACATCATCCCTTGCTCGGTTCCGATGATGCGCTTTCCAACCCCACCAAAGGAGGTGACCGCGCATTTGCTGCGATTGCAAAGGCTGGCGCCAATGCGATCCTTTCCGGTCACATCCACAAGCCCCTTGACGAAGTCCGCGAACGGGATGGCCATTCGATGCGAATGATCGGAGCGGGCACGCTCTCGACCCGGCTTCGGCATGGGGCGCCGCCTTCCTATCGCGTTATCAGTTGCTTTGCCGACCGCACGATCTCGAGCGAATTGCGTTTGCTGCACGCCGAGCCTCGGTAAGATAAGCGGCGTTCAACTTAACTGTGTTTGGCCGTGACGCGTTAAGGGATTCTTTGGGATAATCATCAATAGGCCCGACGATCCGAAGTTTCGGGTTGTGGGATTACCGCAAGACTGCGGATTGCAAGTCTATTGGAGACCAAGCGATGGACATGTTGAAGGCGATGGCATTTGGGGCGTTGGTCACTGGCTGCATAGCCGTGGTGATCGGCACACAAGGTTCTGCAGGTGGCCAATTGGCGATCCATGCGGTGGATGTTGCCGATTACCGGGTCTATTGGTCTTGGCCAATGTTCCTGGCTGGTACGGGTCTGTTTTGGGGACTGCTTTTGCTGCAGCGCTAAGAAGGTTCGTGTGCCCGAAAGCAAAAGAGCGGCGCTCCCCAACGGAGCACCGCTCTTTTCTTTGGAGCAATCGAAAGAACTGAAAATCAGCGCTTCGAGAACTGGAAGCTCCGGCGTGCTTTCGCGCGGCCATACTTCTTACGCTCAACCACACGGCTGTCGCGGGTGAGGAAGCCAGCGGCTTTCACTTTGGCGCGAAGCTCGGGCTCGTACTTTGAAAGAGCCTGGCTGATGCCGTGCTTTACTGCGCCAGCCTGACCCGAAAGACCGCCGCCTTTAACGGTGGCGATTACGTCATACTGACCCTGACGATCGGTGATCGTGAAGGGCTGGTCGATGATCAGACGCAGCGTCGGGCGCACGAAATAGACTTCCTGATCGCGGCCATTGACGGTGATCTTACCGGTGCCCGGCTTGATCCAAACGCGCGCCTTGGCATCCTTGCGGCGGCCAGTGGCGTATGCGCGGCCTTGCGCGTCAAGCTCCTGCTCACGCAGGGGCGCAGCAGGGTTCTGAGCGATTTCTGCGGCATCCGCAGCAGGTGCATCGCCAGCGATGTCCTTCAGATCCGACAGATCAGTGACGGTTTCGGTGTTGTTTTCGTCAGCCATTATGCAGAGGCCTTGTTTTTGCGGTTCATGGAGGCAACGTCGAGCACAGTCGGCTTTTGGCCGTCATGCGGGTGCTCGGTGCCGTTATAGAGGTGCAGCGCGCGCATCTGCTCACGGCCAAGCGGGCCGCGCGGGATCATACGCTCGACAGCTTTCGCAAGCACACGCTCGGGAAACTTGCCTTCGAGCACTTTTGCCGGGGTCGTTTCCTTGATGCCGCCGGGGTGGCCGGTGTGCTTGTAATAGATCTTGTTGGTCGCCTTGTTGCCGGTGAATTTCACCTTGTCGGCATTGATAACGACCACATGATCGCCGCAGTCCACATGAGGGGTGTAGCTTGGCTTGTGCTTGCCACGCAGATGGTTGGCAATAATCGCGGCAAGACGGCCCACTACGAGACCGTCGGCATCAATGATGTGCCACTTCTTTTCGACGTCGGCCGGCTTAACCGACTGCGTCTGCTTGCTGAGAGCCTTCATGGCTTACGTCCTTAAAAAGCAAAGGGTTTGCGAAAATTCGAAAAGCCGCCCTTTTTGATTCGATGATGGAATCGGCGGATTGAAGGCGCGCATTTGTCGCTGAAAGGCTCTCAAGTCAAGCAAAAGCGCGGGTTTCAAGGGAGGTAAAATAATACCGTGCGCTAATTGACTCACACTTTGGGTCTATAGCTCGCGCATCGTCCAGACTTCGCGGGCGCGCTGTTCGCTTCCCGCAATCCGGGTGATAACCTCACGCTCTGCGTCGGCGAGCCATTCGCCTTCTTGAGCTGAGACCGCATCGTAGGTCACCTCGAACTCACCGGTCAGCCCACCTGGCAAATCGACCGCCCGGACCGAACGCATCGGACCGAGGCGTGGGAAGAACAGGTCGTCGGGCAGCCGTGTAAGCAGCGACGAACTCGCTTGTTGAAGTTCCGCCAGATATTGCATCTGCGCCTCTTGCTCAGAAGCAGGAATCGGGCGACCAGCGATGATCTCTTGGGCTTGCGCAATTGCGGCTCGGAGATCCTCCTCGCGTGTGCCGCTACCCGTTCCCACAATCCTGCCGTCGCCAGAAAGCATGATCGGCCACATATCATCGGTCGAGCGATTCTGTTCGATTGCAGCCAATGGTGCGAGTGAATCGGGTGCGTTGACGGAAGCCTCAATCTGATGGCCGGTGATCGCAAATCCAGGCCCTTGCAACGCAAACTCGATCGCCCAGCTGCGATCAACGCTCAATAGGCTGCCATCCCTGAGATTTCGTTCAATACGACGCGAAAGACGCATCGGAGAGGAAGGGCAGGCCACTGTTTCATTTGCCCGCCCAATCGCAGGCCGCAGCATAAGAACGGCCGAAACCCCACACCCAAACATCAGGCCAAGCGCCCCACGGCGAGTCGATGCTTTCATCGTCATCCTTCAACCGTTTCCGACCGTTCCGCAAAGCCATTGCATCGTAGCCGGATGGGCTGCGTCACAATTCCAGGCTGTGATTGCGGGTGTATCATAGGGATGGCACTCACCCAAACGGGCGATCAGGCCTTCGATCTGCAAAGCCGTTGTTTTGAACAACACTCCAATCTCGGCCGAACTGGTGACCTCGCCTTGCCATTCATAAATCGATTGCATCGCCGGAATGATGTTGGCGCAGGCAATGTAGTTCTCTGCGAGCAACACAGAGGCTGCTTTATGCGCTTCCTCGCTATCGTGAAAGGGACACCAGACGAGAGCGGGGACCTGCTCGGTCATGCGTCTTCTCCAAGCATTCGCTTCTGTTGTTGGAGCCCATCCGCGTGCATCGCCCGGGCTGCCGCGATCACCAGTAACGCTCCCGTTAATTGATGCGCCGCCGCGAGCCAGAGATTGACCTCACTTAGCACTGTCGCAATTCCAAGCAGGATCATCAGACCGAATGCGCTATGAACTTCGATCGAAGCGCGGCGATGGTCCTTGCGAACTCGCCGCGCAAGATAGATCAGCGCGCCCACGGCAACCCACGCCCACCAGCGATGGAGGAAATGCAGCAGGAAAGGATCGTGGGTTAGTGTCCACCAAAATCCCCGCTCAAACCCCACTTCCGGAACCAACCGCCCGTTCATCAGCGGCCAATCATAAGCCGCGTGACCGGCGTTCAGGCCCGCTACCCAGGCCCCAAGCAGCAGCTGGAAAAACAGGATGATCGCAACCCCGCCGGCAGCGCGTGTCAGGGGCGCGGCCTTCGAATCAGGTTCACGTGCTAGAACCCGCATATCTCGCGCCGTCCATGCCAGCGCGCCGAGCAACAACAATGCTGTCAACAGATGCAATGAAAGCCGGAAATGGCTGACATCGGTCATGTCTCCCACCAGCCCGGATTGCACCATCAGCCAGCCAAAGAGTCCTTGCAAACCGCCCAGCGCCAAGAGGGCCAGCAATCGCCCCTTGTATCCTGCGGGAATAGCACCTTTGGCCCAAAACCAGACTAGCGGAACGGCGTAAACCACACCAACTAGCCGTGCGAGCAAGCGGTGGAACCATTCCCAGAAGAAGATGAATTTGAAGTCCGTAAGGCTCATCCCGCCAAGGCTGGCCTCGAGCCGGTATTCGGGTGTCGCCTGATATTTGGCAAATTCCGCCCGCCACTCGGCCTCGTTGAGCGGTGGGAGAACACCAGTAGCGACATTCCACTCAGTGATCGAAAGCCCGCTTTCGGTGAGCCGCGTGATCCCGCCGACCAGCACGATCACCACCACAAAAAGGGCAACAATTTCGAGCCAACGGGCGATCGCAAGCGGCTGCGCGCGATCTGGCGAGGGAGGGAATGCCATAATGCGGTGCTAGATGTGCCGCATTCCCGCTGCATGCAAGCCCGTTTGCCGCATACTCGCGTGCGATTCCTGCAATTGCGTGACCAAAATCGCACGCAGATATGCGGGACCCACTTGCGAAATGTGATAATGTTACATATGTCAGCCCCGCAATGACGGAAACTCAGGATACAAATTCGGCGATTCGTCGCCATCTCGACAAGACGGGAATCGCGATATCCGCGCTTTGCGCGGTGCATTGCGTGCTAACGATTATTATCGTGTCGGGCCTTGGTGTCGGCGGTCAGTTTTTCTTCAGCGAGGAGATTCACCGCTACGCATTGGTCGTTGCCCTGATTATCGCGGCGGTTGGGATCGGCTGGGGCGCCTTGATGCACCGCCGGCGCGAGCCGTTTGTGATCGCGATGATGGGCTTGAGTTTTATGGGCGGCGCGCTCGCATCGCCGCACGGCACACAAGAAGCGATCCTGACAATTATCGGCGTCGCATTGGTTTCGCTCGGCCATCTGCTCAATCTCCGCGCGCACAAGTAACCGAAGTTTTAGAGCCTGCATCAAAACTTGCAGGTTGCCTGCACGCGCCATCTGCGTATTTCGGGACACATGAGCGAAACCAAGAGCATCACCCTGAACGGAGAGCCGCGCAACACCGCGGCATCAACTATCGCCGATCTTGTGCGCGAACTTGAGCTGACACCGGAGAAAGTCGCCGTGGAGCGCAATGGCGAAATCGTTCCGCGCTCGACGCTGGAGCAGGCTTCAGTGACCGCAAACGACAGACTGGAAATCGTTCACTTTGTAGGCGGAGGCGATCACAGCGACACTTGGTGCGTAGCGGGGCGTACCTTCACCTCGCGCCTGATCGTGGGAACGGGCAAGTACAAGGACTTCGAGCAAAACGCCGCCGCCGTAGAGGCTTCGGGCGCAGAGATCGTCACCGTTGCGGTGCGCCGTGTGAATGTCAGCGATCCGAAAGCGCCGATGCTCACCGACTATATTGACCCCAAGAAGACGACTTACCTTCCCAACACCGCAGGATGCTTCACTGCCGACGATGCAATCCGGACTCTGCGCCTGGCGCGCGAAGCGGGGGGTTGGGACCTGGTCAAACTCGAAGTGCTGGGCGAGGCGCGCACGCTCTATCCGGATATGCGCGAGACATTGACCGCAACCGAGACGCTCGCGAAGGAAGGGTTTCTTCCGATGGTCTATTGCGTCGACGATCCCATTGCAGCGAAGCAATTGGAAGATGCAGGCGCGGTCGCGATCATGCCGCTGGGCGCGCCGATCGGCTCGGGGCTTGGAATACAAAACCAAGTCACGATCCGCCTCATAGTGGAAGGGGCCAATGTGCCAGTTCTGGTTGATGCAGGCGTGGGAACAGCGTCTGATGCTGCGGTCGGCATGGAGCTGGGCTGCGACGGCATCCTGATGAACACTGCAATTGCCGAGGCAAAAGACCCGATCCGCATGGCCCGCGCGATGAGGCTTGCGGTTGAAGGTGGGCGCGAAGCCTATCTCGCTGGCCGGATGGGCCGGCGCAAATATGCCGATCCTTCGAGTCCGTTAGCCGGACTGATCTGACACCCGACCGGATGGCGCGCAGGTCCGAAAGACCAAACAATCGCGCCTCATGGTTACTACGTATTAACCAAAGTGTCGCAGAACCGTCTTCTGAACTCAGGAGACCGTAATTGACCCTTGCCAGCACAGCCACCTTGGCCATTGCCGAAATGCGCGAATTCGCAGAATTCAGCGCGTGCGAGCAGCGCTATATCAAGCGTAGCCTCGATATTGGCATGTCGCGCTGCGATGCGTTCAAGCTGTGGGGGCGCAGCGAGGCGGAGAACACCGCCATCCGCCGCCAATATGTCGCCTATCAGGACTTGAAGGCGCTGCGCGGCCTAATTCCGCAAGAAGGTACAATCGGCGAAATTGAGCGCTTCATTGGAAAGCTTGTGCGCATGGCCGCCTTCGATCTGGCGCAAGAGCGCATCTCAAGCTTTTCAGCCTTCCGGTTTCTTTATGAGCGCATGCTCGGCCCGGAATCGCGCCCGTATCTGCCCGCAGCATTCTGTGCCGCAGCAGCTCTGCCATTGATCCGCCCGCAGCATCGCAAAACATTGCTTCAAAGCCTGAGCGAAGCGGCTGCAACTGCACCGGGCTGGTCGAACAAAAGCCCGAGTTTCTATCCAGAATATGTCGAAGAGGCTGAAGCAGCCTAGAGCTCTTCGACGATGAGATAGGTCACGGTCGTCTCGCCGATATTCACGACCTCGTGCCAATCGACCCCATTGCTTGAATAATGCGAGCCGGTGGAGATTTCAGCCACGCGAACACCCTGCTCGCTGGTTAGCTGCATCGTACCGCCGCTCAGCGCATAGCCGTAATGTGCGGGGTGAAAGTGGCGTTCATGCCCCACGCCGGGAGGGAAAGTGCAGCGAAGGACGCGGTGGGTCTGCGTTTCATGTTGCAGCTCACAAACCGGCTCTCCTTCCCATCCCGCCGCGAGCGCATCGGGAAGTTGCGGCGTGCTGGCATAGACTGCCGTGGCTGCAAAAAGAGCGCATGCGCCTAGGCTCAACACTCGGCCAGCACTCGACATCAACGATACAGCCCGTCAACCCGATCCTGGTAGCGGTCGCGGATCTTGTGCCGCCTGATCTTCATGCTCGGGGTCATTTCCTCGTTGTCGATTGAGAACGCCTCGTCCGCAAAAGCGAACTGGCGTACTTTCTCGACCACCGACAGATCAACATTGGTCCGGTCAACGGCTTTGCGCACCGCCTGTTTGAAGGCGGGTAAATCTTGCAAGGCGGCCATGTCGAATTTCTCGTCATTGGCGCGCGCCCACTCGAGCGCCCATTCAGCATCAGGCACGATCAGACCGACCACATAGGGCCGCTTGTCGCCGCTCACCATCGCCTGCGCGATCTCGGGTTGGAGCGTCAGCATGCCCTCGATCTTTTGCGGGGCAACATTGTCGCCCTTGTCGTTGACGATCATGTCTTTCTTGCGGTCGGTGATGACGATCCGGCCAGCTTCATCAAGATGGCCGATATCACCTGTGTGCAGCCAGCCATCGACGATGGTGCGCTCGGTCTCGGCCTCGTTGCGCCAATAGCCGTGCATAACCAGCTCGCCCCGGCACAGGATTTCGCCATCCTCAGCGATCTTGATCTCGACCCCCCGCATGGGAGGGCCAACTGTGTCCATCTTGAGGCCGGTCTTGGGCCGGTTGCAGCTCATCACAGGTCCGGCTTCGGTCTGGCCATAGCCTTGCAGCATGGTCAGGCCCATGGCTTCGAAGAAATTGCCAACCTCAGGATTGAGCGGAGCGCCGCCTGAAACCATCGCCTTCATCCGGCCGCCAAAGCGTTGGCGAATCTTCGGGCGAAGCGTCTTTTCGACCAACAGATCAAGCGGACGGTCGCGCTTGCGCTTCTTGCCGTCCTTCGATTTTTCGCTGATCTTGAGCGCGCTATCCATCATGAAGTTGGCAACGCGGCCCTGTTTCTCAACCTGCTTCATGATCCGGGTGCGCAACACTTCGAACAGGCGCGGGACCACGACCATGATCGTCGGGCGGGTTTCCTCGATATTCGAGGCAAGCTTCTCCAGACCCTCGGAATAGAAAATCTCCGCCCCCACCGCGATTGGCAGATATTGCCCTCCGGTATGCTCGTAAGCATGGCTCAGGGGCAGGAAGGAGAGGAAACGTTCATCCGAGATCCCGAAATCATTGATCAGAATTTCAGCGGCGCCAGCGGCATTGCACAGGATCGAACCATGATGCTGCATCACTCCGCGCGGGGCGCCACCCGTGCCGCTGGTGTAGATCAGGCATGCGGTGTCACCGCGAGCAATCTTGGCGATGCGCTCATCGACCGCCTTACGGGCAGCCGCCGCATCGCCAACGACCAGATCAGCCCAGTTGTGATATTCAAAACTGCTTGATTGCTTGCGGTGTAGGTCATCGATGCCGATCACATGATCGACAATTCCTGTGCGCCCGATTGCACCGACAACCGGCGCGAGCAGTTTCTCCGTCGATACGACCACTGCCCGTGCACCCGAATTATCGAGGATATGCGCGTGGTCACGCTCGGTATTGGTGATGTAAGTCGGCACAGAAACGCAGCCAGCGGCCATGATTGCAATATCGGCGATGCACCATTCGGGGCGGTTCTCGGAGACCAGCGCGACCCGCTCACCATATTTCAGTCCGATGCGGCGCAGGCTCTCGGCAAGCAGGCAAATCTGCTCAGCCACTTCACTCCAGCTTTGCGTACGCCATTCGCCATCTTCCCGGCGGCCGAGGAAGGGCGCATCGCCCTTCTCGTCGGCGCGCATCAGAAACAGTTCGACAAGGTTCCTCGCGCGGTCGACGTCCTGAAGGATCGGGTCGTCGCTTGGATCAACGATGGGCGGCGTATTGGGGGCGTGCACGGACAATGACTCCTCTCCCGGCTCGATGGGACTGCATCCAGCCTCTCGCGAGCGCGCGACAAATCTACATGGTAATGCGAATTAGAGCCACATTGCCCTAGCGGCAAGCATTGCAATCGCTAGTCGTGGCAGCCGGGCACCGACCGACGGCTCGAGAGCAGCGCTCTATTCGTAGCCGAGCAGGTCGGCGACGCGCGGGTCTCCAGCGGATTCCCAGCCATCTTCGGTGCGCAGCAGTGCGTTGGCCTTGCCCCGCGGTGAAAGCAGGCGAATCTGGCTATGGCCACGTGCGCGCAGGTCATCGACCATTGATGCGATTGCACTACCTTCCTCGGTGATGACAGTGGGTCCGAAGGCCATGATGAGCGGAAGGCCAAGGGCCTCCTCGGCGCTCATCCCGAAATCGAGCACGCCGATGATCGAGCGAGCAACTTGCACTGGTATCGTTGGACCGCCGGCTGCGCCGATCACAAGGATCACCTCACCGTTCTCGTCAAACACGATAGTCGGCGCCATCGAGGAGCGCGGGCGCTTTCCGCCTTCGACGCGGTTGGCGACAGGCATTCCGTCAATCTCGGGCGATAGGCTGAAATCGGTCAGCTCGTTATTGAGGTAGAACCCGCCCCAATGGAGGCCCGAACCGAATGCGCCTTCGATAGTGGAGGTGTAGCTCACCGCGCTGCCATCTGCATCGACGACTGAGAAATGGGTGGTGCCGTTCTCGGCTGGCTCGTCACCATCCGCGCGAGCAAGCGGGGCTCCGGGAGGTGTTCCCGGCTCGACCGAATCGAGTGCAGATGCGGGATCGATCATAGCGCTGCGCGAGGCAATGTAGTCGCGGTCGATCAGGCCAGCGACCGGCACTTCGACGAAGTCGGCATCGCCAATATAGAGCTCGCGGTCGGCATAGGCGATCCGCTGGGATTCAACGAACAGGTGCCAGAATTCAGGGCTTTGCGGCCCGAGTGCGGCAATGTCGAAGCGTTCGAGCTGGCCCAGCATCTGTGCGACCGCAACACCGCCAGAGGAGGGTGGACCCATCCCGCAAACCGTATAGCTGCGATAGGGGCTGCACACCGGATCGCGCAGCTTGGCGGTGTAGGCGCTGACATCGGATGGGGCGAGCCGGCCATCTTGTGGCGTCTCGCCCGCGACATAATCGGCGAATTCCTGCGCCGAGCTATCATAGAACGCACCAGGGCCGTCCGCTGCCAGCCTTTCGAATGTATCGGCAAGATCGGGGACG
The DNA here is from genome assembly GCF_947492365.1 of uncultured Erythrobacter sp. Taxonomy (NCBI): domain Bacteria; kingdom Pseudomonadati; phylum Pseudomonadota; class Alphaproteobacteria; order Sphingomonadales; family Erythrobacteraceae; genus Erythrobacter; species uncultured Erythrobacter sp. The sequence continues at coordinate 226,585 of NZ_CANLMB010000002.1, forward strand.
GTGATGCGGGTGCCCACAGGTAGCGGGTTGCCATCCGCTCCGAAAAAGATCGCACGCGCTGCTTCGGTTTTGCCTGCGCGCTCTAGCCGGTCCGATAGCGTGCCGTGAAGGCGGCGGTTCATTACAAACCCGTCGCGGGCAAGCGCAATGGCGGGCTTGAACAGGTCAGCCCAAGGCAGCTTGCCATATTTCGCATGCGCATCGGCTGCGAGCGCGATGTTTCCGGGCACCCCAACACTCAGGCCTGAGGTGGTCCGGATCGATCCGGGCAGCCTTTCGCCATTCTGATCAAGAAAGCGCGCGCCGGTTGCAGTTGCAGGCGCTGTCTCACGCCCGTCAATCGTTGTGACCCCATCGGCGCCCGCGTGGATCATAAAGCCGCCTCCGCCAATGCCGGAGCTTTGCGGCTCGACGACCGTGAGCGCGAGCATCACCGCGATGGCGGCGTCGGTTGCGGAGCCGCCCTGTGCGAGAATGGCTTCTCCGGCTGCGGTCGCACGCGGGTCTGCACTGCTCACAGCACCTTGTGTCGCGCTGGTGGCTGGTTCTGTCACGCCGGCGGCGGAGGCAGCAATCGGGTTGGCGTAATCCGCGCAGCCGGTCAGCAGCAGGGCAAGGGGCGAAAGCAGTGCGAGCGGTTTGAACATATCGAACCCTCGCTATTCGCTTCCCACCGCATCGGCAAGCCGTGTAAAGCCGTCGCGCTTCATCAGGCGCTCCAACCCGCGCGCAATCTGTGCGCCAAGTCCAGGGCCATGATAGACCATTGCGGAATAGAGCTGGACGAGGCTCGCACCTGCACGAATACGCTCCCACGCATCCTCGGCGCTCGCTATCCCGCCAACGCCGATGAGCGGCACGCCGCCTCCAGTCGCCTGGCGGAAATCGCGCAATCGCTTGAGCGCCAGTTTACGCAAGGGTGCGCCTGAGAGGCCTCCCGCTTCACTTGCATGACGTGAGGACAAGCTCGGGCGCGAAATCGTAGTATTAGAAACGATCAGCGCACCCAACTGCTTGTCGTGCGCAATGCGCGCTATGGCGTCGATATCCGCTGGTTCCAGATCTGGTGCGACCTTGAGGAAAACTGGCGGCGCATCGCCTTGGGCAACCGCATCGCGCGCCTCGATGACACCGTCGATCAGTGCGCTAAGTGCGCCTTCGTCCTGCAAGGCCCGCAGGCCCGGCGTGTTGGGGCTCGACACATTGACCGCAAGGTAGCTGGCATAAGGCGTCATAAGCTGCGCCATCTTTGCGTAGTCGGCGATCCGGTCGTCGGAATCCTTGTTTGCGCCGATATTGATGCCAACAATTCCGGGCTTGCCCTGCCGCGCTTTCATGCGGACCAAAGCCGCCTCAGCCCCGCCATTGTTGAAGCCCATTCGGTTGATGACCGCCTGGTCCTCTACCAAGCGGAAAAGCCGCGGTTTGGGGTTGCCTGTCTGTGGCAAAGGTGTGAGCGATCCGACTTCGGTAAACCCAAATCCCAAGCCAAGCAGCGGATCCGGCACTTCTCCATCTTTGTCGAATCCTGCTGCAACGCCAACCGGATTGGGAAATTGCAGCCCGGCAACTTCGACCGCCAGCGCTGCAGTCGATTGGCGCGAGCGCCTCGCTGGCATCGCCTTGAGCGCGCGGATCGCCAACCGGTGGCCCGTTTCAGAATCCAGCGCAAAGATTGCGGGTCGGACGAGACTGAAGAGTTTGGGAGTTAAGATCATCGCAGCCGCCTAAGCCAAATTTTGGCCGCGCTGTCGAGCCTTGATGGTCGCGCCGCCCCTACCGAACGGTAGGGGCAAACTGCTCAAAACTTTGCGAGAATGACTGAACCGCCAACCTTGTCGTTTGCATACAATTCTTCGTGGCCGACCCCGTCTAGACACCTTCCTGCGACCCGAAGGGCTCGAAGCAGCAATGCAAAGAGTTCCTCAACTCAAACGGGCGGTTCTTTCGTGGAGCCGCCCTTTTTTTGTGTCATAACAATCTCAAAGCCGTTACACGCTTCCTCACGGGGCGACTGAAATGGTTCAATACCAAGAACAGATAGAAGCCGAAGACGGCATCGACATGGGCGAAATTGGGTTCGAGCTTACCGAAAGCTCGCTCATCTTTGTCGACTATATCGCGCCGCCTGCGGCGATCAGTGACTACGTTACCACGCTCTATCATTTCCGCTGCGACGAAACGAAGATCCGCGACGTTCAGCCCGCATCCGTCGGCCACCTTGCGATTTTCCCGCACGGCAAGGGCGAGATGCATTTTCGTGCAGGCCACCGTGACCCCAATCCGGAAATCGCGATGATGACGCCCCTTTCGACCGCGAATCCGATTGTGGTCGACGGGCCGTTTCATGTTATGGGCGCGGCTTTGACGCCGCTTGGTTGGGCTTCGCTGACTGGCCTTCATGCTGGCGAACACCGCGACCGGCTGCGCGAAGCGAGCGAAATTCTGGGTGATGATGTTGTGAAGCTGGGAGAGCGCCTCAACAATCAATATCGCACGGGCGAAATGACCGGTCGCGACTGCGCGCTCGCTTTGGCAGAATATATCGGCAACAAGGTCAAGCCGATCAATTCGCGCCACGCCGATCTCATCAAGGTGGTGAATACCTGGCTAGGGTCTTCGCTGAACCCCGACCTTTCCGACTTGCTGGAAAGAGCAGCCTATTCCGAACGGCAGGTTCAGCGGCTCACTGAGCGCTATTTCGGCCTTTCGCCTCAGGCGCTTGCGCGCAAGTATCGCGCATTGCGAGCAGCGGCCCTGCTCTCTTTCCCGTCGCTGACACCTGAGTTCGAGGCTGAACTGGGCGAGGCCTTTTTCGATCAGTCGCATATGATCCGCGAAATCAATCGTTTTGTCGGACGCACCCCTGCGCGGCTGCGTGACAGCGATAGCCCATATCTGTCGGAAATGATCGACCCCAAAAATCTGCGCGAGTTGGGAGGCTGAGAAGAGCATTCTGGCAGGACTTCCCGCCGCGCATCTGAACCCGTTCACTTTTCTTTTCGAGGACAAAAGGAAGATTATCATGCGCCGCTTTGCTTCTCCCACATTCACCTTGTTTACAGCCTCGCTAGCGGCGATTGCTCTGGCAGGCTGCGCGAATATGTCGCAAGCACCGGTCGCCAGCGCGCCAGCACCCGATCCTGTGGCCGCTGACGCAGCCCCCTCCAATTCACAGGCTCTGACTGAACATTTTGCCGGCTATGACGCTGCGCGGCTCGAAATGTCGCCAATCGGAAAGGCCTATCGAGGCATACGCGACGCGGATTATGGCCGCTGGGATGAAGTTTCGGATGCAGCTGACGCCGCCGATTTCCAGCTTCTGCAGGACGCCGTTGCGCAGATGCAGACGGGATATGATGTCACTGCTCTGTCCGATCAGGATGCCTTGTCCTATCGGCTGTTCGAGCTGCTCGGTGAACGCCGTGCCTCGCTATACCCGTACCGCGAATATGGCTTTCTGTTCGATCACCGGCGCGGCGCGCACACCAATATTCCGGCCTTCCTGATCAACATTCACCGCGTAAGCACCCTAGAAGATGCCGAAGCATATGTTTCGCGGATTGAAGGCATTGGTCCGCAACTCGACGCTCTCATTGCCGAAGCGCGAGAACGAGCCGATGCTGGTGTGATGCCGCCTGACTGGGTCTATCCCTATGTCATAGCCGATCTCGAAGCGCTGATCGAAGCGGGCGACAACAATGCGATCCTCGAAGATTTCGACGCAAAGCTCGCCCCGCTGACCCCGGACCTTCCGGCAGCAGGTGTGGCTGGTGAAAGCGAGACGACCTACCTTTCAGAATTGGCGCGCGAAGCATGGAACAATTCGGCGCGGCCGGCCTATCAACGCCTGTTAGAGGAGATGCGCCGCCAGCAAGCCATCGCGCCCACCGATGACGGCATCTGGCGCTTGCCCGAGGGTGAGGCCTATTACGCGGCGCTGCTGCAAAGCTACACCACCACCGATCTCACCGCAGACGAGATCCACAATATCGGCCTGCGCGAAGTCGAGCGGATTCATGGCGAGATGCGCGCAATCATGGCGCAGGTCGGCTTTGAAGGCAGTTTGCAGGACTTCTTCGAATACACCCGCACCGACGATCAGTTCTTTTACACCAGCCGAGAGGAATATGTTGCCGATGCGCAGGCGGCCATTGACCGGTTGGCGGAGCGTATGCCCGAATTCTTCGGTGTGCTTCCGACCGATCCGCTGGTGATCAAGCCAGTCGAAGCCTTCCGCGAGCGTAGCGCGGGCAAGGCGTTCTACCAACGCCCCGCTCCCGACGGATCGCGGCCGGGCACCTATTACGTCAATCTCTACAATCTGCGCGATATGTCGAAGAACGAGATGGAGGCGCTGGCCTATCACGAGGGCCTTCCCGGCCATCACTTGCAGCTCTCCATCCAGACGCAACTGGGCGATCTGCCCGCTTTTCGCCGGTTTGGCGGAGTGACAGCATATTCAGAAGGGTGGGGCCTCTATTCGGAGGAACTGGGCAAGGATATGGGCTTCTACACCGATCCCTATTCCGATTTCGGGCGGCTCGGGATGGAGCTATGGCGCGCGTGCCGTCTGGTGGTTGATACCGGCATCCACTCCAAACGTTGGAGCCGCGAAGAAGCGATCCAGTATCTCACCGACAACACGCCCAACCCGCAGGGCGATATTGTTAAGGCGATCGAGCGCTATATCACCACGCCGGGTCAGGCGACCGCCTATATGATCGGCAAGCTCAAGATCATGGAGCTGCGCGCCCGCGCCCGCGAGGAACTGGGCGAGGATTTCGACATTCGCGGTTTCCACGATGCGATCCTCACCAGCGGGCCGGTCCCGCTTTCGATCATGGAAGAGAATGTGATGGCATGGGTTGAAGAGGTTCGTGCGAATTAGGAGCAATCTCGCTCCAAAGCGCGTTGGATAAAGCATGTCGCTCAGATACAAGGCGTTATGACCCAGCGCGGATATTCAAACAAGCAAGGGCCGCGTTCGCGCGGTCCAGCAGCGCCTGTCGCAGAGGCACTGGGGACGGGTCGGCCGACGGGTCGCACCGGGTCGGCCGAACCGTCCCACTATGCTCGCCAGGACGCGAGCAATGACCGCTTTAAGCTCACCTATTACGACCCACCAGCCGGGCTGGAGCGCCATGTTCTCGCGCTCTTTCATTTCGAGTGGGACGAAGATGAGATCGTCGACCGCCACCCGGGCGCTCTTGGCCAGTTGTTCCTAACGCCGCGAGGCCGAGGTGAGATCACTTTCGGAGCGCATGCGCAACCGGTTGAAGGCGGCGTCGCTATGTTCAGCGGCTTCGAGGTTGCAGCGCCTTTTCGGATCGAAGGGCCTTGGCATTCATTCGGAGCTTCGCTGTCACCACTTGGCTGGGCGTCACTGGCACGTGTGCCAGCCAATACGTCGCTCAACCGTTTGTTGCCTGCTCACGACATACTCGGTGACGAAGTCGATGGTTTCGCAGATGATCTCAATCATCGCTATCGCAGCGGCAAAACCAGCGGCGAACAAGCTTGCCGCGAGCTGGGCGAATGGATTGCGCCGAGGATCAAACCGATTGCGGCCGCCCATGAAGCAGTGATCGAGCGTACGCTTGGCTGGCTGGGCTCCTCGCTTAACCCCGACGTCGAGAGCTTGTTTGCAACACTAAACTATTCACGCCGTCAGGCTGAGCGGCTCGTAACGCGCTATTTTGGCTTCACCCCGGCAGCTTTGGCGCGCAAGATGCGGGCGATCCGCTCTGCAAACCTGCTTTCGCAACCCGATCTGACCGACGAAGGCGAGGCGGAAATCGCTGCGGCATTCTACGATCAGCCGCACATGATCCGCGAAATCCGGCGGTATTGCGGATACACACCCGCCCGGCTTGGCGGAGCGGGGGAACCGTTGTTCCAGACGATGTTGCGAATGAAGAATCTCGACCGTCTTAAGCACTACCGCAATATCGGAGCGAAAGACTCTGGTTGAAATCGGAGCAAAGGCTGCGTATTTGAAATCCGACTGATTCAGTCCGATTTAAGAACCATTCGCAATAAGCCGGATTTTGCCCCCTCATGCGCCTTTCCAACCTTGCCGATTATGCCGTCATTACGATGTGCCAGGCCGCGACCCATTGCGGCGATGGCCGCGTAAGTGCGGCAGAACTGGCGAGCGAGACGGGATTGCCAGTGCCGACGGTGCAGCGCCTCGTCTCAAAACTCACGGCAGCGGGTCTGCTGCGTTCTGTGCGCGGTGCAGGTGGAGGGTTGCAGCTTGGCCGTCCTGCGGCAGCGATCAATGTCGCTGACATTGTCGAGGCAGTCGAAGGCCCGATCGGCCTCACCGCCTGCATCGACAACGGCGAATGCGAATACGAAGTGGGCTGCTCGATGAAACCGCACTGGCCCCTCATCAATGACAAATTGCGCGGCGCACTGGCGGATATCACGCTCGATCACCTGCGCCCGACTGCCACGCCTCCCCTGAAAGAACACGCGGCATGACCGACAATCTCGACCTTAAGCCTGAGATGGACCAAGATGCCAAGGACGCCGCAGCAGCGGCAGCCGAATACGAGCACGGCTGGTCGTCCGACATCGAAACCGAATTCGCGGAGAAGGGCCTCACCGAAGACACGGTGCGCTTTATTTCCGGCAAAAAGGGTGAGCCGGAATGGATGCTCGATTGGCGGCTGAAAGCGTTCCGTCTGTGGCAAACACTCGAAGAGCCTGATTGGGCGAAGGTCGGTTATCCAAAGATCGACTACCAAGACGCCTATTATTACGCCGCCCCAACAAAGAAGGTTGAGCTGGATTCGCTTGACGATCTCGATCCCGAAATTAAGCGCGTTTATGACAAGCTGGGCATTCCGCTGGGTGAGCAAGAAGTGCTGGCCGGCGTAAAGGGCGCGAAGAAAGTGGCCGTGGACGCCGTATTCGATAGCGTCTCGGTCGCCACCACCTTCCGTGAGGAACTCAAGAAAGCGGGCGTGATCTTCCTTTCGATCAGTGAGGCGCTGAAAGAGCATCCTGAACTGGTCAGGAAATGGCTCGGCAAAGTCGTGCCGCAGCGCGACAATTACTTCGCCTGCCTCAACGCAGCGGTCTTCTCCGACGGCACCTTCGTCTACATCCCCGAGGGCGTGCGCTGCCCGATGGAGCTGTCGACCTACTTCCGCATCAATGCCGAAAACACCGGCCAATTTGAGCGCACGCTGATCATCGCGGAGAAGGGCGCTTACGTCTCCTATCTCGAAGGCTGCACTGCACCTATGCGCGACGAAAATCAGCTCCACGCCGCCGTGGTTGAACTGGTCGCGATGGAAGATGCCGAGATCAAATATTCCACCGTCCAGAACTGGTATCCCGGCGATGCCGAGGGCAAGGGCGGGATCTACAATTTCGTCACCAAGCGCGGCCTGTGTCAGGGCGACCGCTCCAAGATCAGCTGGACGCAGGTCGAAACCGGCAGCGCGGTAACGTGGAAATATCCGTCCTGCGTGCTCAATGGCGAGAACAGCGTCGGCGAATTCTACTCGGTCGCGGTGACCAACAATTACCAGCAGGCCGATACCGGAACCAAGATGATCCATAACGGGCGCGGCAGCCGCTCGACCATCATCTCCAAAGGCATCAGCGCGGGCCATTCGAACAACACCTATCGCGGCCTCGTCCGCGTGGGACCGAAGGCCGAGGGTGTGCGCAACTTCACCCAATGCGACAGCCTGCTGCTCGGCGACAAAAGCGGCGCGCATACTGTGCCCTATATCGAGGTGAAGAACCCCGGCGCGCAGATCGAGCACGAGGCGACAACTTCCAAAATCAGCGACGAACAGCTGTTCTACGCAATGCAGCGCGGACTGGACGAGGAGGAAGCGGTCGCGCTGATCGTCAACGGCTTTGCGAAGGACGTGCTGAAAGAGCTTCCGATGGAGTTTGCTGTAGAGGCGCAGAAGCTGCTGGCGATCTCGCTGGAAGGGAGTGTGGGGTGACGTTCACAAAGGAGGAGATTTCCGAGAAGTTTCACCAATGTTACCATTGGAGAACCCGCGACGACTTCGAAAAGATTTACGCTGAAGAATCTCAACGCGCTGAGCGGGGAATCGGACTGACGCGGCTCAAGGACGTCAAGGACTTTTGGCTCGTCATGGCGATCAAACTCCCGCAGCCAACCTTCAGTGGCGATGCCCACAGTCAAATTCCTTGGCTCTATGACATCGACTGGCACTTCGATCGGTTTGACCAAGGACTAGTGGAATACGGGACGAGGGTTCCAAATGAAATTTTGGGTTATATCCAAAAGGCCTCTGCCGGCGCTCGCCAATTGTTTAATGACGGGCAAACCGACCCCGCGTCTTCACTAATGTTCCGAGTATTTAGTTTGAGCTGGACTAGGAAAGACTCGCTTCCAAAATGGGCCAAGCAATTCGATGACTGACCGCAAAACCCTCAAACTCGGCGATCCGTCGGAAATCACGCCCAGCCTCAACAAGAAGGGCCGCGGGTGGAAAATCTCGGACAAGCGTCTCGACGAGCTGCATGATCGTGCGCGCGAGATGAAGCGGTTTGCTTCGCCTGCGCACAAGGCTCTGGCCGATCGTTTCGCCAAGGCGGATCTTGGCCGCTACACCTTCAAGCGCTTTGCCGTCGTCGGCAGCGCGATTGTTGATTTCAATTGCCACAATCTTGGCATGGCGATCATGATCGATGAGGACGATCAGGACGAAGCGCTCGCCAAGCGCAGGGACAAGAGCCTTGAAAGCGTCGGCATCCGCGTGATGCGGCTCAAAGCCAGCGACATACTCGAGGACATCGACCCTGTCCTCCAGCGGATCACCGCCGGAATGCGCATGCGGATTGACGACAAACGACAAGCAAGAAGCGAACACCGCTCGAACTTCCAGTCAGGCACAAGCAAACGGGATGAGGCCCAATGACCAGCCTTTCACTTATACTCGCACCTTTGATGGCGCTTCAGGGCGTTGGACAGGCACCGGTGGCGATCGCGAACGATACGCCCGAAACCTGGACGCTCGAATATCCGCGTCTGATCCAGCCCTTTGTCGAAGATTATCGTCGCTGTCTTTCCGGCCGAATGCGCCAGGTGAGGGGAGAGGCTGATTTTGAAATTCAGCACCGCTCTGATGTGCCGAGCTGCGAGGAAGTATCTCTTCAAGCGCAGGATGCCGCCACGGCGGCTCTGGCAGGGCGCAGTGAATATTCCGACTACAGCGCCGATGATGTGCGCGAGATCTTTGAACATATTGGCCGCATCCACATTGCTCGCGGGGCCGATCTCGATCAGCAATTCACCTTCTTCCTCGATCGAAGTCAGGCGGCACAGGAGCAATACGAAGAAAACAAGCCGCGCGGGCTCGTGCTCGAACTGCACGATGCTTCGGTCGTGAAAGCGCGCACCGATGCAACCGCAGAGGCAGCAGAGGCCGCACACCAGCGGCGCGAACAGGAAACGGAGGCACGCGGTGCTAACGATTGAAGGCCTTCACGCCGAAGTTGACGGCAAAGAGATACTCAAAGGCCTGAGCCTCGAAATCGCAGCGGGCGAGGTCCATGCAATTATGGGGCCCAATGGCGCGGGCAAGTCGACGCTCGCCAATGTGCTGGGCGGCAAGCCGGGATATGACGTGACTGCTGGTTCGGTGACGTTCAAGGGCGAAGATCTGTTCGAACTCGACCCGCATGAGCGCGCGGCGACTGGGCTGTTCCTCGGATTTCAATACCCGGTTGAGATTCCGGGTGTTTCCAACGTCCAGTTCCTGCGCGAAGCGGCCAATTCGCAGCGCAAATATCGCGGCGAAGAACCGCTTTCGGGCGGCGACTTTCTCAAGCTTGCACGGGAAAAAGCCGCGCTGCTCAAACTCGACATGGAAATGCTCAAGCGGCAGGTGAATGTCGGCTTTTCCGGCGGTGAGAAGAAGCGTGCCGAGATGGTCCAGATGGGCATTCTCAACCCCGCCTTTGCAGTGCTCGACGAAACCGATAGCGGGCTCGATATCGATGCCCTGCGCGTTGTCGGCGACGGGATCAACGCGATCATGCGCAGCCCCGATAAGGCCGTGTTGCTGATCACCCATTACCAGCGCCTGCTCGATGTGGTGAAGCCCGATCGTGTGAGCATTCTGGCCGGTGGGCGGATTGTCCAGACGGGCGGCCCAGAACTGGCCTTGCGCCTCGAAGATGAAGGCTATGACGCGGTGATGGCTGATGCCTGAAGTGGCGGCTCTTCCCACGCGGCGCGATGAGGCGTGGCGTTATTCCGATACCGATGCAATGGCACGGATCGGGGTGGAGGCGCTTGGCCAATGGCGCGAGATCACGCTTGGCGATGGCGAGAGCCTGCGCGAATGCATGATCGTCGGCAGCGACCAGCCGGAGCTGCATCGCATTCGTCTGACACTGGGCGAGGGCGCGCGCGCAGAGCTGTTTGCGACTATCCGGGGCACAGACTTCACCCGCGTTGAAGTGGAAATCAGGCTCGGTAAGGGCGCGCACTTTGAATTTGGCGGCGTTACGATCGGCGGCGGCGATGCAGTGCGCGAATTCGTGACTCAAACCGTCCACGCCTCTCCCCAAGCAACCAGCAACCAGACGGTCCGCGCGGTCCATTGGGGCAGTGCCACCGGCAATTTCCTCGGCGAGATCAAAGTCGCGCGCGATGCGCAAAAGACCGATGCCGCGCAGGATTTCAAAGGCCTGCTGCTCGAAGCCGGCGCAAGCGCCAATGCGGTCCCGCAGCTCGAAATCTTCGCTGACGACGTGAAATGCGCGCATGGCGCGACCGTCGGTCAGCTCGATGAAGCCGCGCGCTATTACATGGCCGCTCGCGGGCTCTCGCCTGATCAGGCGAAGAAGCTGCTGGTGCAGGCCTTTATCGGCGATGCGCTTGTCGAACTCGATGACGAAGCGCAGCGCGAGAAGCTGCTCAATGCGGCGCTTGAAGCGCTGGAGGGGGCATCGCTGTGAATGCCCCTTCGACCTTGACCCGCGACTTGCGCGCTGACTTTCCCGGTCTTGTGACTCGCGAAGGCGCGCCGTGGCATTATCTCGACACCGCTGCGACCGCGCAAAAGCCTCGCCAGGTGATTGAGGCGATGGCGCGCGCAATGGGCGAGGATTACGCGACGGTTCACCGAGGGGTCTATTCGCGCTCTGCCGACATGACTCTGGCCTATGAGGCTGCGCGGCGACGGATTGCGCAATTTGTCGGAGGCGGCGACAACGAGATTGTCTTCACTCGCGGCGCGACCGAGGCGATCAATCTGGTTGCGAACAGCTGGGGCAGGGCGAACCTTAAACCCGGCGACCGCATTCTGCTTTCGCAGCTCGAGCACCACTCCAATATCGTCCCGTGGCAGATGCTCGCAGAGGCTGTGGGCGCGCAAATCGATGTTGTGCCGCTGACCTCCGATCACCGGATCGACCTCGATGCAGCAGAGTCGATGTTGACCGAGCGCCATAGGCTGGTTGCCTTTGCGCATGTCTCAAACGTTCTAGGGAGCGTGCTCGACGCGCGGCGCGCCGCTGAGCTCGCTCACAAAGTGGGGGCCAAGCTGCTGCTCGATGGCTGTCAGGCGGTCCCGCATATGCCGGTGAATGTCGCGGTGCTCGATTGCGACTTCTATGTTTTCAGCGCGCACAAGCTCTACGGCCCGACCGGGATCGGTGCGCTATGGGCGCGCGCGGACATTCTTGAGGCCATGCCGCCATGGGAAGGCGGCGGCTCGATGATCGACCGCGTTACCTTCGAAAAGACCACATACGATGCGCCACCGCAGCGCTTTGAGGCGGGCACCCCCGCTATTACCGAGGCAATCGCCTTTGCCGCTGCTGCCGATTACGTCGCTGAAGTTGGGTTCAATGCCATGCACGAGGCGGAAACCAGCCTTGTGACGCGCTTGCGGCGCGAGTTGGTCGCTATGAACGATGTGACCGTTTTCGGGCCAGAAGACTCCGCTGGCATCGTCAGCTTTGCAATCGACGGCATCCACCCGCACGACCTCGGCACGATCCTCGATGAGAGCAATGTCGCGATCCGCGCAGGCCATCATTGCGCACAGCCGCTTATGGATTATCTCGGCGTCCCCGCCACAGCGCGCGCGAGCTTCGGCCTCTATTCGACTGAGGCGGATGTCGACGCGCTGCTTGACGGGATTACCCGCACCCGCCGGATTTTTGGGAAAGCATCATGAACAAGCCGAATGATGAGAAAGACTTCGTCGCCGCGCCTGCGCCCAATGACGTGGTGGTAAAGCCGCCGCGCGCACGGGTTGAGGATGCGATTGATCCAGACGAGCAGGCAACGGAACCAGTCGAGAAGCGCGAGCGCGACTATCTCGAAGGCTTCCTCGCGGCCAAACCTGCCGAGGACGCGGTTGGCGGTGCGGGCAGCGATCTCCAGCAGGCGGTTATCGACGCGCTGAAGGAAATTTATGACCCTGAAATCCCGGTCAATATCTACGATCTCGGCCTGATCTACGGCGTCGAGGTCGATGACGAGGCCGACGCGATCGTCACCATGACGCTCACCACCCCGCACTGTCCGGTCGCTGAATCCATGCCGGGCGAAGTCGAGCTGCGTGCCGCTTCGGTGCCGGGCATCCGCGATGCTGAGGTCAACCTTGTGTGGGATCCGCCATGGTCGCCCGAGAAGATGTCGGACGAAGCCCGCCTCGAACTGGGAATGCTGTGATGACTGACACAAAGACCGCAGAACGCCCTGCCGCGATCATCCTTACCAAAGGAGCCGAGGAGCGCGTTGCGCATCTGATGAGCCAAGCCCCTGAGGACGCGATTGGCGTCAAACTTTCGACCCCGCGTCGCGGCTGTTCGGGCCTCGCATACTCGGTCGACTACGTCACCGAAGAGGCAAAGTTCGACGAAAAGATCGAGACACCTGGCGGCACCTTTTACATTGACGGCGCTTCGGTGCTCTATCTGATCGGGTCGACCATGGATTGGGTCGAGGACGACTTCACCGCCGGATTCGTATTCGAAAACCCCAATGCCAAGGGCGCTTGCGGGTGCGGCGAAAGCTTTATGGTCTGACCACCTAGGGTCGCACGCTTACTCGCCCTCTTCGATAATCTGCGCGATCAGACGGCGTTCGAGATCGTCAACCTCGCCGTCAGCTTCGATCATTTTGTCGAGCCATTCCTGCTCGAAATCGGTGACCGCTTCGCCCGACGCTTCCTGTTCGGCAAAGCTTGGGCCGGTCTTGCGCTTGCCGAAGACCTTGCCGAAATGGTTGGCGACGTTGGGCGCTTCCTTGGCCATTTGGCCGAAGAAGCGGCCGACATTGGCTTTGTTGTCGGCGATGAAGGATTGGAGTTCCTTGGCGCGGCCATGCTCAAGCTGCGCGTTCTGGAGCGCGAAGCCTTTCAAGTAATTGCTCACGCCGTCGAGAAAGAGATCGTCCCATTCAGGCGCGTTCTCGTCAGCAATTGTCTCATCCTTCAAGCGGAAGAGCATTTCGGCATCGAAACGGCTGACTGCGGCAGGGCCATAGCCTCCGCTGGCAAAGATCACGCGGCGAAGGATGCGCGCTTCTGCGGTTGAGATATGCGTGGCTGAAAGATCGCCGCCATTGCGGGTCGGGCCGGTGCCGGTGAGCACTTCCTTTTCGACCTGCGCGAGCACGTAGTCCTTGAGTTTGGTCGACACGTTTTCAGCGCGCTCAATAATCCGCACCATGGTTTCAAGCTCGACAAAGCTCTCTACAACGCCGTCATGGTCGACCTGATCGATCAGCCATTGCGCTTCATTGTCGTCGCATTGCAGGCGCGGCTCGCTGCCGTTGAGCACGAATTCGCCAATCGCTTGAACGAAGAAGTCGCACCATTCCTCATCGCGCGTATCGAGCGCGTTGTTGAGCGCAAACAGGGCCTCGGCTTCGTCGCGGTGGATGACACCATCGCCCCAGCCCTGACGGCGAAGCGCAAGCACCTCTTGCGAGGTCACTTGCCCGTCGGCAGCGGCGCGCTGCGCGAGATCGGTGAAATGCGTGGTCATTTGGCCCTGAATTCCTTTTCCTGTGCTTCGGGCATGGCACAGGTGTGCTTAAGATCGAGTTACTGCGTCAAAATCCGGCGGACCTTTCGGGGGTCTATCTGCGCCGTGCAGCGCTCTCGACTTCGGCGATGCAGTTAGCGCGGTCAGCCTCCCCGCCGCCTTCGCGCGCGCGGGCCTCAACATGGGTGGCGACAGGGGCGGCATTGGCTTCGAGAGGGTAGAGATAAACGTCAAGCACACAATCGTCAGAGGTGAACTGCAACTTGCGCGCATCCCCTTCGGCGAGGTCAATCCGCGCTTCGCCAAAGCGGCTGGTCAGATCGTTTGCGCCCGCTCCGATCACGCTGTCGACGCCTGCACCGCGCATCACTTGCGGAGCGCGAAAGGCTGGGTTGGGAGTGGTCTGAGCGGGCTGGGTAACCGCTGGAGTGCTGCGCACATAGGACCCGTTGGCCGCCCCGCTCGAACAGGCGCCGAGAGCGAGGGCAAGCCCGAATGCAACCGCCAGCCTAAGCATGTTCGGCGCCTTCGCGGGCTGCGATGGCCCGGTGGGTCAGGTGCGTCCCCGCTGCTGCACCAAGGATCGGAGCTATGAACCCGACAAACGGCACCATCAGCATGGCCGCCACAATGGCTCCGAGTATAAAGCGATCAGATCTCGCGACCGGATTGCCTGCAATGTCACCTTGGCAATGGCGCAGCCACGCCATGTCGGTCAGCTCTCGGCCCAGCAACCAGGCATTGACGAGCAGGAACAGGATCGCTGGACCCACACCGGTGATGAGCAGCACCAGCGCAACCGGCAAAGCCAGCAGGTTCACCCCAATCGCACGCCCGGCTCCGCGCAATGAATTCGCAAGATCGCGGCGGAAGGGCAGTGGCTTCGCGCGGCAAGCGGCTTCGGGAAAGTGCCTCGCTTCGACCGCTGCGACGATCTCGTCCGCGAAGAACTGCAAGACTGCGAGCGCCACGACCCGGAACAAGAACCATCCCGCCAACGCAACCAGCAGCACTGCCGCAGCGGCTTCGATCCATCCATTTGCGGCTGCGCTCTGGCTTGCTCCAACCCAAATCAGCCCGTGGTAGAGCGCGATCCCCAGTGCGGCGAAGACCAGTAAAGTCACGAGGATCGACTTCGCCACTACGCGCAGGATCGCCGTGTCACTCAGCTGGCCAAACGCTTTGGCAAGGGCTTCGAAAACCGCGCTCATAGGTCAGCCATGCGCAGGCTGCGTTTCCAAGTCAAACGGGGCACTGCTCCTTCTCCACTCCCATCCGCGCTCATTCATGCTTGGCCTGAGGCCCTCATCCCGCTAGGCGCGCACGCAATCTTTCCTTCATTCTTGCAACCACAGGACTTTTCCCTTGGCTGATACAAATTCCGAAACCCGTTACGACGTCATCGCTATCGGCAACGCTGTCGTCGATGTCATTGCCTCTTGCGAAGAAGGGCTGATTGAGGAGCTTCAACTCAACCGAGGCGGGATGACGCTGATAGACGAAGCGCGTGCTGACGAGCTCTATGATGCAATGCCGCCAGCGCGCGAAGTGTCGGGCGGTTCAGCAGCGAACACGCTGGCCGGGATTTCGACATTGGGGCTGCAATGCGCCTTTATCGGCCAGGTTGCAGACGATCAGCTGGGCAAGGTGTTCCGCCATGATATGCGCGCAACCGGGATCGATTTCGACACGCCAGCGCGCGAAGGCGAACCGGCGACGGGCCGCGTGCTCATCTTCGTCACGCCGGATGGCGAGCGCACGATGAACACATTCCTCGGCGCGGGTCAGTTCCTGCCCGCCGCCGCGCTGGACGAAGATCTGATCGCAAGCGCCGCGATCCTCTATCTCGAAGGCTATCTGTGGGACCCCGAAGAGCCCCGCCGCGCCATGCGCCGCGCAATCGAAGTCGCCCGTGCTGCGGGCCGCAAGGTCGCCTTCACCGCTTCTGAAAGCTTCGTGATCGATCGCCACGGCGATGATTTCCGCGCGATGATCGATGATGGCCTGATCGACATCCTCTTCGTCAATGAAAGCGAGCTGGCGACGCTGACGGGCGAGGACGATTTTGACGCCGGCTTTGCCGCGGTCGCCGCCAAGGTACCGGTGCTGGTTGCCACACGCAGCGCCGATGGCGCCGTTGCATCGGCGCATGGCGAAAAGGCCGTGGTCGCCGCTGATCCGGTCGAGAAAGTGATCGACACAACTGGCGCTGGCGACCAGTTCGCGGCAGGCTTCCTTGCAGGTTATGCGCGCGGTGAAGCGCTCGAACGCTGTCTACGCCGCGGCGCAATTGCCGCTGCCGAAGTCATCTCCCACTACGGCCCGCGCCCCGAAGCGGACATGCAATCTCTCATGGAAGCAAAGCTTTAGCAGCAATCCAAGGGTGCTCGTTCAGGAATCGGGCACCTTTCCTGTCGAGACATGGACCGCCTGTTACACGGTCCTGGGGCAAAAATCCCAGCCCCTGCAAAGAGACGGTTTTGTGCCTGCGCACCTGACAGATGCGAACCCCAATCCAACGATGTTAAAGAGCCGGGCGCTATCTATCAGGCGGCGGGCGTGTAGGAAAATCACGGCTGCGGCACGTAATCCTCGCGCCGCAATTTGATCAGATAGTCCGCGATCTGCTCGACATGTTCGGGCTCCAGATCGAAATCCATCGCCTCGGGATAGTTGTGCGCGTCGGTGAGCCAGCTCGCCACCGTCGCTTCGGTCAGCCCCTCGCGATTGGCGATGCTTTCAAAGCTGGGCACCTCGGGATTGGGTGAGAGGAAGGGCGGTTCAACCGAGTGGCACCCCCCGCATGCCGCCTCGACAAAGGCGGGCGGCGAAGGCGCGGTTTGGGCGGGCGCGGAAGCATCAACAGGAGTGGAGGCGACGGACGGCGCTCCGGCGGTGTTTTGGCAGGCTGAAAGCGCGAAGGCTGTCAGCAAGGCGGCGGTAATGGGGCTTCTTCTCATGCTGAGAGAACAGCAGATTTGCGACAACCACGCATTGATCTGCATCAAATTTGTTGGCTCTCGCTGCCATTGGTGGGGCAGTTGCAACCACGTGTATGGAGGCTTCGTGCGCTGGATGGCGGGCGAAAGATGCGAAGACGCAACCGATTCGCGACACCATCCAAGCGCGAATCAGGCTGACTAAAAGACGCTGATATCAGAAGAAAATGTCAATGATTCGCGCTCCGAACGCAGTCACACAGACCTGATGCGTAGATGGGTGCTGTGGATAACGGGCGTTATCCCCAAATCAAATATGACTCTTGCGTGCGTCGAAACCCTAGGGTTTCCCGCGAGTCCCACTCCTGATTGGTTCCGCAATGGAACGCAATCTGCGTGGATAAAGATATCCACATGCCTGTCCCACTTGCATGAATCAATGGTCTTACTCATGATCGCAGCATGGCAACGAAAAGCCGGACTTCGCATAGCAAAGCCCGGCCAATCGTTCGCTGGTACAGCTCGAGGCCGCCCAGTGCGAAACGGCTCCTCTAAGAGCGTCAGTTAGACTGCTGACGTTTGCCGGATCGGTCAAGGCCTCTTCGTAAGAAGGAGCCCTGCCATGGGACGCAAAGTGCCGCGCCAAACGGCGCACCGTAGCTCTGTTGACGGAAAATTTGTCACAGAGAATTTTGCCAGAAGAAACCCGCGTGAGACAGAACGGGAGCAGATTAAGCGCCCCGACTGGAGCCGCTAATGATGACGGCAAGCTTCAATTCATCAGCTATCACCAGTGCAAGCTACGATCCCGATTCTGGTGGGCTTCGGATAGTGTTCACGAGTGGGCGTGGGTACGACTTTTGCCGCGTTCCAGTCTCTGTATGGAACGGACTCTGTGGCGCTTCGTCGACCGGAGCGTATTACAACGATGTGATTAGAGATAACTATCAGTGCTAAAGAATGGCGGGGGCGCCGATTTGGTCCCCGCCATTTCATCATTCCCCCTCCCGCGCCACTTCCTTCCAGCCGATGTCGCGCCTGCAAAAGCCGCTCGGAAAGTCCACTTTGTCGAGCGCTTCATAGGCGCTGCGTTGGGCCTCGGTCACATTGCCGCCCATCGCCGTCACGTTGAGCACGCGGCCTCCATTGGCGACCAGGCCGCCGTCTTCGCTGCCCTTGGTTCCGGCGTGGAAGACCTTTGCGCCGCCCGCTGCCGCAGCCCCTAGATCAATCTCGCCGCCCTTTTCTGGCGTACCGGGATAGCCTTTCGCTGCCATCACCACGGTGAGCGCGGTTTTGTCTGCGAAATCCGCCTCCGCGCCTGCCAATTTGCCCTTCGCGCAGGCCATCATCAGCGCGGCCAGATCGCCCTGATAACGCATCATCAGCACCTGGCATTCGGGATCGCCAAAGCGGCAATTGTATTCGATCAGCTGCGGGCCGGTCGCGGTCAGCATCAGCCCGGCATAGAGCACGCCCGAATAGGGCATGCCCTCGGCCGCCATTGTGTCGACCGTCGGCTGGATGATCTCGGCCAAGGCGCGGGCCTGCAGTTCCGGCGTGAGCACCGGCGCGGGGGAATAGGCGCCCATACCGCCAGTGTTGGGGCCGACGTCGCCCTCGCCGACCTGCTTGTGGTCCTGCGCGGTGCCGAAGGGGACCACACTCTTACCATCGGTCAGCGCAAAGAAGCTTGCCTCTTCGCCCGCGAGGAATTCCTCGATCACAACCTGCGCGCCCGCTTCCCCGAATTGCCCGCCGAACATGTCGGCAAGCGCCTCTTCGGCCTCGGCGTCGGTCGCAGCGATCACCACGCCTTTGCCCGCTGCGAGGCCGTCGGCCTTGAGCACATAGGGCGCAGTGAATTTGCCGAGCGCGGCGGTTGCTTCTTCGAGTGAGTGGGTGCGCACATAGCCGCCGGTCGGGATGCCCGCGCGGGCGCAGAGATCCTTGGTGAAGCCTTTGGAGCCTTCGAGCTGCGCGGCGGCTTTGGAGGGGCCGAAGGCGGGGATGTCAGCGGCGCGCAAGCTGTCAGCAAGACCATCAACCAAGGGCGCTTCGGGTCCGATCACCACCAGACCGATGGCATGGTCGCGGCAGAAGCCGACAACTGCACTATGGTCGGTCACATCCAGCGAAACGCATTCCGCTTCCTCCGCGATCCCCGGATTTCCGGGCGCAGCGTAAAGCTTGGTAAGCGACGGGGATTGCGCCAGCTTCCATGCCAGCGCATGTTCGCGGCCACCCGAACCAAGCAACAGGACATTCATGGCGCGCGCTCCTTCTTCTTCCGACACCGACGGGCTGCCAAAGAGCCTGCTAGCGCGCGTGCCACCGGGCGACAACGCCCAGCCGCTCTCGATCACCGAGATTTCGCAGGCGTTGAAGCGCACGGTGGAGGACCAGTTCGGCTATGTCCGCGTGCGCGGGGAGATTTCGCGGGTTTCGCGGCCGCGCTCGGGGCATGTCTACACCACGTTGAAAGACGACAAGGCCAATCTCGATGCGGTGATCTGGAAGGGCAATGCAAGCCGCCTTGCCTTCAACCCCGAAGAGGGGATGGAGGTGATCGCAACCGGCAAGCTGACCACTTTCCCCGGCCAGTCGAAATACCAGATCGTGATCGAGAGCCTCGAACTGGCGGGCGAGGGGGCTTTGCTGGCGCTGCTGGAGAAAACCCGCGCGCGGCTGGCGGCAGAGGGACTGTTTGCAGAAGGGCGCAAGCGTCCGCTGCCCTTCCTGCCGCGCACCATCGGCGTTGTGACCTCGCCAACCGGATCGGTTATTCGGGACATCCTTCACAGGCTCGCGGATCGCTTCCCCAGCCATGTGATTGTGTGGCCCGTTCTGGTGCAGGGGCAGGGCGCAGCCGAGCAAGTAGCGGGGGCGATCCGAGGGTTTTCAGGGCTTGCGGAAGATGGAGCGGTGGCGCGGCCCGATGTGGTGATCGTTGCGCGCGGCGGCGGATCGATTGAAGACCTGTGGGGCTTCAATGAGGAGGCGGTGGTGCGCGCGATTGCAGAATGTACCATTCCGGTTATTTCTGCCGTGGGCCACGAAACCGATACAACGCTGGCAGACTACGCCGCAGACCGCCGCGCTCCCACTCCCACGGCGGCTGCCGAGATGGCGGTGCCGGTGCGCGCAGACCTTGCCGCGACGCTTACCGACTTTGGCGGAAGACAGCGCCGCGCGGTGCACCGGCCGGTGGAACTGGGGCGCGAGCGGCTGGAGGCACGGCTCCGCCGGATGCCCAGCGGCGAGGCCCTGCTCCAACCCCAAGCCCAGCGGCTCGATGAACTGTCCGAGCGATTGCGGCGGGGGCTGACCGATCGTGCGGGCAAGGGACGTGAGCAGCTGGCGGGTGTCGCTTCTCGCCTGTCGCCCAGCGTGCTGATCCGCTCCCATGCCGAGGGGAGGCGGCAATTGGAGCGTGCGAGGCTCACACCTGCACTGGTCGAGCGCCCGATCGCCACAGCGCGCGACCGGCTGGCCGCGCTGGCGCGGATTGCGAGCCAGCTTCATCCCGAAAAGCCGCTCGAGCGCGGGTATGCGATTGTGCGCGATGCTGCGGGCAAGGCGCTGACCGGCAAGGCGCAGGCGGCGGCAGAGCGCAGGCTTACCCTGCAATTCAAGGATGGCGAGCTGGGCGTCGGCGTTGGAGATGCCGTCCCACCCGCTTCGCCTCTCGCTCCGGCTCCCAAACCGCCGCCAAAAACACGCAAAGCTGCACCGCCACCGGGCCAAGATGATTTGTTCGGCTAGCCAAAGCTGCTAAGAGATACGCCATGTTGATGTCCTCCAGCGATAAAGCAGCCAAGCTCTATTACGGCCCTTCCGGTTTCCGCGTTTTGCGCCCCGGCCAGCACGTCCTCTGCGCCGTTTCGGGAGAGGTGATCCCGCTCGAAGAATTGCGCTATTGGAGCGCCGAGCATCAGGAGGCCTATGCCTCTTGCGAGATCGCAACGCGCCGCCTGCTTGGCGAGGCATGAGGGCGTCTTCGAGGATCTGGGTTGCATTTGCGCCCGCCGCTTTGGGACTAACAGCGCTTGCAAGCTGCACCGGTAGCGAAGCGGCTGCCCCCGAGAGCGCGAGCGAGCCGATGCCCGAGGCGGCGAGCGTGTCCGAAATGGCGGAACAACCCGCGCCAGCCCCTCCACCCGCGATGCCGCCCGAATGGGTGTTCTCGGGCGAGCTGACCCAAGGCGGCTATATTCGCGGCAGAGCGCCAGCAGGTACGGTGCAGGCTTCGCTGGGCGATCAGGCGCTCGCACTTTCAGACGACGGCACATTCTTCGCCGCGTTTGACCGTGACAGCGCCGATTCGCTCGCACTGACGGCTACGCTTGGCGGCGGCGAGATCGTGCGCGAGCAACTGACAATCACCCCGCGCGACTGGCAGATCGAACGCGTCAATGTCGCGCGCAGGCCTGGCGGAGCGAGCGCGAGCTTTATGCAGCGCCGCCAGCCGGAACTCGACGCGATCTGGGATGCTCGCCAGCGCCAGACCGGCGCGCAAGGGTGGTCGCAGGACTTCATCTGGCCAGTCAAAGGGCGCATTTCAGGCCGCTTTGGCCGCCAACGCATCTATCGCGGTGAGCCGGGCGGCTACCATTCGGGCATCGACATCGCACCCGGCAACGGAGTGCCCTTTGTCGCGCCCGCTGACGGCGTGGTGGTGCTCGCGCGGACCGGATTCAGCCTCGAAGGCGGGCTTATCATCATCGATCACGGGCAGGGGCTTAACAGCGCCTTCCTTCATGCCTCACGCATCGTGGTCGAGGAAGGTCAGGCGGTCCGTCAGGGCGAGCATATCGGCAATGTCGGATCGACCGGCCGCGCGACGGGTCCGCATCTGCACTGGAGCCTGAAGTGGCACCTATCGCGGCTCGATCCGCTGCTATTCGCGGGGCCGATGAACTGAGATGAGAAGAGGCGGCAGGCTCGGACCGCGAATGTTCGCGGCGCTCGCGCTTGCAGTCCTGTGCGCGCCTGGCACTTGGCTGCGCACGGAGGTTCCCCGGACGCTACCAACCGGCATCGAGTTCAATCGCATCGCCGGAGCCTCACCGACCGATCTGCTGCAATGGAACGTCGCAGGCGTTTGGCACTACACCAGCGATCCCAGCCGCTTTTTCGGAGGATTTTCGGCGATGCTGCCGCTCAGGGACGGTCATTTGCGTGCCTTCTCCGATCGCGGCTCGCGCTTCACCTTCACCGAACCGGATTTGCCCGATCCGGCAATGCGCGCGCCCAGTGTGGTGCTTCAACTGGTTGCGCCGAGGCACTCAAACGTATTGTGGGACATCGAATCGGTCACGCGCGATCCGGTCAGCCGTGATTACTGGCTTGGCTATGAGGGCGCCCATGCGATCCACCGCTTCTCGGTTGCCAGCGAGATCGAAGAGGTCCGCTTTCTGGACGGCGAGGTCGACTGGTATGTCAATTCGGGGGCAGAGGCGATGCTGCGGCTTTCCGATGGCCGCTTTGTCATCATCCCCGAAGGCCGCGGTGAAGCGCTGATCTATGCCGGTGATCCGGTCGAGGGAGGCACGCCGGTCACAATCGACTTTACCGTGCCGGTAGAGGATTTTGTTGTCACTGCCGCCGCGCAAATGCCCGATGGCCGCGTCCTGCTGTTGATGCGTGACGTGGTCTGGGGAGTGCCGCCCTTTGCCGGACTGCTGGCGATTGCTGACACTCCGCCGACTTCGAGCGATACGGAGTGGAGCGCGGATGTTCTCATTCATTTCGACGGAGTGATCCCGCCTGAGAATTACGAAGGACTGGCGGTGCGTGGGCAAGATGATGGCACCGTCGCAGTCTGGGTGATCTCGGACGACAATTTCTCGATCCAGCAGCGCACCTTGCTGGTCAAGCTGGTGTTCGATCCAGCTGCCGATCGAGCCACCGATCTCTCGGCAGACCTGTCAAATTGACACGCAAAAGGGGCGCGGTGAACCAACACCGCGCCCCTTTGATCGCAGACCGGACCTCGAAAGGCCCGAGGCACGCGTCAATCAGGCAGCAACAGCCGCTTTTTTCAGCTCGCGCTTCACTTTGAGCGCGCGCGCAGACAGCTTGTCGTCCTTGGTCTTGAGCAGCCAGTTATCGAGGCCGCCATTGTGCTCGACCGAGCGCAGACCGTGGGTCGATACGCGGAACTTGAAGCTGCGCTCGAGCTTTTCGCTCATCAGCGTAACATTCTGAAGGTTCGGCAGGAAAACACGCTTGGTCTTGTTGTTGGCGTGGCTAACATTGTTGCCGACCTGGCGGCCCTTGCCAGTCAGTTCGCAAATCCGCGACATGATATCTCTCGTCTCGTTAACAGTGGCGGAAACAGCGCCCCAAGAGGCGACCCGTCGATTAGGGTGTTCCGGAAAGCGCGCCGCATAGCGGGCCACTTGCGAATCGTCAATTGATTCGTGGCGATGTCAGGCTTAGCGCTGATGCACGATGAACCAATGGCCGGTCCCTCTAGCAATGAAGCGCGCTTTGCAAGCCGCGCATGAAGCCGCCGATGCGGGCGAAGTGCCTGTGGGCGCGGTTGTGATGCGCGGTGACGAAGTGATTGCGGTTGCCGCCAACGCAACCCGCTCTCCCCCCGACCCGACCGGCCATGCCGAGGTGCGGGCGCTGCGTATGGCGGCAGAGGCGCTGGGGCAGGACCGGCTGACCGATTGCGAGCTGTGGGTGACGCTGGAGCCTTGCGCGATGTGCGCAGGCGCAATTAGCCATGCACGCATCTCCAAGCTCTATTATGCCGCCAGCGACTCCAAAGGCGGAGCGGTCGAACACGGCGCGCGTGTGTTTGAGCAAGAGCAGTGCTTGCACTCGCCCGAGGTCTATTCGGGCATGGGCGCGGATGAGGCGGCGCAGCTGCTGCGCGGGTTCTTCAGGGAGCGGCGGTGATCAGAATCGGACTCACATTTGCTTTCTGCATCGCACTTGCTTTCTGGCTTGCGGCGGACATCTATGTTGGCTCGAGTGGCTCAGTAGTAAGATACGCGCTACTCATTCTGCTCATCGGATTGGTCGCTCTGGCCTTAGCGATGTCCTTTCAACAGAAACGGCTGGTTTGGCGTATTCCAGTCACAATAATTGTTTGCATTGTCGGCGCTCAATTTTTGTGGCGCGATCTTATCCATCCTCTTCCAGATTTTAAGCTCTTAGCGGGGATGTTGTTTTCTGCCGGACCATTTATCGCCGCGCTAGGGATTGTTGCACTACTAATTGAATTGCGTGAATTCAGGTCATTTCGGGCCTCGGGCTTCTAGCAAACTCCCTTCACTCCACTTCAATCTCGCTCACAGTCCCGTCTGCAGCCACCACGAACAGCGTCCCGTAATCCTGCTCGGTCAGTTCGGGCGCAGCGTTGCCGCCGAAGCGGGTGATGAGATCGCCAACGGTGTTGCTGTGGCCGACGACCAGCACCGATCCATCGCCAGCGCGGACAGCAGCAACCAGAGCATCGGGATTGCGCGGATCGTATGGCGTGATTTCAACCCCGATCCGGCCCGCGAGCGGAGCGCCGGTTTGCATGGTTCGACGTGTTGGCGTGGAGTAGATTCCCGTGATGTTTGCATCCTCGAGGATTGAGGCCAGCACTTGCGCATTGGCCGCGCCTTCGCTGGTGAGAACGGGGTCATCGCCCTGCGCCTTTTGCAAATGCCGGATCACATAGACCGTCTGCTCGTCCGGAGCCGACACTCCCACAGCGCCGCGCTCGGGCTGAGCCGGTGCCATGCAGGCACCCAAAGCGAGCGCCAGTAGCAGCGCAATTCCCCGCCAATTTGTCATATGTGTTTCCCGTCCTCGCCCGTTCTGACCGCGCAGTCTGCACCGGCGGGACTATCGGCGCAACCTTGCAGGCCGCGCGAGACCCGCCCAATGCAGAGCGTCAATAGCTGGATGGAGCGATCAGGGCGCCGAGCAGACCTCGCCTGCCATTTCGTGCTCCGGATCGGGCAGACCTTCGCTGAGCCAGGCGATCGCCTCGTCCTGTTCGTCAAGGTCAAAGCTCTTTATCGCCGGCTTCACCAGCGCGCCGAAGAATCCGGCGAGATTGCCGATCCAGGCGGGTCCACCGACAATGGCATAGCGTTCAAGGTTCTTCAGCAGTTCGAGCTTGCCTACCATCACCTTGCGGCTGATCGCGGCGTCGGGGTCAAAGCCGTGCCAATGCCGGATCACCATCATCAAGCGCGAGCATTCGGGCGCTTCGAGCGCGGCTCTGACCATCGCCACTCCGCGCTCGGATTCCTCACGGTCGAGCCTGCCGGAAAGCTCGTAAGCCGCGATTGCGGGGTTGCCGCTGTCGATCTCGCGAAACGCGCCCCTGTGCGGCTGGTCGGTTTCTTCTAGCACCCAGGCGCGCGCGGCCTCTGCCTCGTCATCGTCATAGACCTGATAGACGACCCGTGGCAGCAGCGCGCTTTCGAGCCGCGCGGCCGTGCGGATCCACTTCTCGTCGGAGATGATCGCGATGCGGTCGAGCCCGTAAATATACTTCATGAAGGTGCCCATATGGCCGATCTCCTCGGCCACCGCGGAGAAGGAGAAGCTCGCCATGGATGTGACATCGATGAGCAGGTTTCCGCCGCCGTCGGATTCGTTTCGCTCCTTGACGAAGTTGAGCAGGGTTTTGACGTCGCCCTGCCGGAATTCGGCAATGGCGATAATGCGATGCGCGTGCGGCGCGATGGTTTCGATTTCGATCATGCCCGCATATTGCCCCGATCAATGCAGGCGCGTCATTGATGCGGATCAATTTGGGCTCAAAGCCCTCGCCAGATCCGCGCTCTCTGCCCATCGCGCGCGCCCAGCCGCCGCGCATCGCAGCGCGTGGGGCGAAAACGGTCATTGTAGCACAGGCGGATTTCTTCCAGCCAACCGTCTTCGTTGAGCTTCACGCCGACCATGCTCGGCTGCCACATGCGGCCATTGGCGTCGGCAAAGGCCTGACGGATGCGGCCTGCGGTGAGGCCGTCCTCGCGGCTGATCCGGTCATAATCGGGAATGCGCAGGCTCTCCCACAGCACGCGGGTGACGTTGAGGTAAGTCTCGGGCCGGCGGACCATGCAGGAGCCATGCTTGGCCCATTGCCGCGCGATCAGGCGGGTTGATGGCATCATACACATGTTCGCGCGCGCCTGCGCCGGTGAGACCCGCTGGCTCGTGGGGCACCATTGCGGATAGGCGCGCGCGCCTTGCGGCCAGAGGCCATGCACGACGAGGCCAAAGCGGCCATTATCGCCCGAGCACTGCACCCGGTGCGAGCGTGAGTCCTGCCGCGTCCGGCAAAAGGCAGGCGACCAGCTCAGCGCGAGGGTGTAGCCGGTGACCGGCACGACGCGGGGGCGAGCATCGGGCGCGATCTGCGGGACGCTCGAGATGGACGGCGCGCGGCATTGGTATGCTTGGGCGTTGCCGACGGCGGGGAGCAACAGGGCGACGACGAAAGCTATGGAGCTATGCAGTTTCCGCACCATCGGCTCCTCCTTGCGCGAAGTATCGGCTTGCCCTCGTGGTCCAAAGCAAAGCGGCAAGCGCGAGCGGGATAAAAGCCAGCATCAGGCTTGGTAAAAGCATCCGCGGATAGGTGCTCGCATATTCGAGATTCGCAAGGATCAGCGCGAGGGGTACGAAAGCAATCACGCTAATGAACCAACGTGCAAACGAAGCGGCAAACGCAAGAACGAGGATGACTGGGATCATGTCGATGGTGAACCATGCGCAGATGGCAATGATCGCCAGATCGCGGTTCCACTCAACGAATGTGAACATGTTTCGGAAATCGAACATCGTCGCATTGAGATTGCCAAGACTTCCGATGAGCCGATTGACGGCAATGTAGGTCGTCGCAGAGGCAAAGAGCCAGATCGGCCACGGCCTAGGCCCGCGCGCAATCCTCATACCAGCGCGAAATCCAGCCCAACATCCGCCGCAGGGGCGCTCTGGGTGAGTCTGCCGACCGAGCAATAGTCCACGCCGCTTGCTGCCTTGGCTGCGATGGTGTCGAGGTTGATCCCTCCGCTGGCCTCGGTTGCGGTGCGGCCCGCGACCTTCGCCACCGCCTCGCGCAAGGTTTCGGGTGACATATTGTCGAGCAGAAGGTGATGCGCGCCTGCTGCGATCGCGGGTTCGATCTGGTCGAGCCGGTCGACCTCGCAAATGATTGGTTTGACCCCGGCATCGCGCGCACGGCGCACCGCTTCGCCGACGCTGCCCGCGACCGCGACGTGGTTGTCCTTGATCATCGCGGCATCATAGAGCCCCATCCGGTGGTTCTGTGCGCCGCCCTGACGGGTCGCGTATTTCTCCAGCACGCGCAGACCAGGAAGGGTCTTACGGGTGTCGAGCAGGGTGCAGGTCGCGGAGCCTTCGCGCATCGCATCGACATAGGTGCGTGCCATGGTGGCGATGCCGGAGAGGTGCTGGACGATGTTGAGCGCGCTTCGCTCAGCCGTCAGCATCGCGCGGGCATTGCCGGTAAGGCGCATGAGGTCCGATCCCGCTGCGACCGCATCGCCGTCGCTCACCAGAGTCTCGATCTCGACGTCAGGATCGAGATGGCGGAAGAACGCCTCGGCCAGTGGCAATCCCGCCACCACAATCGCATCGCGGCTGTCCATCACGCCTGCAAAGCGCGCATCGGCAGGAATGACGCTTTCCGAAGTGACGTCCTTGCCGCCGCCCGGCAGGCCCACGCCGAGATCTTCGGCAAGCGTTTCGGTCACAAAGCGATCAAGGTCAAAGCCGGGGAGGGTGAATTCAGTCATGTGGTTCTGCTTGGCCGTTTTTTTGTTTCGCCTCAAGCGCCGGCGTTCGCGTCAAGAAGCTGGGCGCTCACTTGGCTTCCGCGCCATAAGGCGCGACGGGCGGTCGCCCTTTGACTGCCGTGACCAAGGTTCTGGCTTGGAATGGCTCGACGCCGAAGGTGTCGCAAGCGCGACCGCGCGCCCGAGCTTATGCGAGGAAAGCCAAGCGGGCCGGACGGCCTGCGCCCGGCGCTTGAGGACGCAACAAACTAATGCACAAACCTAGCCACGACATCCCTATACGAGCGCGAGACCTTCACCTCGGCGCCGGAATCGAGCACCAGGAAACACTCTCCATTGGTGTGCGGCTTCACTTGCCGGACCTGATCGAGGTTCACGATCGTAGAGCGGTGGACGCGCTGGAATTTGCGCGGGTCCAGCCGGCGTTCCAAGTCCTTCATCGTCTCGCGCAGGATCAGCGAATTGTCGCCGGTATAGATGCACATATAGTCGCCCGCCGCCTCGATATGCTCGATCGAATCAACCTCGACGCGGAAGATCTGGCCGCGATCCTTCACATTGATGAGCTTCTCGAACCGCTCCGCGCTCTCGCCGCCATCGCCGCCAAAATCGGCGGCACGGTCGGGCGCGACTTCGGCCAGCACGTCGAGCAATTGCTCGGCATCCTCGGCGCTCTTCTTCTCAGCGAGGCGCTGGCGCACCCGCTCGACCGTGTCGGCAAGCTTGTCCTCATCAACCGGCTTCATCAGGTAATTGACCGCATTGGCCTCAAAAGCGCGGATCGCGTGTTCCTCGTAAGCGGTCACGAAGACGAAGAGCGGCGGCTCAATTTCCATCACGCCTTTGACCACCGAAAATCCGTCAAAGCCCGGCATCTGAATGTCGAGGAAGACAAGATCGGGCTTCTCGGTCTTGATCTTGCGGATCGCCTCGCGCCCGTTCGAGCACGTGTCGATAATCTCGACATCGTCAAAGGGCTGGAGCCTCAATTGCAGGCCTTGAATGGCGAGTTTTTCATCATCGACGAGGATGGTGCGAATGGTCATCACGTATTTCCAATGGCGCGTTGGTGTTTCAGGGGGGAGTTGAGGTTGATCACATTGTCAGCGGCCGCATTGTCGGGGAGTGCTGCGGCTGGTTCAGTGGCTGCGGGGTGGGCAGTTTCTTGCGAGGCATAGGGCTCGGCCCGGCGCTCGGTTTCAAACGGGATTTCGATCAGCACTGTAAAGCCGCCGCCCGCTTGCGAGCGCGTTTCGAACAGATGATCGTCATCATAGCTTTGCATCAGACGGTTGCGGATATTGGCAAGGCCTACGCCGGTTGAGACGCGGCGATCGGCGATCCCGCCAGCGCTATCCTGCGCATGTTCGAGCATCGAGAGCTGCACCGGACCATCCGCGCCGGGCCCGTCATCGGTCACTGCAATGCGCAGACGCTGTCCGACCACGCGCGCGGTGAGCGTGATCTCCGCGCCGTCCTCTTGCGGGCTGACGGCATATTTGACGGCATTTTCGACCAGAGGCTGGAGCAGCATCGAAGGAAGGCGAGCATCCAGCGCAGCCTCTTCGATATCGAAATTTGTGCGCAGCCGCTCCTCAAACCGCATCCGCTCGATATCGAGATAGAGCTGGAGTGTCTCAACCTCCTGCGCCAGCGTGACCTGACTGCCCGGCTCGGTAATCAGCGTGTGGCGGAGGAAGCCCGACAGCCGCGTCAGCATCGCATTGGCCGGCTCGGTCTGTTTGAGCAGGACCAAAGTGCTGATCGAGTTGAGCGTGTTGAACAGGAAATGCGGGTTGAGCTGATAGCGCAGCATGGCGAGCTGCGCCGAGGTTGCCTGCGCCTCTAACCGTTCAAGCCGGTCCGCCTGCCTCTCCACCGTCAGGAAGAAATTGATCGCGTAATAAAGCGCGCTCCAACCGCCCAGCAGGGTGAGCGGGATATAGGTGATCCCGACAAAGCGCTGGGCAAAGCTCGTCTCGCTCAATCCCGAATAATACAGATCCTGCACCCAGGCATCGATCCCGGCATGGATGATGACCGCTGTCATTAGCGCGACAGCGGTGCCGCCCCATGTCACGATCGGTTTGCGGTCGATCAGCTGGCGGTAAACGACCGACAGGATCAGGCTGAGCGAGAAACCGGTGAGCGTCGTCACCAGAATCAGCACCAGCAGATTGTAGGGCAGACCGTTGGCGAGCGCGTTGACCGCGCGCAGCAGGAATGCGCTACCCCAACCGGCCAGTTGGAGGTTCCAGAAGGCGCGGTTCTTGCTTGCAAAAAACGGCGCTGGCTGGAGCGGGATCATCGACATTGCGCCTAACTGTAGCCGATTTTTCTGCCGCTGGCATGGTCAATTGCCCGGCCGCTTGCGAGTGGGCGCAGGTGATGAACCATTGGGCGCAAGCGAGCGCTCATGAGTCGGGGTCGATCTCGCGCCGGAAATGCGTCGCCCAATCGGCCTTGCCGGTCTCTTCCAGCAGCGCCTCGATCTGAGCCAGCTCACCCGCGATGAATTCGGCGCGCTCATCCCAGCCATCGTGGCTGCGGTCGCGCAGCAGCCCGCCATCGTGGCGCGGTCCCCATTCCTCCATGAAGCGCACTGCCGCAGACGGGTCATAGCCTGCATTGGCGAGCAGCCACGGCATCAGCCGGTCAGCCTCGCGCTCGATCCGGCGGACATTGCCCATGCGCCGTCCGTGCCGGTCGAGCCATTGGCTGTGTCGCAGCAGATTGTGCGCCAGTTCATGCGCGACGGCGCCAGCAAACAGGTCTTCGGGATAGGCGAAACCGGGAAAACGGATTCCGATCACCACGCGTTCGCCATCGGCAACTGCGCGCTTGCCCTCACCCAATAGTTCGAAACGAGTGGCGCAGGCGGGGACGGGGGTGAGATGAGCGGAGGCTCCATCTGCGAATGCGACAGTCACAGCCCCCTCATCCGCGAGGCTGGCGTCGATGAAGTCATGCGCGCGGGTGAGCCGCTGCCAATCGAGCTTTTCGCCTGCTTCCCATCCATTCGGATTGTCGCCGCCAATGCGTGTGACTTCGCGATTGGCGGAGAATTGCCCGCTCTGCGCAGACGGCGAGCCCGCAGCCGCCGTTTGCACCGCAAAGTCGCCGGTCAGGCCGAGCGCACGGCGCGCAACTTCGGGTGAGCCGTAACTGGCGAGATCCTGCAATTGCAGGCCAACCGAAGGGATCACTCGCGGGCAAAAATCAACATTGCCGCGCACGAGCTTCCACCCGGTATCCTGCAAGCGTTGGTCAAAGCGCTGGAAAGCCTCGATCGCCGCACGTTCTTCAGCAAGGTTGATCCGGTCCCAATTGATTTCGGCACTCGCCGGTGTCGCAAGCAGGCCTAACGACAGTGAGAGCGGCAAAGCGAGCAGGAGGCGCATCAGCTATCCGCGTTGTCGATCAATTCTTTGAGCCGGTCATAGCCAACCGCGCCCTCGACCGGAAAATCGCCCGCCACAAAGGCAGGCGTGCCGCCAAAGCCGAGCGATCGCGCCAGCGAGAGATTGCGCACCAGCTCGAGCGAGACGGCTTCGGACGCGGCATCGTCGCGCGCGCGGTCCATATCGAGGCCTATCGACTGTGCGGCGGCTTCGACCGCTTCGGGCGTAGTTGGGCCAAACTGGAACATGGCTTCGTGAAATTCGCGGTATTTGCCCTGCATTCCGGCGGCGAGCGCCATGCGCGCTGCGCCTTCGCTGCCTTCGAAAATCGGCCATTCGCGCATGACAACTTTCAATTCCGGGTCTTCTGCGACCAGGCGCTGCACATCGGCGAGGCTCGCTTCGCAATAGGGGCAGTTGTAGTCGGTGAACTCGATCATGACTTTCGAGCCTTGCGGATTGCCCAGAACGACTCCGGGGAACGGCTCGAAAAGCTCGTCGCCAATCGCGCTTAGCCGCTCGCGCGCCTCTTGCTCAGACAGCGCTTGCGCAACGTCGCGCAGGATCTCGGGATTGTCGAGCAGATAGGCGCGGGTCCGGTTGTCGGCGAGGCCGGTCAAAGACCACGAGGCCGCCCCCAGAAAGCCGAAGACAAGCGCCAGCAGCGCGGTGAACAGGGTGTTTCGCATTGTCGGTTCCATTGGGAAGGGCTCTTAGCGGTTGTCGCGGATACGTTCCAGCGCGGCGCGCGCTTCGAGAGCGACATCCTGCGCGCGGATCCAGTCGGGCGAGCCATAGGGCAGCCCCGCCTCAGCGGCTTGCGCGCTTCTGAGCGCTTCGGGGAAGCGGCGGGTCATCACCTGTTGTTCCGCGCTGGCAAGGCGTGCGCGCGGAATGTCGCCGCGCGCGGCATAGACCACGCCCAGCTGATACCATGCGAAGGGATTGAGCCGGTCGCGCGCAACCGCTGCGCGCAGCACGCGTTCGGCCTCTTCGTAATTGCTCTCATCCTCGGTCGCGATCAGCGCATGGCCAAACAGACCCGCAATCAGCGGCTCGTTGCGGGTGATGTCGGTTGCACGGCGCAGAGGGGTGAGCGCCTCTGCCGGGCGGCCCGATTCGAGCAGGATCTGGCCCTTGAGCTCAAGGAAATAGGGGTTGTCCGGATCATCCGCGAGCAACGCATCGGCTTCATCAACCGCGTTCTGGACCAGCGCATCCTTGTGATAGGCGTAGGCCCTCGCATAGCGCGCTGGGACGCTGTTATCGCTCAGCGGATATTGCTGATATGTGCGCTGCGGCTCAGCAAGATAGCCATAAAGCTTGGCTTGAACGGCTTCGAAGCGGGACTGGATGTCGGGATCGTCTGGCGCTGCCCATGCGGCGTCTTCGGACAGAAGCCCGCGCAGGATCTCGATCCGGTCACCGGCGAGAGGGTGTGTGCGCACATAGCCTGCATCGTCGGACTGGCTGAAACCGCGGCGGATTTCCTGATTGCGCAGCTTTTCAAAGAACGAGATCATCCCGCGCCCCGAAATGCCCGCGCCAGAAAGGTAGCGCGCACCGGCAAGATCGGTGGCGGCTTCCTGATTGCGGTTGAAGGCGAGGAAGCTTCCCTGCGCTGCCGTCTGCCCGGCCATCAACGCGCCGAAGGCCGCATCGCCGGCGCCCGCCAGCGCCGCGCCAACGCCCAGCAGAAGCGAGAGGATGGTGATCCCCTGTGCCTGGCGTACCCGCTCGTCAAAGCGCACGACATGGCCAGCGGTGATATGGCCCAGCTCGTGCGCGATCACGCCTTGCACTTCATTGGCGGTGTCGGCTGCACCCAAGAGGCCGGCATGGATGTAAACGACCTGACCGCCAGCCACGAAGGCGTTGATCGAAGGGTCGTTGATCAGGACAATTTCGACATTCTCAGGCTCAAGCTCGGAGGCTTCTATCAGCGGATAGGCCATGTCGCGCAGCAGCGCCTCCGTCTCCGCATCGCGCAGCACGGATTGCGCAGCAAGAGGCTGCGCGGCGAAGGACAGCGCGGCAATCAGGGCAGCGGCAAAGGCGAAGAGGGAGTTGAGCGAGCGCATCAGGCGCCAGTGCTAGCGCGTTTCGGCCTGAACAGGAACTGAAGTTTCGGCCGCCAGGTCGTCGGGGGCAGTGACCGAATAGGCGAAGGCTGAAATCACTTCCACAAGGTCGGAATCACCGCGAAACGCTGTAGCGAGCGCGATGAGCGGGCCGTTATGATCCATCTCCGGCTCGATCGCGGTCAGCGCATTGGCTCCGGCTTCGTTCAGCAGCTCGGCCAGCAGGCGCGAATTGCGCGCGCGAACCAGCGTGTCCTTTTCGCCGTGGACCAGCAACATTTGCGGCGCATCTTCGCGGACAAAATTGATCGGCTGGGTCGAAGCTGCATCTTCGACATGGCCGAAAGCGGCGATGGTAGAGTCGCTGTCAAACGGAGCGAAGTCGTAGGGGCCGGCCATGCCGACAACGCCCGAAATATCGCTGGTCGAAAGCCCGCGCCGCCCGAGCCATTGTTCCTCGAGCGCAATATGCACGACATTGTAAGCACCAGCCGAGTGCCCCGCGATCACGATCCGGTCAGGGTCGCCGCCATAGAAGGCGATTTCCTCGTGCGTCCAAGCGATCGCATTGGCGGTGTCTTCGAGCATGCCGGGATAGATACCGTCCTCACCCAAACGGTACCCTGACAGCACCACTATGAACCCCTTTGGCACAAAGCTGCGCGCAAGAAAGCCGTATCCGTCCGGATCGCCGCTGCGCCAGCCGCCGCCATGCGCAAACAGCAGCACGGGAAGCGCCGCATCGTCGGGATTGCGGTTTACGGGGCCCCAGACATGCAGCTTTTGCGCTGGATGCGGACCGGTCGTAATGCTGGCAAGCTCGGCCGCGCCGCGGTCTCCGCTTATAACGCGGTCAGCTGCACTGATGAGACGAGGGCCATTGGTCGAAAGCGTCGAATACAGATAGAACCCGCCAACGGTAAGAAACACCGCCAATACGCCCAGCGTCCACAGCATCTTTCGCACTCCCAATCTCCCGTTTCAGCGCGCAAGACAGTGCGGCCAGAGAATTACAGGAGATGCGCCTAGCCGCCCGAGGCGATCAGGCCAAGCGATTGCTGGATTGCGGTGAGGAGCTGTTTAGCCCGCGAGCTTCTTGGCAACGCGCTCAGTCAGCGCCGCGTCGTCGCCGACTTCGCCGATCACCGAGACATTGCCAGCTTCATCGCGGCGCAGCACTGCGAGCGAGAATTCGGGGCCTTCGCCAGCCAGGGCTTCGAGCGAAAGCGCTTCGAGTTCGCGCAGCTTTTGCGCCAGCTTGGCGCGGATATCGCCAGCCTCTTCGACCTGTTCTCCGCTTTCTTCGCGGCGCAGGCGGCGTTCGGCATTGACCACGCCTTTGAGACCGCCATCGGCTTCTGCAAGGAAAGTGGCCAGTGCTCCGCGCTCCAGCCCGACACGATGTGCGTGGCTAAGCACGGCGGCGTATTCGGTGAGGCGGGTCTTGTCGTAATCATGGCCAAAGACAAGCTTGACCACCGGCGTCATCGGAGCGCGTTCCTGCACCGATAGCCCGCTATCCTCGATCAGTTCCTGATAGGCCTCAGGCTCGTCCTGTGCGGCGAGCGAGAAGTCATAGGCACGTCCAACAGCGGCATAGAGCGCCTGACGGCTGCGATCTTCCGAAGCACGGGCAGTGTGCGCCAGTTCGCGCGCCGAAGCGAGGCAATCATGCAGCCCTGCATCTTCGCTGCATTCAGCAATCGGTTCTTCAACCGGCACATCGCTTTCCACCGGAGCAAAATCTTCCGGCACGGCAACAGGCACCAGGTTGGACACCGGCTCCGGCACAGGTTCCGACATAGGTTCCGACACAGGCAGGTCAACAGGCTCATCGCCGATTTCGACCGCATCGCTGGCGCCGTCTTCTACCCGGTAATCATCCGGGTCGAACCGGTCGGCATCCAGATCGATCGCCTTTTTGACCGGCGCCTCGATATGGTCGGTGAGCGAAGCGAAGCTGTAGGAGCTGCTGCCCTCATCTTCTTCCTCGATCTCCTCGCCAAACTCGTCCACTTCGGGATCGTCGAGCGAATATTGGCCGAAATCGGGAAGCGGCAGGCCGTTTTCGTCCAGCTCGCTCCCGTCCTCGCCATCATCATCATTTCCAGCGAACAGCGCGACATTGTCAGGCACGATGTCCGGCACGATCTCGCGCGCATCGCTTTCACCGATAGGATTGATCTGGGGCACATCGGTCGCGGCGGGCTCGTGCGAAGGCGAATCCGCCCAATCGGTGACCGGATCGGCGTGGTGTTTTTGCGGCTGGTCTTCGTCTTCGACCGGCTCTTCGTCATCCAGCTCGAGCGCCTGATCGATCTCGAGAAGTAGCTCATCCGCAGTCGCCGCGTCGGCCGCCTCTTTCCAATTGATGACACCGTAGATGAAATCGATTGTCTCCAGATCGCTGGAGAAGGGCAACAGAATGCCGCGATAGAGGATCGAAGCCCCGCGCTGATTCACGAATTCGGCTTCGAAACCGATCGGTGCCTGATTGGCGAGGATCTGCATATAATGATCGGTGATCCGGCTGAGCAGCGAGCGCGGCGGAACGTCGGAGAGCTTTCCGATGGTTCCTACTGCGCCGCATTCTTCAGCAAGCTTGTCACCCAGATACTGGACCGACGGATCTTCGATGCCCGACGAAAAATCGAGCAGGACCGAATTGGGCCCGAAATCAGGAAGGTTTTCTGGCTCTAGCTCTTCAATCGAGGGGAAGGTCGCATCACCCAGCAGGCTCGCCCAGTGATTATAGGCGCGCACCTGCATGCGGCGTTCGTCCTGGCCGATCGCCTCCGGCGGCAAATCGCGTACGTTCTCTTCCTCGGGTGCGCCCTCGTTCGAAGAGGTGTCCGCATCCCAATTCTGGCTTTCGTCCGCGGGAATACCGCTGTCGAATGTGCCCCGAAGATTGTCCATGGCTGGCCCTATGCCCCTTGATTAACGCCTATTCCGGACTGTTCTGGGGCACCGTGGTAAACATCGCGTTAAGTTGCGCGGGAAAGTTGCGGGAACTGCCAGCATGCGGGAGCGGAGCGGAATCTACCGCAGCTCAGCGCCTATCTGCCAATCGTTAATTGAGGGCCGAGTTTTGCATACAGGCTAGAGGAAATACCGCATCTTGATGGTCATGGATCGGGAAGATCCGCCCATTTCAAACACCGCATCGTCCCAGTCGGGCGGCGCCATGCGCACCGGAGCATCGCGCGAGAATCCGTAGCCCTCGCGCGGAGCCATGCCGAGCACGCGATCGATCTTGCCATTCTCGTTTTCATCATGGAGCACCGCGATGGCATATTCGCCGGGCGCGACATCATCGAAGCGGATCGTAACAGTGTCGCCAGAGCGCACTGTGGAGCTGCGCGAATTCGGGTCACGGTCGCAGCGCGGAAAGGTGCTTTCCATCGCAGTCAGACAGGCCCGAACCACGCCGTCGCTAGAGCGCACATCGGTGATCGTAACGGTCAGGCTCTGAGCTGCAGCCGGTGCCGCCATACCCAGCGCAGCGATGCCCATGCTTACAGCCACCGCGCGCCTCACGACCGCGCCGCCCCTTGCTGATCGAGCCGCCGCGAAAGCCCGCGATCGGTCCCGCACAGGCGATCCCAAAAGCGGAAATACAGACCGTAATTGCATCGATAATCCTCGTGGTGCTTTTCGTGATGGCTGGCGCTTATCAGCCATCCACCCAATACAGAATGAACAAAGCGGCGCGGGAATATCTCCCACCCAATGTGATTGATCACTCCCATCAGTGTCGCGGTCGCCAGAACTGCGCCTAGCATGGCAAGATGAATGGGAATGATAAACACCAGAACCGGAATGACGAGCGCGCCGGTGATCGATTCTAGCGGGTGAAAGCTCATCGCTGTCCACGCCGTCGGGGGACGGCTGTCATGATGCACCTTATGCGCAAGGCGGAACAGCAGCGGTGAGCCATGCATCGCGCGGTGGGTCCAGTAGAACCAGCTGTCCTGCGCAAATAGATAGAGAAAGGCCGATAGCAGCAGATACCACAGCGGGTAAGCGTTCCAATCGGTGTACAGCAACGTCGCTCCGTGATGGTTCCACAACCAGAAAACTGCGCCCGTAGGCAGGCCATAGATGAACGCTGCGATCACCGACCAACCAATTTCGCGCCGGATTTGCGGGCCGAGTTTCCGATAGAGCCCGGGCCGCATTATCCGCGTCAGCCAGGCGAACAGCCCGCTCGCAAGGAAATAGCGCAATAGCACAATCACGCTCATCGCACTGCCTGCCAACAAAAAGGCGATCCAGATCGGTGTGTCGGCGGGGATCATGCGTCCCGCTATGGCGCAAATGCAGCGCCTGGAACAGCTTCGTGGCGCCCGGGCACTGCCCTATCCGCCGATTTTCCCGCAATCGGGATCGAGCAGCGCGGTGTGCCGCCGCATCGCAATACGCGCGAGTCTTTCCACCTGAACCTTGCGCCGCGCGGCAGCGAGCGGATCAAGCGGAGCCTGACGCAGGATCTCTCCGTCGTATCCATCAGCAACGATCACTCCGCACTTGTCCGGCTGGTAGGCCTCGGTTTCCAGTGGCGCCCGATCAAGTCCCGGCGGCACGCCCCAATAGAAACGGTCGCAAAAATCAAGATAATCGGGCCACTTGCTATCGCCCAGCAGATCGCCTCGCGCGACCTTGATCTCGACAATGACAATCAGACCCTTGGCATCCACGCCCATCAAATCGGCGCGGCGATTGTTCTTGAGCGGGACTTCGGCAAGACACCAGATATCATTGCGCGCAAACAGTCGCGTGATCCCGCGCGCAACATCGGCTGCGATCGGCAGGGGCTGGGTCGAATCAAGTTTGGAAGCGGCGTCCTGCATGCCCCACAATTGGAACATAGCACGAACACAGTCAAGCGGGTTGGCTTAAGCGGCTGCGACCCCGATTTGAGGCTGGACCAGCGACAGCACGGCTTCGCGGGCATGGTGGAATTCCCGCCACAAAGCCTGCGCGGGAGCGCTCGCGTCAAGCCCGCGCGCAGTAACTGTGCCGAGAGCTGCCAGACCGGGCCGCATCATCGCGTCGATATCCTCAAGCCCTTGCGAGGCCAGATCGCGCTGCCATTCGCCCGCATCCGCCAGCAGATCGGGAAAGGCCGCAAGCCTTGCGTCGAACGGTTCAGCCGAAAGGCGCGCCAAGCCGGCAAGCTGCTCGGCACTCGCATGGAGATCGCGCCATTTCTGTGCGAGCGAACCGGCTGGCTCGCTTGCCCGGGAAGCGGCATCGCGCATGGTGCGCATCTGTTCAGGAGGAAGTGCTGACATGATTGGTAAGTTAGAACGTCGCTCTTGCCGATTGGTTAAGCTCCGCCCGACCAATCGAAATTCTCCATCCGGTTGAAGGTTACTCCGGATAATTCGACTGGCGCGCCGCCAAGAGGCTTGCTAAGCGCCGCCCATCGCACGCATCCATGCCGCGACCCGCACCCGTAGCTCAGCTGGATAGAGCGCTGCCCTCCGAAGGCAGAGGTCACAGGTTCGAATCCTGTCGGGTGCGCCATTTTTTCAATGACTTAGCGAAGCGCCACTTGTTCCGTATGGAATGAGTATGGAAAACATAGGGTCTGTCGCGCATTCATTTTCTATCGACTTTCTTAATGTAACGACTCATCATGAGATCGACCGATGGCCAATGAATTCACCTTCCGGATCGCCGGTAGCTATAAACCGGGCGACATACCGATGGAGCGACTTGGGGAATACCTGGTCGCGTTGGGCGATCTGTTGGGCGAGAAGAGTGCAGTGCACTTCGATCGGCTCACTGAGAGTTCGACCGTAGTCCATGCGAAGATCGATACTGCGGCTTTGCCAAAGGTAGAGAAGCGCGTGCGCTCTGTTGCGGCGGGCGAGGGTTCGAAAGGCGCACGGAACGCCTATAACCGGCTGGACGATATGCTCCGGGCCGACAATGCCACCGGGAGTTTGATCGGCGGAGACGGCAACGTAATCCGTGTCGACTTTCAAGGCCGGGATAGACCGGCAGAACTCACTTATGGGCCGATCAAGCAGATGGGCACTCTGGACGGTGAAGTTGTCCGTGTCGAAGGCCGCGATGCCACCGTGCATGTCGGCATTGTTGACGGCACAGCAACCTACTCGCTTGAGGCACCCGAGGCTATGGGGCGCGAACTTGCTTCCCTGTTTAGAATTGGCACTGTGCGCTTCCATGGTGAAGGCAGTTGGCTTCGCCATGGCGATGGCCGCTGGGAGCTTCGGCGATTCAAGATCGACCGCATCGATAGCAAACTTGATCGGGCTCCTGTGAGAGATGTTCTGGAGGAATTGCGCAAGATCGGTTCGGGCGGCTGGGCGACGTCCCGCGATCCACACAGCGACCTCTTGGCCGAGCGCAACGGTGGGGAGAGCGAGCATTGATTGTCGCCACCGATGCTTCCGTGCTGCTCTATTTAATTGATCCGGATTTGCCGGCACCGCTGGACGAAGACGGGCAGCCTGTGACGAAGTGCAAGGAGCGTTTAGATTACCTGCTCGATACGATGTCAAAACGTGGCGACGTCCTTGTAATACCGACGCCAGCATTGGCAGAAATGCTTACGAGGGCGGACGCAGTCGGCAACGACTGGCTTGCTACCCTCCACGGTAAGAAGGCCGTCCGCATTGCACCATTTGACGAAATGGCGGCGATCGAATGCGCCGCACTCGCACGCACCCGAAAGAGCCGGAATCCGAGCGCGACACGTACCAAAGCAAAGTTTGATGAGCAGATTGTAGCGATCGCAGCTACTTCACGAGCAGAGGAAATCCTTTCTGACGATAGCGACATAAGAGCACTTGCACCCCCCGGAATTATCGTCCGTGGGATCGCTAATTTGGACATTCCGCCTGAGGACCCTCAAGGCGACATGTTTGCTTCTCCACAAGACGATTGATCACGCGAAGCATATGCTCAAGCTGGCGAGTCCTACCCCGCGAAGGCATGTTGCCTATGCGATGGGCGACCGTTTCTTCTCAGGCTAGGCTGCTTCCGGGCATTAGTTTCAGTTGGAAGTTACAGTTTGCGCAACGGCTAATTGGCTCTTCAGAAAAGCGAATTGCATGGATCGCAGACAACTCCCCGACATTGGCAGATTTTAATCGTTACTTCAGAGACTTGTCGTACAGTGAGTTGGCTGCGGATCGGTGCAAACCCGCTCTACTCGTAGACGGGTTGATTCCGCCCAAACCGCATTTCACCAATAACTAGAATGGCTTATGTCCCGAAATCGCGGGGTAGGGTGTGCTCCTGTTTCCAGCTACGGTGAAGGATCCAGGAGAAGCGAGAAAAAATGCTGATGGGACAAAGCCATTTCGTGCCGATGGATTTTGAGCCAAGCTGGCGTTTGAGGCTGTTTCTGGGCCGAGAGCGGATTGTCCGGTCGTAGGCAGCGAACAGGTTAAAGCTGACGCAGGGAACTCGACGCCTTTATCGGGAGAGCTCTGCTGGCTGGGAAGAGCGTGAATCTGGGCATAGGGTAGCGCCTGACCGTGTCGCTGCGATGCGCGTTTGCTCCTGACTCCATGACTCAGCAGAACCGGGTGTTTGCCGCTTCTGGTCTCGATTTTCTCGGCAGGTTTCTCGTAGCCCGCTCCCCTAATCACTTCGACCAACCGGGCAAAGTCGCTCGGGAAAGCTGCGCGATCTCGAAGATGGACAAAACTACCCCGTGCGGCGTTTTTTTCGAGCGGCAGCTTGGCGGATGCGAGGGCGGTAACCACTGAGCCGGAGGGTGCGACTTGGGCTACTCAGCGGCCCGCTCGCTTGAGTTCGGCAAGTTGGCAGCGCTGCTTCCGGCGAGCACCTCGATCACTCTGCACTCGGCCACAGTGCCGTGCTTGCAACTCTCGACCACTTTGGTGAGCTCTTTTCGAAGTGCTCTGAGATCGGCCAGCTTGGCTTCGACCTCGCGCAATTGGGCGCTGGCTATCTTGTCGACCGTTTCACAAGGCTGGTCGGGATCATCCGCCATCGCCATGAGCTCCTTTACCTGAGCCATCGAGAAGCCAAGTTTGCGCGAACGCTTTATGAAACGAAGGCGCGAAATGTCTTCTGGCCCGTAGTCGCGATAATTTGACGATGTCCTTGGCGGCGGCAGCAGCAGCCTCTCACGCTCGTAGTAGCGGATTGTTTCTGCCTTGGTTCCAGTGACTTTCGCCAGCTCGCCGATACGCATTGCTTGACCTTGTAGTTACTACAAGGTGCATATGCCCTTGCGACTCGAACAATTCAAGGAGAGTGGCATGGCCAAATCTTGCTGCCAAGCGCCAGAAAATGATCAGAGCGCGCACAACAATCCGCGCTGGAGGCTGGTCTTATGGATAGCACTGGTCGCGAATGCCGCCATGTTCGTGGTGGAGATACTCGCGGGCATCGCAGCCGACTCGCGCGCGCTGCAGGCCGATGCGCTCGACTTCTTTGGCGATTCGGCAAACTACGCAATCAGCTTGGGGGTCGCCGGCCTCGCTTTGACATGGCGAGCGAAAGCCGCGTTGCTTAAGGCAGCCACTATGCTTGCGTTTGGCCTGTGGGTTATCGGTTATGCGATTTACGGCCTCATCGTAGGTTCAAGCCCCGAGCCCCAAACCATGGGGGCTATCGGAACTCTTGCGCTTCTGGTGAACGTGGCCGTCGCATTGCTGCTGTTCCGGTTCCGCACTGGTGACGCCAATATGCGCTCGGTCTGGATTTGCTCACGCAATGACGCAATCGGCAACGTGGCAGTTCTGGCTGCAGCGCTGGGAGTATTCGGCACCGGACAATCATGGCCTGATCTGCTGGTCGCCGGACTGATGGCCGGTCTGGCTATCTGGGGCAGCGCTGAAGTGTTCGCGCAGGCACGTGGAGAGCTGAAATATGATTGACCGCACACCTTCGCGCATCGCGGCATTTCTGGCTCGCGAATATCAAGCGGCGCAAGCGGCTGAAGATTTAGGGCAGATTGATCGGTCCTGGTATCACCTTGAGCGGGCTCATATCGTAGCGCAGGCCCGGCTGAAGCCGCATTGCTACTCGCATTGGCGCATGCTGGCACTTGCCTTCCGGCAGCACGACTGGACGGAACTGCGCGGACAAGTTCTCCGACTGCTGCTCGCGCCACTGGGCAATGCCTCGGAACGCTTGCCGATCGGCAATACTGGTCGCTCCAATGTCAGCGCCTTTGCAGCGATGGAAATTCCCGCCGATCTATCAGAATTAATTGCAAGCACGTCGCCCGG
Source organism: uncultured Erythrobacter sp. (assembly GCF_947492365.1). NCBI lineage: Bacteria > Pseudomonadati > Pseudomonadota > Alphaproteobacteria > Sphingomonadales > Erythrobacteraceae > Erythrobacter > uncultured Erythrobacter sp. The sequence continues at coordinate 269,045 of NZ_CANLMB010000002.1, forward strand.
CACAGGAGGTAGCTCACGATGAATGTCCTGAGCAGTGCGGAGACGAGGAAACTCTATAACCGGATCGCGGGGGTCTATGATCTCTGCCTCAAGGCCTTCAATGCGGTGGGGACCAATCGATGGCGTTCGCAGCTTGTGGCAAATTTGCAGATCGAGCCAGGCGACCATGTCGTAGATCTGTGCGCGGGAACAGGTGCGAACCTTCCCTATCTCGCAGAAAAACTTGGAGCCGAGGGTAAGCTCATTCTCCTCGATCTTTCGGAAGGGATGCTGACCAAGGCGAAAGAGCGCGCGGAGAGGCTTGGCCTGACGAACGTCGAAATCGTCCAGATGGATGTGAACGAGTTTCAATTTCCGCCAAAAGTCGATGCCATTATCAGCACGTTTGGGCTCGAAATGGTGCCCGCTTACCCGGCGATCATCGAGCGGGCCGTCGCTTCACTACGACCCGACGGGCGGATCGGTCTGCTGGGACTGAAACACCCGGAAAACTGGCCGCTATGGGTGCTACGCATAGGCATCCTTGTGACAAAACCCTTTGGCGTTTCCCGAGACTACGAGGACTTTAAACCGTGGGTAGCTGCCCGAAACGCGGCCAACCAAGTCTGGTTTGAAGAACACCTTGCAGGAGCTGCCTACTCCTTTGTCGGGCAACGCAAAGCGGCATTGTCCGAGAAACAATAATGCTTTTAAGTTCAAGCCTTCTTCGCTATCCGCCCGCCATGCGTTTCGTTTTCACTCTCTTCGCCGCGATGGCGATTTTGGTTTCCGGCATCCACGCCGGACCATCGCAGGCGCATGAAAATGATCCCGCGCATGCCAGCGAGTATCACGCCCAAAGCGATGATGACGATGGCGGTTCGGAAGCCCCAACAAAAGGTGACCAGCATGGCTGCCATCACCATTGTCCGAGCACCGCCGCGTCCAATCCCGGCAAACTGGCATCAGCGGACCACTTTGCCAGCGCGCGTCTGGTGCCTTCGAAGTCGTTTCCGCTTAGCTCGACTACGCGTGCACCGCCACTAACCCCTCCCAAGGCCTGATTGTTTGCGCCGCGCGCGGCCTGAACGCGCGCTCTGAAGCAATCTGCCAAGGGATGATTCCCAATGAAATCGATAATTTGCGTGTCCCTGTTTGCCGGGGTCGCGGGGCTGTGGCCCGCAACGCTTGCGGCTCAGCAGCTGACACTTGACGAAGCGGTCGACCGGGCTGTCGCCGCAGCGCCTGAAATGGTCGCAAGAGAGGCGAGAGTCGAGGCCGCGCGTGCCGAAATCCGCCAGGCCGACGTGCGCCCCAACCCCACTGTGTCGGTCGAGGCCGAGAATTTCGTCGGCAGCGGTGGGTTTAGCGTGCTGGAACAACCTGAAGTCACAGTGACCTATGAACAGCGCATCGAGCGTGGCGGCAAGCGCGAAGCCAGGCTGGGATACGCGTCGCGCGGCCTCGACCTTGCTCAGGCAGAGGCGCGCCTGGCCCGGCTGGAGTTGGCGCAGCAAGTGCAGCGCGCCTTCATCGACATTCAAATTGCTGACCAAATGGTCTGGATAGCCGAGCGTCGGCTCGAGACAGAACGCGAAATGCAAACGGAAGCCCTGCGCCGCGTTCGCGGTTACCGAGACCCTCTGTTTGTCGAAACCCAGGCTGCAACGCGTGTCACTTCGGCTGAACTCGCGCTTGAAGAAGCTCAGGCCCGATCAGCCGCCGCCCGCAATCTGCTCGCCTCTTTCTGGGGCGGAGAGGGCGAGTCGCTTGAGGTGTCAGATGGCATAGAAAGACTGGCCAGCTCGCAGGGCGAACTGGCGCAGGCCGATGCGAATGTTCGCGAGGCAGCCGTGGCGCGAGCCAGCGCGGAAGTGGTCCTTGAGCAATCACGCGCTACTCAGGATTACACGATTGGCGGCGGCATCCGTTTTCTTCGGGAAACCAACGATGTCGCCCTCGTCGCAGGCATTTCCATCCCGCTGGGCCGTTTTGATCGCAACGAAGGCAATATCGATCGTGCCCGCGCTGAACGCCGGCGGTTGGAGGCCGAGGCGGAAGCCGACCGCCTCGCGCGATTGCGCCGACTGGCAGCTTTGCGAGCCGAAGCCAGCGCTGCTGCGAGACGGGCAGATGGGCTGATGCATGAAGTCTATCCGCAAGCTGTCCGGACCCTTGAACAGGTCCGCGAGGGCTACAATCGCGGAGGCTTCCGCTTTTCCGATGTCCAGGACGCCGCTGACACGATCATCCAAGTCCAGCAACAATGGGCCGATGCGATGACGATGTTCCGCGACGCCCAATCCGAAATCGATCGACTGACCGGCCGCTTTGACGTGGCTGCGGAGAATCTCCCATGATCAAGAAAATTTTTGCACGCTGCGTTCCATTCGCGCTTATTCTTCTCCCGCTGGCTGGCTGCAGTCCAGCGCCCGATGGCACCGAGGCAGAACACAGCGAAGGCGCCGAAGCACCTGAAGGTCCGCACGGCGGCAGGCTGCTAACCGATGGCGATCTTGGGCTTGAAATCACCATATTCGAAACCGGGCAAGAGCCGCAGTTTCGCGTCTATCCCTATTGGCAGGGTGAGGAGCTCGATCCCGCCAAGGTCAACCTTCAGATCACGCTGTCGCGCCTCGGCGGCAAAGTCGATCGCTTCACCTTTACTGCGCAGGATGATTTTCTGGCTGCTGCAGGTGTCGTCGAAGAACCGCACAGCTTCGATGTCGAAGTTGTCGCATCAGTTGATGGCAAGCGCAGCCGCTGGACGTATGAAAACCATGAAGGCCGCACGACAATTTCACCAGAAGCCGCCGAGCAGGGCGGGATCGCAATCGCCACTGCCGGGCCAGCAACGATTGGCGATACGCGCGAGCTCTTCGGAACGGTCGAGCTCAACCCGTCAGCACGGTCCGAAATCCGCGGCCAATTTCCCGGACGCGTGGTCTCGGTAACCAAGCAAGTGGGTGACACGGTGCGCAGCGGCGAATTGCTCGCCCGGATGGAGTCGTCGGAGAGCCTTCAGATTTATCCGGTCTATTCAACCGTAAGCGGGGTCGTGGCCGAACGCGGCGGTAACCCCGGCGACATGACGCATGACGCTCCGCTTTATGTGATTACCAATCCCTCAGCGACAACGGTCGTCTTCAATATCTTCCCGCGCGATCTTGGGATCATCCGGCCAGGCATGCGGGTCGAGGTCCAGTCGCAGGACGGGCGGGCAGTCGGTGCAACCACGCTTGGCCAATATCTGGCCGAGGGCAATCCTCAGGCCGGAACGGCTCTGGTGCGCGCGGCCATCCCCAATCGCGGGGGGTGGATCAGGCCCGGCATGACCATGCGCGGCCGTGTCATCATCAATGCGGAAACTGTGCCGCTGGCGGTTCGCACCGAAGCAATCCAGCCCTTCAGAGACTTCCAGGTGGTCTACGCCAGATATGGCGATGAATATGAAGTGCGGATGCTCCAGCTTGGGCGTCGGGGTGCCGAGTACACCGAAGTCCTCTCGGGCATTGAACCCGGGACGCCTTATGTCACCGAAGGCTCCTTCCTTGTGCGTGCAGACGTCGAAAAGTCCGGCGCAAGCCATGACCATTAAGGGAGGGGCAGCTCATGCTTGAAAATATCGTCGGATTCTCGATCCGCCAGCGCTGGTTTGTCCTCGCTATCGTAATGCTGCTTTGCGCGCTCGGCGTGTGGAGCGCGTTGCGCCTGCCCGTTGACGCCGTACCGGACATCACCAATGTCCAAGTGCAGATCAACACCGAAGCGGAGGGCTATTCGCCGCTTGAATCCGAGCAGCGCATCACATTTCCCGTCGAGACCGCCATCGCGGGTATTCCGAACCTCGAATACACCCGCTCGATCTCACGCTATGGCCTGAGTCAGGTGACGGTTGTGTTTGAAGACGGGACCGACATCTATTTCGCGAGGCAACTCGTCAACGAACGCATCCAGCAGGTCAAAAACCAGCTCCCCGATGGCATTGAGCCGCAGATGGGGCCAATTGCCACCGGTCTGGGTGAAATTTTCATGTACGCAATCGAGCCGGAGCCTGGTGCGCGTAAACCCGATGGCAGCGAGTGGACGCCGACCGATTTGCGGACATTGTCCGATTGGGTCGTGCGGCCGCAGCTCCGGACCATTCCCGGTGTCGCTGAGGTCAATACGGTCGGCGGCTACGAAAGGCAGTATCACGTTACGCCGGACCCAATGCAACTTGCCGCACTGGGCCTTTCACTATCGGACGTGGTCGAAGCGCTCGAACGCAACAACGCCAACAGAGGCGCTGGCTATGTCGAGCGCGGCGGCGAACAGATCCTGATCCGTGTGCCTGGTCAAGCCGCGAACGAAGCCGATCTCGGCAGCATTATCGTGGCAACGCGCGGAGGCATTCCGATCCGCGTGACGGATGTGGCGGAGATTTCCATCGGCGCTGAACTGAGGTCAGGTGCAGCAACCGAAAACGGCCGCGAAATCGTGCTCGGTACGGTGATGATGCTGACCGGCGAGAACCCCAGAGTTGTTGCGCAGGCCTCTGCGGATCGGCTTGAGCAAATTACCGCCACGCTTCCCCAAGGTATTATCGCGCATCCGCTCTATGACCGCACCGAGCTGGTCGATCGTACGATCGTCACGGTCGAAAAGAATCTTGCCGAGGGCGCGTTGCTCGTCATCGTCGTGCTGTTCCTGTTGCTCGGCAATTTCCGTGCGGCCCTGATCACCGCTGCCGTTATCCCCGTGGCGATGCTGATGACTCTGACAGGCATGTTGGCTACACGAACTTCTGCCAATTTGATGAGCCTGGGCGCGCTCGATTTTGGATTGATCGTCGATGGCGCAGTGATCATCGTTGAAAACTGTCTGCGACGACTTGGCGAACAGCAAAAACGTCTCGGGCGGCTGCTCGATCGCGATGAACGCTTCGGTCTCGTGGCCTCGGCCAGTGCTGAAGTCATCAGGCCGAGTATTTTCGGCGTCATCATTATCACCGTGGTCTATCTGCCGATCTTTGCGCTCGAAGGGATTGAAGGCAAAACCTTCCATCCCATGGCGATTACCGTCGTGCTGGCGCTGACAGCCGCGATGATCCTGTCGCTGACCCTCGTTCCGGCTGCTGTGGCGATGTTCGTGACCGGCAAGGTGGAAGAAAAAGAGAACCGGCTTATGCGCTGGATCTCGAATGGCTATGCGCCGCTGCTTGGTAAGGTGCTCTCTCGGCCCAAGCCCGTTCTGGCAGGTGCGGTTCTGCTTGTCGTAATCGCGGGCTTTGGCGCAACGCGCTTAGGGTCCGAGTTTATTCCCGAGCTCGACGAAGGTGACATCGCCATGCATGCTTTGCGCATACCTGGCACCAGTCTGTCGCAATCAATTCAGATGCAGGAAGCGCTGGAAGAGCGCATCCGGCAATTCCCCGAGGTGGAACGGGTCTTCGCCAAAATCGGCACACCCGATGTGGCGACTGATCCCATGCCGCCATCGGTGGCTGATAATTTCATCATGCTCAAACCGCGCGCAGAATGGCCCGACCCGCGAAAACCGCGTGAGCAGCTCGTGGATGAACTCAACGAGGCGGTCGCCCTGATTCCGGGCAACAATTATGAGTTTACACAGCCCGTCCAGATGCGGATGAATGAATTGATCGCGGGCGTTCGCGCTGATGTCGCTGTCAAATTGTTCGGCGACGATCTCGATCAGCTTATTGCCAGCGGGCAGGACCTCGAGGAAATCGTTGGAAGCATTCCTGGTGCCGCCGATGTGAAACTTGAGCAAGTTACCGGACTGCCGGTGCTGTCGATCGTTCCCCGCCGTGATATGCTCGCCAGCTACGGCGTGAACATGGTTACCGTGCAGGATATCGTTGCAACCGCCACCGGCGGGCAGCAGGCTGGTCAGATATTCGATGGCGACCGGCGCTTCCCGGTGGTCGTGCGCCTGCCCGAAGACCTGCGCACCGATCTTGACCGGCTGAGCAATCTGCCCGTGCCACTGGCGAACGGCGCATCCGTACCTTTGGGAGAACTTGCGGATATTACGCTGGCTGCCGGACCGAACCAGATCAGCCGGGAAAACGGGAAGCGGCGCGCGGTGATCACTGCGAATGTCCGCGACCGCGATCTCGGGAGCTTCATTGAGGATTTGCAAGCCCGTGTTGACAGCAAAGTTGAGCTGCCAAGCGGATATTACGTCGAATATGGCGGAACATTTGAACAGCTACAATCTGCCACAACCAGATTATCCATCGTGGTTCCGCTGGTGCTGCTGCTGATATTCGGCCTGCTATACACACTGTTCAGGTCATGGCGTGATGCGGGTATCGTTTTCACAGGCGTTCCGTTGGCGTTGACCGGAGGCGTTGCTGCGCTTGCGCTGAGGGATATACCGTTTTCCATCTCGGCGGGTGTCGGCTTCATCGCCCTGTCCGGCGTGGCGGTTCTCAACGGCGTGGTGATGCTGTCCTTCATCAGCGACCTTCGCCAGCGCGGCGAAGCATTGCTCGAAGCGATCCGCCACGGAGCCCTGACGCGCCTGCGCCCAGTGCTGATGACCGCGCTCGTCGCTTCGCTCGGCTTCGTTCCCATGGCCCTGAACGTGGGCGCCGGATCGGAAGTCCAGCGCCCGCTAGCTACGGTGGTGATCGGGGGTGTTCTGACTTCGACCATGCTGACGCTGCTGGTGCTTCCCGCACTCTATCTTCTGGTGCATCGGCGTGAAAACAGCGGTTCAAAGGAGACGCAATGAGCGCGGGACACGATCACGATAGCGAGTCCATGAGCGATGTCCGGCTTGTCTGGGCGGTCTTCGTCAATGTCGGCCTGACGATTGTTCAGATCATCGGCGGGATAGTCTCGGGGTTCGTTATCGCTGATTGCGGACGCTATGCACAACTTCGGTCATGGATGCGTAACTCGCGATCGAAGAAGCGCGCGGCCCAATCTGCTTCTGGCTTAGTGAGCGTTTAGGACCAAACTTGGGCCCCACATTCTTTCGGACTCGGTTCTGTGACGAAGGATCAAACTGTAACTATATCGTTGTCTTTCTCCTTAGCCGAAATGGCCTTGGAGAGTGCCTGCTTTCGGGAATTAAGATCTTGAATGGCTATGTCCTGGATGGGGCGTAAATCGGCCATTTGCTGCGCTCAATCGCCGCGCGGCTCTTGCAGCACAGGGTTTTTCCAGAATGGTTGATCCGAGGTGTCTACAAACCGAGGGGAAAGCGCGCGCAAGTCGAATCTGGCGAGCACACCGTACCCCGCGAATTCGGGATGTAAGGGTATGTTTTGTAATTGAAATAGCGTTTTGGGCGGAATCAACCCGTCCACGAGTAGAGCGGGTTTGCGCCGAACCGCAGACAACTCACTTTGCGATAACTAACTACAATAAAGAGATATTTTCACGCGCTGCGGCGGGTCGCAGAAGAGTTGCGAATTTTTGCGCAAACCGTCGGCGGTTCGCTGCCTTGATAGGCACAAATTTCGCGCACTCGCGGGGCTGATCAAGGTAGTGGCTCCACAGTGTTATCAGCTTCACATGCACTTCCTCTGTGCCTGAGGATGGCAGGCAGCGCTTTCGCTCACAGCGCCAACTCCCCAAGTGCTTTCACCGCTGCATCGCTGGCAAGGTGGCCGTAGTGTCGCTCAATCATTTCGGCGCTCGTACCGGAAATCTGCGCGATCGTCAGAAGCGGAAGGCCTGCGCTCACAAGGTCAGTGATGGTGCTGTGCCGTAAAGTGTAGGCGGTGGTATCGGCTGGCAACTCGGCAGCGGTCACGGCGGTTGCAATGGGCCGTTTCCAACTGTCTTTGTCCCATGCCTTGCCGATGGCGCGCATGAAGAGCGGTGCGCCTGGCAACTTGTTCTTGGCCTGCTTGGCGAGCAATTGTGCTGCCTCTTGTGGCAACTGGATCCGGCGCGGCTTTCCCGTCTTGTCCTTGCCGATTGTCAGCTCCGCCGTGCGCTTGTCGAAGTCGCCAGCCGTAAGCGCCGCCATAGCGCCGGGGCGGAGCGGTAGAAGGCATAGAGCGCGGACAAAGGGTGCTGCCTCTGCATCGGTGTTTTGGATTAGCTTCTTGCGCTGTGTGCGGTCCAGATAGAGCGTACGGCGTCCATTGGCGTTGGGGATAGCCTTTAGGGCTTCCTGCCAAGCCGCTTCGCTATTCGGTGCGCCGGGAGACAGGACCTTGCTCAAGGCTGCTCGCAGGACTGCCATGTCACGATTGACGGTCGAGGGTGCCCGCTCGCGCTCAATTGGATTGCCCTTCTTGCGTCGGCTCACCAGTGCCGGTTGCGCCGCCAGCCGCTCCCGCCATTCCTTCACGTGACGACGGCGGAGCTTGTCCAGCTTCACCTTGGCAATTGAATCCTCATAGACGTAGCGCCTGAAGCGCTGCTCCGCCTCTGGGCGGCTCTTGGCATACTCACGGCAGGCATCGGCTACCGTCTCAATCTTGGCGCGGATTTCGCCGCCCGATTCCACAAGCTCGGCAAGCTTCTCGGCTTCCTTCTTTGCCGCCGCGAACATCTCGTTACCGGGGAGCGTCCCGAAATCGCCAAGCGACTTGACCTGATACTTGTTCGTGTCCTCGTCATAGACGCGAGCGATCCAAGTTCCCTTGCCGCCGCGCTTGGAAGCACGGAAGCCAAGGAAGCATCCGGCGCGCAGCCTTTGCCAATGAGGTTCGCGTTGCACTTTTAAGCGCTCCCGGTTGCCGACTTTGCTCAGATCCAATGCCACTGCTAGTTCCTTCATTCCGTTCCGTATGGAATGCGTATGGAATACATATGGGGATGAGCAGATACAAGCGGGGATACAGAATGATGCAAATTCAACAGGTTCGATGTTTCAGCTTGTCCCGGATTGTGCATGAACTCTGCCCTCCGAAGGCAGAGGCCAGAGGTTCGAATCCTCTCGGGTGCGCCAGTTTCTCCGCTCTCCCCTTTTGGTAAATTCTTGTAAGATGTGGCCAGAATTGGGCACATTCCTTTGCCGAGTTTACAATTTCCCGCTCTAACGGGGCACAGGAAGCCTACGCCGGGAGAGTTGTAGGTCAAACAAGAGCAAAACCAACATGAGAATTGCGATTGCCGATGACGATCCCGAACTGCTCGAGCAGTTGGGAAACGCGATTGACGGGACCAATCACCATTGCGAACGTTTCCGTTCGGGGACCGAGCTTGGGACGTTCCTCAAGCGCGAAACCTGCGATGTTGTGCTGGTCGACTGGAACATGCCGGGGCGTACCGGGCTGGAACTGGTGAAATGGGCTACCACTAGCCTGCAGAAGCCGCCTGCCTTCATCATGCTCACCAGCCGCTCTGACAAGTCCGATGTGGTGCTGGGGCTCGAAGCAGGGGCTATCGACTATGTGGTGAAGCCGGAAAGCGAGGAAGTCATTCTCGCCCGGATCGAAGCAGCTGCGCGGCGGATGAAAGACACGACCTCCGATCGATTTGCCAAGTTCGGCGAATATGAGATCGACCGGGTCACCCGCCAGATCTCGCGCGAAGGTGAGGCCCTCAACCTCACCAACAAGGAAGCCGAACTGGCGATCCTGTTCTTCGAAAATCTCAACCGGCCGCTTTCACGAGCCTATATCTTTGGCGAGGTCTGGGGCAGCGTGCCGCAGGTTGAAAGCCGGACGCTCGATCTGCATGTCTCGCGCATCCGCTCGAAACTCGAATTGCGGCCCAAGCATGGCTTTGCCATTCAAACCGTGTTCGGTTTCGGCTATCGCATGGACAAGATTGTAGAAAACAGCGAGGCTGTTTGATCTCTTCTCGGGGGCTGGAATTGCTGTGAAACTTGATGGATCGCGATCCGTTCTGGCGCTTGCCGGTCTGGCTCTGAGCGCATCGGCGCTGGGCGGCTGTTCGGTTTCCGAGCCGCTCCAACTCCGGTCAACTACCAGCGCCAGCGATGCTGCGCGCGATGCAATCGTGTTCGCTGTGGCTGATGAGGAAGCGGGCACATTGCGCGGGCGGTTTGCTGGCGCATTGCTTGATGCTTTCACCTTCCGCGGGGTGACGCCTCAGCCAGAGGCTCGGCTGGTTGCGGACTTTTCCGTCTCCAAAGGACCTGCCGAAATTGGCATCCAGCGCCCTCCTGCTCCGGCAACCACACTGGAAACCGGGCCTGACTGGATCGAGCCGCCGCGCAATTCACGCCGGTTTGACCGCTGCAAGGCGCAGGAATTGCGCGGGACATTGATGCTGGTTGATCGCCAAAGCGGCGCGTTGGTCTATCGCGGGACCGGAACAGCGACCGAATGCGAGTTTGGCGAGGATGAACTGCGCGCGCTGGCCGATGGGCTGGTTGCGGAATATCTGGGCGGCTGAACCCGCCTTCCAGCCCATTCTACAGAGCGATTGTGAACTGGGTGCCCTCGCCTTCGCGTGAAGCGACGGTGATTGTGCCGTGATGGGCGTCGACCACCTTTTTCACCAGCGCCAGACCCAGTCCCGCGCTTGGCCCAGCATGGGTTGCATGCGCGCCAAAACGGGCAAAGGGATCTTTCAGGCGCGCTTCGGGCAGACCTGCTCCGTTATCGGCCACTATGATGCGCGGCTGATGGCCGCCATTCGCCTCGAGGCGCACTTCTATCACGGAATTTTCCGGCGAATATTTGACCGCATTGCCAATCAGATTGTCGAGCATTCGGGCGATCAGCGAGGCATCGACATCGGCAAAGCATGGCTCTTCGGGTAGGTGTTGCTCGATGCTGATCTGCTTGGCCTCTGCCAGCACATAGGCGCGGTCGCAGGCCTCCTCGATCAAGGCTCCGATATCGCTATCCTCGAGTTGCAGATTGGGGCTTTCGAGCCGCGCGAGCTGGACAAAGTCATCGGCGAGCTTGAGCGTTCGGTCGGCCTGCTTGCGGATACGCGCCATGGTGTCGGCGCCTGACTTCCCGCTCCCATCGCCATTGCCATGCCCGTTCTTGCGGGTGAGACCAATGATCGCGACCTGCGGCGTGCGCATGTCGTGCGAGAGAAATTCGAGCATCTGCTTGCGCTCCTGATCGAGCCTGCGCAGATCGGTAATCTCGCGCAGCGCAAGAATCTCGCCGACAAATTCAGGCACGGTTTCGTTATCCATCGCAGCGCGAGCGATCAGGAAAATGCGCCCGTCCTCGCTCACCATTTCGCTGCCAGACCGTTGCAGGGTCGCACCGCCAAAGACGATCAATTCGTCCAGGGTCGGCTCCTCCATCTCTTGCCAGCCCGAAAAGATCCCCGCGGCGCTTTCGTTGAGCATTTCGACCCGCCCGCGCCCATTGATGACGATCATCGCATCGGGTGCGGCCTCGATCACCTGTTTGAGAAAGGCGAGCGAATCCTGAATCGAGTGGATCAAGCCGCGCATCCGTTCGACCTGGCGCGCGACATATTCCATGCCGCCATAGGCCTGCGCAGGCCGGTCGCCGCGCATCCGCTTTGCCTCCCGGTTGAGATAGCGGCTGACGCGGGTCAAACGCCGCCAGCTCCACAGCGGATAGGCGAGCAGGATCACGATGATCGCGGGCGCAACCGGCAGCCACAACTGACCCAAGGCCAACAGGCCGATGCTTGTGGCAAGCAGAACAGCGACCAGCGCAATTGCGATGTAGAGCGTCATTCGCGGAGGCAGGAACCAGAACGCGATAAACAGCGCCACCAAGGTCGCCGCCGCGATGGAGTTTTGCCAAAAGGCGCTGATCGGTTCGATCAGCGCGTCTGTCATCAGCGCGTTGAGCAGGTTGGCTTGTGTTTCCACCCCGGTCATCAGCCCGACATCGCCTGCAGCGACCGAGAACCGGTCGCCCATCCCCAAAGCCGTTGCGCCGACCAGAACGATCTTGCCTTCGACCAATTCGGGCAGGAACGAGCCGTCCAGAATATCTATCGCGGGCTGGTGCTGGATGCTGCCTTCGGGCTGGAAGGTGATGAGTGCGGTTCCGGCGGTTGCCGCACCCTCTTGTCCATCCAAATGCTTAAGCGCGCGCACCGAAAGATGCGTAAATGCGCCGCGATCGGTGGCAAGTTCGAGGTCAAAGCGGCGCAAGATGCCGTCTGCGTCAGGGAACGCGGCAACATGGCCTATCCCCGCGGCTGCGCGCTCCAGCTGCGCCAGCGGCATCAAGGGATCGACCCCTGTTTGCGCATTCACCCGCGCGGCGAAACTGTGCGGGAGCACGACATTTCCGGCCCGATCGATTGCATCGGCCAGCGCCTGATCCTCTTGCGGAGTTGAGGCTTCGATAAACAGGACGTCGAGCACAATCAGCCGCGCGCCAGCATCGCTCAACTGGTTGACAAGCTCTGCATGCACACTGCGCGGCCACGGCCAGCTGCCCACCGCTTCGAGGCTGGTGTCGTCAATCGCGACGATGGCGATATCATCGCTGAATGCGGGTCGGGCCAACGCCGAGACTTTGTCGAGCAGCTGGTTATCGATCCGCTGTGTCGCCTCGCTTGATTGCAGGGCAATAGCGCCCAGCACCGATAGTGCGAGCAGGATTGCCCATTCAATCGTGAGCCGCATCGTGCTCAATGGAAATTCCCTTTCCGGCCCACCCCGTAAAGGCTCCTGTCTGACTATTCAGTTATGACGAGCGTCTCGGCTGTGCCCCAGATTTTCAGCAGGCCCTCTTCCGCATCGGCCTGCGCGACCGCAACGCGCCATTGATAGCGCCCGCGCTCTAGGTCGGTAAGGATCACTTCGGTTTCGGTAAGGCCGACCTCGTCGACTAGCAGCGTCTGCGGATTGGCTTCGTCCCACAGCTGGAAGGCAAACAGGCTCTCGCCTTCACCATTGGCGCGCCAGGCGAACCGGAAGCCTTCATAGTCATCGCCGGGCCCGGCCTCGGCGGCTACGCCCAGTTGCTTGCGGCGGAAGGTATAGGCTTCTGAACCCCCTTCGAGGCCGTTTGCGGCTATAGCCCGCCCGCGAACAAAATAGCGGCCATCATCGATGTCAGTGAATGTTGTTTGCGTACCATCGACGCGCTGCTCGTTGATGACATCGAGAAAGCCTGCTTCGCGCGCCAGCTGGACGCGGTAGCCTACCGCATTGGCTATCGGTTCAATTGCAAATTCGAGCGCTTCTCCGGTCTGGATCGCTCCGCCATTGATGAATTCGGGCGCGCCCAGCAAGGCCTGCGGCTCGCCGACGCCTTCTGCGCTGCTGGCGATGCCAAAGCCGGCGGGTGCTGCGATCTGGTCGCCTCCGGCTGCGACATTGACTTCGCCTTCGGTGACTTCGGTTAGGCTGAACTCACCGCTTTCAGGATCATAGGCCACGCGGAACTCGGTCCCGCGCACCGCCGTAACCGCAAGCGGCGTGCGCATTTGCAGCCGGTCTTGCCCCTCTAGGCTCGGCGAGCTGGCGCTTGCCCGTCCGCGCTCGACCTTGAAATCCAGATCGAGAGTATTGCCCAGCGTATAGCGCCTCGCACGCACCAGCCGCGCGGCCGTGTTGGACGGCAGCGAAATGCGCGCGCCTTCGTTTGTCAGCAGAGTAACGAAGCCGTTGCGACGGGTCTCGATCACATCGCCCTCGTTCACGGCCTGCTCCGTTTGAGCGCCAGTGCCTGCGATGCTCACCGGGCCGGAGAGCCTGAACACTGTGATTTCAACTGGTGTAAACTCCAGCATCTCGCGCGGGATGCGGATCGCCGAGTTGATCCGCAGGCCTCGGGTGTTGCGCACACGATTGTAATCGCGCAGCTCGTTCACATTCACGCTGTCGAGCAGGAAGCGCTCCTTGATCCCGTAAAGCGTGTCACCCTTCTGGATCGTATAGGTGAGATCGTCGGATTCTTCTGCCGCCGATGGAGCCGCGCTCAGCGCAAGCAAACCGGCGGCACCAACCGCAACACAGTTTCGGATCAGTTTGAGCATGATTTTCCCGTCCCTATAGGTGACAGAGCAATCGCACATAGCGCACAGAACCGCCAGTTTTGCGGCATAGTGCTTACAAGAAATTACGCGCGCAGGATTATGACGCGAAGCCGTTATCGATAAACTCGATCGCGCAACCCGCCAGCATTGCGACACCGCGCGGCAGAGCGCTTTCATCGACATGCATGCGCGGCGAGTGGATTGCGCAGCACGCGCTCCAATCGTCGCCTTCGGGCGCAACACCAAGGAAGAACATCGCGCCGGGCACTTTTTCGAGCAGATAGGAGAAGTCTTCTGCCCCCATGATCGGATCGGCCAGATCGCGCCAGCCATCGCGTCCGCCGATCTCGCGCGCGACCTTGGCGCCGAGCTGTACGGCGCGTTCGTCGCACAGTGTGACGGGGAATCCTTGCACAATTTCGCAGGTGGCTTCGACTCCGTGCGCCTTTGCGGTGAGCGTGGCGGTTTCGGCGATAAGATCATGCACTTTGGCGCGGTGTTCTGCCGACAATGTGCGGATGGTGCCCTGCAACACCGCATCATCGGGGATGACGTTGAAGGTCGTTCCGGCCTCGATCCGTGTGACTGTCACGACCACCGCATTGGTGGCTTTGAAGCGGCGCGTGACCATTGCTTGAATGGCGGAGACAATCGCGGCTGCTGCGGGCACGGGGTCAGCGCAATCATGCGGCATCGAGGCGTGACCACCTCTGCCCTTGACAGTGATCGTGAACTGGTCGGCAGCGGCCATTAGCGGCCCCGCTCGCCCCGCCAGCACGCCGAATTTCGCATTGGGCATGATGTGGAGCGCAAAGGCGGCATCGGGCAGCGGATCGATCAAGCCATCGTCCAGCATGAAGCGCGCACCGTGATGGCCCTCCTCGCCCGGCTGGAACATGAAATCGACCGTTCCGCCCAGTTCCTCGCGCCGGTCGCAAAGCACTCGAGCCGCTCCCGCAAGCATCGCGGTGTGCGTGTCATGCCCGCATGCATGCATCCGCCCCGTGATAGTCGAAGCAAACTCAAGCCCCGTCTTCTCGTCCATCGGCAAGGCGTCCATATCGCCGCGCAGCAGCACGCGCGGGCTATCCTTGCCTGCTTTGCCGCCCACCAATGTTGCCACTTCGCCGGTTGTCGAAGGGCCAGAGCGCCATTCGAGCGGGAGGTCGGCGAGCGCCTCGCGCACTTTGGCCATCGTCATCGGGCAGTGCAGACCCAGTTCGGGTTCGGCATGGATCGCGCGTCGCAGCGCAATGATTTCGGGCGCGAGCATGTCGGCGGATTTGAGCAGGTTTTCGGTCAGCATGGGAGCAGGATTAGCGCGGGTTTGACGGTTAGGCCAATGCCAAATCCGACGCATTGTCGCAGACTAGAGCAGACCTTGTCCTTGCCAAAATGCGATCTCCGCCAATGTAGCCCGGCAACGACACCCTTCATCGATTGTATCGCGCCGCACAAGAAGGCGGTGGCAAAACCCCCGTTCGCTGAGTAAAGGACTTCGTATGGCACCGCCGATCTACGAATTCGCGCAAGTGCCGCATGTGGATAAGCATGCGGAGCGCGATGCGCGTGCGCGTCGGCAAAAGGCCCCAGGCGAAGCGCCCTGTGTCGGTGTTATCTACAACCCGCGCAGCCACGGTAACCAGGGTGCTGATTTCGACTGCGGGATCACTCCGCATGTTCACATCGCGCAGCCCGGTGATCGCTCGCAATTGCCAGAGGCGCTGGCTGAATTTGCCCAGCGCGGGATTGATCTGCTGGTCATCAATGGCGGTGACGGGACAGTGCGCGATGTGCTGACTTGCGGTGCGGGGATTTTCGGCGAGAATTGGCCAGCGATCGCTGTCCTACCCAAAGGCAAGACTAACGCGCTGACCGTCGATCTCGGCGTGCCGGGCGACTGGACTTTGCAGCAAGCGGTCGAGGCCTTTCAGGCAGGTAAGCGCATCCACCGCCGCCCAATCGAAGTGGCAACGCAGGGCGATACTCCAGCGGGCAAGGTGCTGGGCTTTATCCTTGGCGCGGGCGCCTTCACGACCGCGACCAAAGCCGGGCAAGGCGCACACAAGCTGGGCGCGTTCAACTCGATGGCGGTTGGTGTCACGGCCGCCTGGGGCATCCTGCAATGGTTCTTTGCCGGACCCACCAATTCCTGGCGGCGCGGCTCTCCGATGAAAATCCATCTCGGTGAGCAGCAAACCCCGATGGAGCATAGCGGCCTTGGATCGCCCGATTGGAGGCAGTTTATGCTGGCCTCCACGCTGGAGGTTCTGCCTGCAGGTATCAAACTGTTCGGCCCCCTGACCAAGGGGTTGAAGATGATCGTGCTCGACCAGATTCAGCGCCGTTCGATTCTCCTCATTCCGTCGGTCTTGCGCGGCAAAGTGCCGAGCGGGCTGCGCGAACGCGGCATCCACCAGATCAGCACGCCGCAATTCACGCTCGACATCGAAGCCCAGTTCATTTTCGACGGCGAAGCCTTTCCTGCGGGCAAATATCGCATCGGGCAGGGTCCCGAGCTTGAATTTGTAACGCCCTAGGGCGACAAGCGCGCCGCAATGTCCGGCCCAGCAACTTCCCTGACCCAGCGTATTTCCGAACGGCTCGACGCTCCTGTCGATCCGGCAGTCGCCGATTTTGCACGGGCGCTGGCCGAAGATGCCGGGGCGAGCGCGGTGCTGTTCTACGGATCGAACCTGCGCACTGGCTCGCTCGAAGGGGTGCTCGATTTCTATGTGCTGCTGCCTGGGGAGGAGCAAAGCCGCATCTGGCCGCGCGTTAGCTATCATGAGCGCGAGCATCGCGGCGATACTTTGCGCGCCAAGGTTGCGACCATGGCGCTTTCAACCTTCGCCGAAGCTGCTTCCGGAGAACTTTCCGACACGACAATCTGGGCGCGGTTTGTCCAGCCTTCGGGTCTGGTTTGGCAGGGCGGCGATGATGCCCGTGAGGCTGTGACCGAAGCGATTGCGTCGGCGGCTAAGACCGCGGCGCGACTGGCGGTCGCGCTCGGCCCGCAATCGGGCAGCGCCGATGAATATTGGCGCGCGCTGTTTCAGGCGACGTACAAGGCCGAGTTTCGGGTCGAAAAGCCCGGGCGCGAGAATGACATATTGAGCGTCAATGCGGCGCATTTCGCAGGTCTGCTCCCGCTCGCGCTTGAGGCTGCTGGAATCGCTTTCACCGAAAATGGCGAACGGATCACGCCCAGCCTCGCCGCGAGCGAGCGCATGCGTGTTCTGGCTTGGTGGAAACGGCGCCGCAGGCTCGGCAAACCGCTCAATTTCGCGCGGCTGGTGAAAGCGAGCACGACTTTTGAGGGTGCCGCGCGTTATGCTGCTTGGAAGATCGAGCGGCACACCGGCATGCCGGTCGAAGTGACGCCCTTTCGGGAAAAGCACCCGGTCCTATCAGCGCCGGGTGTGTTGTGGGCGCTTAGGAAGCACCGCAAGAGCAATCGCTCCTAGCTGAAATACTTCATCGTCACCGCGATCGAGCGCACTCCGCCGCCAACGCTGAAACGTGTCTGGTCGACGCCGGGCTTGCCGAGGTTGAAGATGTTGATCGACGGATTGTTCGACATGCCGCCTCCATCGGTGCGAATGTCGGTTTCGCCATTGCCATTGACGTCATGGCGGATCGCGACGGCGTAATTGCCGCTGGCCGGCACAGGCAGGCAAACGGTCATGCGTCCGCGCCTTGCAGGCAGTTCGATCCGGTTAAGCCAGCGCCCGCTTTCGAGCCAGTCGGCGCTTGTGCCGTTATAGACCTGCGCGCGGATCCTGCCGGTGGAGCTTTTCACCCCGTTGATCGTCACGCGGATCGCAGGGCCTGCGCCCGGCGCACAGGCGCGCATATTGTTGGAGATGATATTGCGATAATCGCTGCCGCTTGACGCTTGCGCGGCGGCAGGCGCACTCACGCCCGATGCGCCAAGAGCCATCAGCGCCGCAGCGCTCAGCCCGCCAGCCATCATCCTGATCCGCAAATTCGAAACCATCTTACCCTGCCTAACATATCGATTGGAGCGGCGCGCCCATTTTTCTTCTGACGCTTCTTTCAAAGCACTATTTTGCCGCAAGAATATGACTGGCAACTGCCCGATTGGTGCTGAATTACGGCTGAACTGGCGAGTCAGAGAGCAGGGGTAAATGTGTAAACCACCCTCCACAGGGTGAAAATGATTGTAACGCATATGAAAAAGGGCGGGGAAAAGCCTCGCAAGCGCGCTTGCTGCGCGAATCACGCCTACCCTAAGGCAAAGTGCAGTCGAAAAGGCTCGCCGATTAACCATGCCACCGCTGATTTCCCCATCCATCCTGTCAGCCGACTTTGCGCGGCTAGGCGAAGAAGTGCGCGCCGTCGATGAGGCGGGGGCGGACTGGATTCACATCGATGTGATGGACGGGCATTTCGTGCCGAACATCACGATCGGCCCCGATGTCGTAAAGGCGCTGAGGCCGCATACGGACAAGGTCTTTGACGTCCACCTGATGATTTCGCCGGTCGATCCCTATCTGGAGGCCTTTGCCGAAGCGGGCGCGGATATCATCACCGTCCATCCCGAGGCGGGACCGCATGTCCACCGCACGCTGCAAGCGATCCGTTCGCTGGGCAAGAAAGCGGGCGCGGTGATCAATCCGGGCACGCCGGTTGAAGTGCTCGACAATCTGATGGACCTGGTTGATCTGGTGCTGGTGATGAGCGTCAATCCCGGCTTTGGCGGGCAGAGCTTTATCCATTCGCAGCTTGAGAAAGTGCGCCGCATTCGCGCAATGATCGAAGCATCAGGACGGGACATCCACCTAGAGGTCGATGGCGGCGTGAACCCTGAAACCGCCAGATTGTGCGTCGAGGCTGGCGCAGATGTGCTGGTCGCAGGCTCCGCAACCTTCAAGGGCGGCCCCGGCCAATACGCGGCCAATATTGCTGCGCTCAAGGGTCAGGGCTGATGGCGACCCTCTTCAACAAAGAGCCCGTCGAAGCCGAATTTGAACCTATTTCCGCTGAGGCGGCGGCAGTCGGGCTCGGCGGCGAGGCAGAGCCGCAGCGCGAGGAAAGCTCCGCCATCGATGATGGCGAAGTCGGGCACGAAACCGCCCGCGCGCTTGCTCTGACCGATGTCATCGCGCCGCGCAGCAAGCCGGGCGAGGCCCTGATCCGGCTGGCCTATCGAATGGGTGTACCCGGCCATGCACTGGCCGCGCCTTTCCGCAGGCCCACTGCGACGCGCGTTCTGGCGACGGTCATGAGTCCGGTCACGGGTGACCGCACCGCTGGTATTGCGCTCAGGGCAGGCCATTTCCTCGTCCATGGCGCCAAAACGCCTATCGGTCAGCTCGATTTCGACAGCAATGCGCGGCACAATCCCGGGCTTGAGCGGGTGGTTCACAGTTTCTCCTGGCTCACCGATCTCGCTGCGAGCGCGCCGCGCGCGGATTGTATCGCGATTGCCGAGCGGATCACTGGTCTGTGGCTCGACGCCAATCCCTCACCGGCCAAGGGGCCCGCATGGGATGTCGAGAACACCGGCCTGCGCCTGATGGCGTGGCTGGTCCACGCGCCGTTGGTTCTCGCGGGACAGGATGGGGCGCTCAAACCGCGCCTGCTTGCCGCTTTGGCAGAGACGGCAAACTGGCTCGACCGCAAGACTGTGCGCAATGGCGCAGGGCTGGGGCAGGTTGCCGGATGGGCGGCGGTGACGGCAGCGGGTCTTTTGCTTCCCAAAGGCAAGCCGCGCAGGCTCTATGGCGAAGCGGCGTTGATCAAATCACTGGGTGATCTGGTGGCCGAAGATGGCGGCTCGCTCGCCCGCTGTCCGGCCGCGCAGATGACCGCGATCCGCGTGCTCACCGATCTGATCGCCTGCTACGAAGCCGTAGGCCGCGAGGCCCCTGAAGCGATCTGGGTCATGCGCGAGCTTCTGGTCCCGCCCTTGCTGGCGCTGCGCCACGGCGATGGTGCGCTCGGTTCGTGGCAGGGGCAGGGAGCTATTCCAGCTGACGAAGTGGCGAGCCTGATTGCTGCCACCGGGATCCGCACCCGCGCGCTCAACGAGCCGCAGCATTGGGGCTATCAGCGCCTGCGCGGCAAAAAGACGGTGGTGCAGTTTGACGCCGGTCCGCCGCCTCGCGCGCGGCACACGCGCTGCGGCTGCGCATCGACATTGGCGTTCGAGATGTCCGATGGCACCTCGCGTCTGATCGTCAATTGCGGCGGCGCGGCTTTGGCAGGCGGGCAAGTGCCTGCCCGCATCGGACAGGGCCTGCGCGCCACGGCGGCGCATTCGACGCTGGTCCTTGATGACGCCAATTCGACGGCAGTCCTGCTCCACGGCAAGCTCGGTAAGGGCGCGGAGACTGTCGAAGTCGAGCGCCGCGTGATCGAGCAGAAGGGCCGCGAGGCAACCCGTGTCGAGGCCAGTCATGACGGCTATGCCGCCCGCTTTGGCCTCACCCATCGCCGCATGTTGACCCTGCGCGCGGACGGCACCGAGCTGTCAGGCGAAGACATCCTCCTGCCGGTCAGCCGCAAGGGCAAGCGCGGCAAAGTCGGCTTTGCGATCCGCTTCCATCTCGGGCGCGGGGTCGAAGCGCATTTGAGCGAAGACGGGCGCGGGGCGAGCCTGCTCACCGCCGATGGCAAGCTGTGGCAATTCCGCCTGCGCAGCGATCCGGCGGGCAAGGACGACGTCAAACTGTCAGCCGAAGACAGTCTGTGGGTAGATGGCGAAGGACGCCCTCACGCAACCGAGCAATTGGTGATAGAGGGCCTCACATCGCGCGGCGGGGGGCAGTTCAGCTGGCTCCTCAAGAAAATGGGATAAGAGCTAGGTCGTAAACTCCTAAAGGACACCATCGAGGTTTGAGTCAAAATGGCCCAGCACGAGAAGGAAAGGCGCAGGAATACCGGCGGTCTTTCAAGCCTTTTCGACGATGGGATGGGCCATTTTGATCAAATCCTATTAGGACGCGGGAATGACTTCCATTTCGACCAAAAACGCGCTTGGAAAGGCAACCAGCCTTCCTGGCGCGCGCTTTCGCCCAATATGTTTGTCATTCCGGCGCCTCGAAGGTGCCCTTTAGGAGTTTACGACCTGTCATGACATCGACGACTATCAAACGGGCGCTGCTTTCGGTGTCCGATAAAGAAGGTTTGGTAGAGCTGGGCACGGCGCTCGCGGCGCGCGGCGTCGAACTGGTCAGCACCGGCGGCACGGCGCGGGCATTGCGCGAAGCGGGCCTCGAAGTGCGCGATGTTTCCGACCTCACCGGCTTTCCGGAAATGATGGACGGTCGGGTCAAGACGCTCCACCCCAAGGTTCATGGCGGCTTGCTCGCCCTGCGCGACAATGACGATCACGTCGCCTCGATGAAAGAGCATGAAATCGGCGCAATCGATCTGGTTGTGGTCAACCTCTACCCGTTCGAAGCGACCGTTATGCGCGGGGCTGAACGCCCTGAAATCATCGAGAATATCGACATTGGCGGGCCGAGCATGGTGCGCTCTGCGGCAAAGAACCACGGATTTGTGACGATCATCACCGATCCGGCGGACTACGGAACGCTGCTCGTGGAGCTTGAGGCGAATGACGGCGCGACGTCGCTGGAATTCCGGAAAAAGATGGCAGCGCGCGCCTTTGCCGCCACGGCTTCTTACGATTCGATGATCAGCCAGTGGTTCGGTTTTGCCGACCAGCAGCAGATGTTCCCCGAATTTCTGGCCGTTAACGGCAAGGCTCCGCAAGTGCTGCGCTATGGCGAGAATCCGCACCAGATGGCGGCGTTCTACACCCCCACCGGGCCGCATGTTGCGGGCGTCGCGCAGGCCGAACAATTGCAGGGCAAGGAATTGTCCTACAACAACCTCAACGATGCCGATGCCGCGCTTGAACTGGCGGCAGAATTCGCTGGTGGCGATCCGGCGGTGGTGATCGTCAAGCACGCGAATCCCTGCGGTGTGGCGCAGGGCGCAAGCTTGCTCGACGCATGGAATGACGCGCTGCAATGCGACAGCGTTTCGGCCTTTGGCGGGATCGTGGCGGTCAACACCGAACTGGATGGCGCGACGGCAGAGGCCATTGCCAGCATCTTCACCGAAGTGGTGATCGCGCCCAAGGTTAGCGCCGAAGCGCGCGAGGTCTTCGCAGCCAAGAAGAATTTGCGCTTGCTCGAATGCGGCACCCTTCCTGACCCGCGGCGCGGCGGGCTCGCGGTCAAGACCATCGCAGGCGGATTGCTGGTCCAGTCGCGCGACAATGGCGCGGTGACCGAGGCTGACCTCAAAATTGTCACCAAGCGCGAGCCGACCCCGCAGGAATTGAAGGACTGCCTCTTCGCCTGGACGGTCGCGCGTCACGTCAAGTCGAACGCGATTGTCTATGCCAAGGACGGCGCGACTGCGGGAATCGGTGCGGGCCAGATGAACCGCCGCGATTCAGCGCGGATCGCCGCAATCAAGGCGCAGGAAGCTGCCGAAACCTATGAATGGGCTGCGGCCAAGACTGCCGGAAGCGCGGTGGCCTCTGACGCATTCTTCCCCTTCGCAGACGGCTTGATCGCCGCTGCCGAAGCCGGAGCCACTGCTGTGATCCAACCCGGCGGTTCAATCCGCGATGACGAGGTGATTGCTGCTGCTGACGAGGCAGGACTTGCCATGGTCTTCACCGGAATGCGCCACTTCAGGCATTGATGTTTGCGAAGACGCCTCCGCGTCTTCGTCCTCGCTAGACCCGCGGCAAGCCGCGCCCGCTGCGGGCGGGCGCCCATTCGTAGGCGTCCTATGACTGCCGTGACCAGGTTATCGGGGCTTTCCTACACGCGGGTGGCGCGGTATTTTTGTGCGCTCCAACTGGCCCTGTTCATGGCTTCAAATGAGACTTTTCGAAAGTTGACACATCGCGCCCCCGCAATCCCTCTTTATCTCAAGCGAAGCAGTACTTTGCGCCCTGAGCGAATTTTGCAAAAAATGCGACCTGCGTGGTCCAGATCTGCCTCACAGGAATGAAATTTCCGCTTCATTAACCATCTTTTTCCGAGTTCTACCGTAACTAAAACACGGTTCGTATCGAATTGTCGCAAGAGACCGGTTGTTCATTCAGCCGCAAGTGCTCGGCGAATAATCGAACGGCAACGAAGATGAGCAACCCCGCGTGAGACAATCCATGAACCTCTTTTCCGAAGATCTTTACCGCAATTTCGGCCTCGGCTTTCTGGCCGGAGCGTTGATGGTGGCTGCCGCTACAATCGGCGATTGGGGTTCCGGCATCGAGTCTCCCGCGCGCGCCGCACAGCCGCTTGAAGCGCCGCAGCCTGCGGACGACTTTCTGATCGCGCCGCTGGATTCAAGCGAGTGATCCGAGCCCGGATTTTTGCCGCCGCACTGGCGCTTGCGATCCCTGCAAGCCCAGCCTTCGCGCTCGATGAACCGGTCAACGCCCCCGCCCCCTCACGCATCGCCAAGGAAGGAGCGGGCCTGAAGACCGCGATCTTTGCAGGCGGGTGCTTCTGGGGTGTCGAAGGCGTATTCAGCCATGTGCGCGGTGTGCGTTCTGCCGAAAGCGGCTATCACGGCGGCTCGGCCGCAACCGCGCAATATCGCCGGATCGTTGCTGGCGGCACCCAGCATGCCGAAGCCGTGCGGATCACATACGACCCCTATGTCATCCGTTACGACGAATTGCTGCGCATCTTCTTCTCAGTCGTCGCCGACCCGACCTTGCGCAACCGACAAGGGCCCGATGTTGGCGCGCATTATCGCAGCGCGCTGATCCCCACGAGCGCCGAACAGCGTGCGGTCGCGGAGGCTTATCTGGCGCAGATGGGGCGTTCGGGCGTTTGGAACCGGCCAATCGTTACGCGGATCGAACGCGAGCGCGTCTTCTATCCGGCGGAAGCCTACCACCAAGACTACATGGTGAAGAACCCGCGCAGCCGTTACATCATTCGCTGGGATGCGCCGAAAATCGAGGCACTACGCCGCATGTTCCCGAGCGATTTTCGAGCAAACTTCCTGCGCGACGGCTAAGCCCCGAGAAAGCCTGTGCGCCATGGCTGGCGCAAACCCGCTTGCACGCCTATATTCGCGTCTATGGCAAGCGCACATCATCATTCCCACGAAGAGCATTCGGGCGAAAGCCTGATTGCCGCAGCCCGCGATGCATTGACCGCATCGGGCGAGCAATGGACCAGCATGCGCGAGGCGGTGTTCAGCGAACTCGCCACGCATGAACGCCCAGCATCGGCCTATGACATTGCCGATAATCTGTCGAAGGCGCGCGGCAAACGCGTCGCGCCCAACTCGATCTATCGTATCCTCGACCTGTTCGTGGCGAACAATCTCGCGCTGCGGGTCGAAAGCTCCAACGCCTTTCTCGCCAACACCCATCCGGGCTGCGAGCATGATTGCATCTTTCTCGTCTGCGACGAATGCGGTGAGGCGAGCCATGTCGACGACGAGGATGTGAGCAAATCGGTTCGCGCTCTCGCAGCATCGCGGAGTTTCAAAGCAGAGCGGCCTGTGCTTGAAATCCGCGGGCTTTGCCGACTTTGCGCTTGAGCGTGCAGCGACGAACCGTGTTTTTTGAGCGATAAGCCGTTTATCGACAGTTCAGAATTAAAGGTCTAGAGCACCGCCTTATGAGTGTCCCTCCCGAAACTCCGCTGCTGGATCAGGTCCCTACGCCTGACGAACTCCGCCAACTCAAACCCGATCAGCTCCGCCAATTGGCCGACGAGCTGCGCGCCGAGATGATCGATGCTGTGAGCACGTCGGGCGGACATCTGGGATCGGGCCTCGGCGTGGTCGAACTGACCGTGGCGATCCACTATGTGTTCAACACGCCGGACGACAAGCTGGTCTGGGATGTCGGGCACCAATGTTACCCGCACAAAATCCTGACCGGACGGCGTGACCGGATCCGCACGCTTCGTCAGGGCGGCGGGCTTTCGGGTTTCACCAAGCGCAGCGAGAGCGAATACGACCCGTTCGGCGCAGCGCATAGCTCGACGTCGATTTCCGCAGCGCTTGGCTTTGCGGTTGCGAACAAGCTCAAGGATGAGCCGGGGCGCGGTATTGCTGTCATAGGCGACGGCGCGATGAGCGCTGGCATGGCCTATGAGGCGATGAACAATGCAGCTCAGGCGGGCAATCGTCTGGTGGTGATCCTCAACGATAATGACATGTCGATCGCGCCTCCGGTGGGCGGCCTGTCAGCCTACCTCGCGCGGATGGTCTCCTCGAGCGAGTATCTTGGCCTGCGCAGCCTCGCGTCCAAAGCGATCAAGAAGATGAGCCGCCGTATGCACGAGGGCGTGCGCAAGGCCGAGGAATACACCCGCGGCATGGTGACCGGCGGGACGCTCTTTGAAGAGCTGGGCTTCTACTATGTCGGCCCGATTGACGGGCACAATCTCGACCATCTGATCCCCGTGCTCGAAAATGTGCGCGACACCTCCGAAGGTCCGGTGCTGATCCATGTCGTGACCAAAAAGGGCAAGGGCTACAAATACGCAGAACAAGCGTCCGACAAGTATCACGGCGTGCCCAAATTCAACGTCATCACCGGCGAGAAGCAGAAGGGTTCGGCAGGCCCGCCCGCTTACCAGAATGTCTTCGGTGATACGCTCGCCAAGCTGGCCGAAACCGACAGTCGTATTTGCGCGATCACTGCGGCGATGCCTTCGGGAACCGGGGTGGACCGCTTTGCCAAGGCGCATCCCGAGCGCAGCTTTGACGTTGGCATCGCGGAACAACACGGTGTGACCTTCGCCGCAGGCCTCGCCGCGCAAGGCATGCGGCCCTTTGCGGCGATCTACTCGACCTTCCTGCAGCGCGCCTATGACCAGGTGGTCCATGATGTCGCGATTCAGAACTTGCCGGTTCGCTTTGCGATTGACCGCGCGGGACTGGTCGGCGCGGATGGATCGACCCATGCAGGTTCTTTCGACATCACCTATCTGGCGACTCTGCCCAATATGGTGGTGATGGCCGCAGCCGATGAGGCGGAGCTGGCCCACATGACCTACACGGCTGCCGAACATGACGACGGCCCGATTGCCTTCCGCTATCCGCGCGGAAACGGCATCGGAGTGCCTCTCCCTGAAACTCCGGAGAAGCTTGAGATCGGTAAGGGCCGCGTGGTCCGTGAAGGCTCCAAAGTGGCGATCCTGTCTCTGGGCGCGCGGCTTGCAGAAGCCCGGAAGGCTGCCGACACGCTGGAAGCTCGCGGCCTATCAACCACCGTTGCCGACATGCGCTTTGCCAAGCCGCTCGACACAGCACTGATCGAGCGCCTGATGCGCACGCATGAAGTCGTGGTGACGGTCGAAGAAGGCGCAATTGGCGGGCTGGGCGCGCATGTGCTGACCTTTGCCAGTGATGAAGGGCTAACGGATGGCGGATTGAAGGTTCGCACCATGCGCTTGCCCGATACCTTCCAAGATCAGGATTCGCCGGAGAAGCAGTATGAGCAGGCTGGCCTCACCGCCCCGCATATTGTCGAGACAGTGCTCAAGGCGCTCAAGCACAATTCGCAAGGTGTCGAAGAAGCGCGGGCCTAATGTCAGTGGGCGCTACGATAGCGCCGTTGGAAGCGCGGTACTCTCTCATTAAGCTGCTGGGCTGGATGGGCTTGTTGGTGCCAATCCTTGCCATATCGGGCTACTGGCTTCTCGAAGCTGCCCAAGCTGGAATGAGTCTAAATTTCGCAGCGGCTCTGATCGCTTGCCTGCTTATAGCTGGGATATTCGCCAGTTTTTTGCGTTTGATGTTCGACAGGCGAGTCCAACTGCGTATTGATCAGGCCGGTATTTATGTCAGGTCACATCATACCAGCGCAATTCCGCTGCGCTCGCTCGTGGGAATCCATGAAACCAGCGGACGAATCATCTTCGGCATAGTGAAGCCGGAGCGATTTCCGATCCAGAGCCAGTGGCGCCGTTTCCTGATCCGCATTAACAGCCAATCGGCGCGGCAATACTTCGGCGATCTCTGGATTTGGACATCACTCCTCGATTGCACCGCCAACGACGTCTACAATGCTATTCACGATTTTCGGGTGCCAACGGACTTTGAAATGGAAATGCGCGCGCGCGGAGCTTCGGCCAGAAGTGATCTTGTGCCGCACCGGAAGTAACCCCAGGTCCGAATAAAGAGCTGGTTAGCGTCTCCGCGGCTGGGTGATCATCACCGCGACCTCAATCGGCGGCAGCTCGCGCTGGTGATCGATCATAGCTTGCGGCGTGTCGTCTGGCACAGCCGGCGCTTCAAAATCATCGTCATATTCGATCGCGTCGAGGCCTTCCTCGATTTCGCGCAGGATCGCTGGAGGCGGTGGCGGTTCCACCCCGCGTAACTCGGCGATCTCGCGCTCGCGGCGATAGAGGTAGGTGTCGCGGCGGGCAGCATAGGGATCGATCGTTTCCCCGATCCGCTCCAGCTCCTGATCGACTTCAAGCCGCGCTTCGAGATTGCTCACGATGAAGTAGGGCACCCCATATTCGGGCGTGTTGAAGGGCTTGCCCACGGCGAACGGGACCACTGCCTGATCGAGCGTATCGCCGATAATATCGCGAAGGCTCGTCGCGCCGGTGATCGGCAGATAGAGATAGGTGCCTGACCCGACTCCGTAATAGCCCATCGTGTTGGCAAAGCCGTTGCGGCGATAGGGCAGGTCGATGTTGGAAGTGGCTGCGACATCGATCAATCCGCCAAGGCCGATGGTCGAGTTGATTGCAAAGCGTCCCAAAGTCTCAAACGCATCGCCGATTTTGAACTGGAGCAGAAAATTCAGGAAATTGACCGGTTCGCGCAAATTGCGCACGACATTGCCGAGCCCGTCACGGATCGGGCCGGGCAAACCGTCGCGATAGCCATATGCCAGCGGTCCGGTGATCGCGGAATCCAGGTCCTGCGTGATCCGGTAGCTTGTCTCGTTAAAAGCCGCCACCGGACCAGCCTCGACCGGACCGTAATCACCCTCGACCACGATTTCGTTCCCCGTCTCGTCCTGGCCTTCAAGTTCATCACCGGCTTCGGGAGCACTGCCAACGGGGGGATCGCCTTGCTCCTGACCTGCGACAAGCGACCAGCTGATCGGCAACAATTCTGGCCGTTTGAATGAGACCTCTTGCGCGGCAATAGCAGGCGGCACAATTGCAGCCGCCGCCGCTACATCGACTGCAGGTGCCGGTCCAAGCAGCATCGGGGACGTCAAAACGATCAGGGTCGAGTTGGGCATTCAGCTAAACTTTCCGAAACAGAGGCACTTAGCGTAACACGCGGGCGCATAGTTCACACTAGCACACTAATCTGGCTATAGAATTTATGACAAATGCGTAATTCATACTCTTGAAGGGGCTTCCGCCAATCCATGTCCTTGCTCAACATCACAACAGACGGTCCGATCACCACTCTAACGATTGATCGTGCAGATAGCATGAACCCTCTGGGAGCGCCGGGCGATGGGGACGAGTTCCACCGTGTCTGCGTTGAGATCAACCGCAATTCTGCGACACGATGTGTCATTCTCACCGGCGCGGGGCGGGCGTTTTCTGCTGGCGGCGATATCAAGGCGATGCGCGATAAGAGCGGAACTTTTGGCGGAACCACACCTGCGATCTCTGACGGGTACCGGGACAATATCCATATGATGCTGCGCGCGCTGCACACTTTGCGCGTGCCCGTAATCGCTGCGGTAAACGGTCCGGCCATCGGGCTGGGCTGCGACGTTGCCTGTCTCGCCGATATCCGCATCGCGAGCGAGAAGGCGAAGTTCGGCGTGACTTTCCTGAAGCTCGGGATCATTCCGGGCGATGGGGGGACCTGGATCCTTCCGCGCGTGATCGGGATGAGCCGTGCGTCCGAACTGTTCTATACCGGCGATGTAATAGACGCAGCCACCGCACAGGAATGGGGGCTGGTGAGCCGGGTGGTACCGCATGACGATCTGCTTGCTTCAGCGCAGGAGCTGGCGGGCAAGATCGCCAAGATGCCTCCCCACGCGCTGCGCCAGTCAAAGATGCTGCTGCGTCAGGGCCAGCAGGTGAGTTACGACACCGCGCTAGAGATGGCGGCCAACACGCAAGCGATGATGCACACGACGCAGGATCACGCTGAAGGCGTCGCAGCCTTGATCGAAAAGCGCGACGGGCGCTTCACCGGAGAATAGGGTGCTCGGCACACTCGCTTTCCGCATTCTGGTCGGTGCGGCGACGGCCTATATCGCCTCGCTAGCGATCCTGTTCGCGTTCCAGTCGCGCTTTATCTATCCTGCCCCGCAAGAGCCTGCGCCGCTAACGCCGGGATATGAGCAAGTTGAACTGACAACCGAGGACGGCCTCACCTTGCGCGCCTTCTATCAGGAAGCGGCGCCGGGCATGCCGACGGTTCTGTATTTCCACGGAAATGGCGGGACGCTTCAGGGAGCGAGCGTTTCGAATGCGGCGCTGGTCGAAGCGGGCATAGGCGCGCTGCTGGTCGAATATCGCGGTTATGGCGGCAATCCCGGCTCGCCATCCGAGCAAGGCCTTTATTCCGATGGTGAGGCCGCGCTGAACTGGCTCAATTCGCGAGGTGTCGCTGCTTCGGATCTTGTGGTTGTCGGCAATTCGATCGGTGGCGGAGTGGCAGTGCATATCGCCGGCGCGCTCACCGACAAGGCCACGCCGCCAGCCGCACTGATCCTTGTCGCGCCGTTCAGGTCCCTACCTGATGTCGCTGCTGAAAAGCTGTGGTGGTTTCCCGCGCGATTGCTGGCCCGCGACCAGTTCGACAATCGCGGGAAGATCGGAGAACTGGCGCTGCCCGTGCTGATCCAGCACGGGGATGCCGACACCTTGATCGATGACAGCCACGGCAAGGCGCTAGCCGCAGCGGCGCGCGATGCGCGGTTTCAACCCTTCGCAGGTTCGGGCCACAGCCTATCATTTGAACGCCGTTCGCAAGAGGCGCGGCGTGACTGGATATTGGCGCTACAGCGTTAGAGCCAGCGCCAGATCCCTGCCGCAATGTCACCGATCGGCATGTGCAGCCAGCTCAGCAATGCGAAGAGCGTCAGCCCGATTGCCCATGGCAATGCGCCAACGCTGAACAGCGCACCCCAACGCGGCCAATAGCTTGTGCGGCTTTCCCATTCCTTCCACGCATCGCCCATCAAGACCTGCTTCTTGCGGTCCTGAAGTCTTGCTCCGACCAGAGCGAGCAGGGTTATCGCGAGCGCGGTGATGGTGGTGCGCAGGCTCCAGTGGAGCACAATGTGCGAAATGCCCCAGAGCGCGAAGCCCCACATCATCGGGTGACGAGTGACCTTGAATACGCCTTTGGGCTCCTTGCGAGCCTGCTCTGCCGCATTGGGAACAGGCAGTGCAGGATTGCCCATCATTGATCCGGCATAGAGCACCATTGCGGGCAGCGTCAGCAATGTGGCGACAATCCAGCCAATATCGCCCGAACCCGGCAAATCGGCGGGAGGCGCGGCGGTGAAGGCGAAATAGATCCACACAAAGGCAACCAGACTCATGGCCGAATAGGCAATCTGGAACCCGGCATTGCCCAGCACCCTAACCATAGGCGCCCGCAGCGGATGCGACATGGCGAAATGCGAACCGAGTAGAAAGATATTCGCAGCGATGAGATTGAACAGCGTTTCGTTCATGACCGTATTCCCCCTTCGATCTGAAGCAGTCTATTCTTCGATGGAGATAAGCTCCACTCTGAACAGCAATGTCGCGCCGCCGGGGATCGGCCCGCGCCCTCTCGGCCCGTAGGCAAGGCCTGCGGGAGCGGCGAGCTCGATCGTCTCACCAACGCGCATTTGCGGGATCGCCATCTCCCATGCCGGGATGAGGCCGCTCAAGCCGAAAGTCGCAGGTGTGCCGCGCGCAAACGAGCTGTCGAACACTTCGCCGTCGATGAACGAGCCTTCGTAATTCACCGTCACCGTATCGGACGCAGTCGGGCTTTCGCCGGTGCCGCGATAATCGACATAGCGCCAGCGCAGCCCGCCCTCCATCGTGTACCAGCCATCGCTGGCAAACAGACCCGCGAGATGCGCCTGCTGCGCGTTGTGATAGGCGCGCTCTGCTTGCGCTTCGGCCTCGGATTGCTCCGGAGCTTCGCTCTGTTCCTCGTGGCTATCCGCGATGGCTGGCGCGCTGATCAATACCGCAATGGCGGCGAGAAAGGCGGGTTTGCGCATCAATCATAGGCCTTTGGCAAATCGCTCTCGTCGAGATCGCGATAGCGTTCACGCAGACGGCTTTGATGGCTGGCGAGCGATTGCTCGACCCCGCCGATAAAGACGCGGGTTGGCACCGATCCGACTTCGAGCGGGTCGCCGTCCCAGATGACCACATCGCCCAGCGCACCCGGCGTGAGCACACCGGCCTGTCCCTCATATCCGCTGATCGCGGCGGGAACCGAGCTGATCGCGGCAAAGGCCTGACCCCAACTCAGCCCGCTCGCGCCCGGAATGCGTTGCAAGGCGACCAGATTGCCCGCCGCCTGCGGCATATTGCGCGGATTGGTGCCGGAATTGGCGCTGATCGCGACTTGAACACCGGCACGCATCATGCGGCCGATATTGCTTTGGGTGGCGGCAAGAACCTCGAAGGTTTCGGGCAGATCGTCGAGCGCGTCGGCGATCACCGGCACGCCCGCTGCCGCGATTTCATTCGCGACCAGCCAGCCCTCACCAGCTCCGACAAGCACCATGTCGAGACGCGGGAATTCCTCGCGCAATGCCAGCACTGCACGGATGTCAGCTGCCCGCTCGACTTCGACATAAAGCGGCTGCGAGCCGTTCACGACCGTCACCAGTGCCTCAGCATCAAAGCGGCCGAGCAGCACTTCGTCGTCGGTTGTGATCTCGGTTGTTTGCGGTGTTCCGTTCGCTCCTGAGAGCGCGCGCGCCTCGCGCAAGGCGGCATGGAACAGCACGAATGCCGATGCACGGCTGCCCCCTGCTAGCCGCCCGCCGCGTTCGCCCAGTGACACCATCTGGAACGCGCGGGCGCGCATCACCGGATTGGCATCGCCATCCAAGTCGATCATCGCGCCTTGTCCGGCAAAGATCGATCCTGAGGGCAGCATGGTGGTCGCCGCGCGGGTAATCCCGGCGCTGCGGCTGACCAGAATGTGCTGCGAGCCGGGGTTCACAATCGGCGCCACGTCAAGCGCTGCGCTGAACGGCGAGCCGCCAGCGCGGGTATCGTTGCTTTCGCTAACCGCGCCCACGTCCCACAGTCCGAGCGTGGTGACAGTGGCGAAGAGGCCGGGCGTGACCCAGGCATCGCCAGCATCGATCACGCGGTCGGTCGAGTATGTGCGGCCATCAGCAGCGCCCGCATAGGTAACGCGGCCACCTTCGACGATGACAACACCGTCTTCGATGGGCTCGCTGCCATCGCCGGTCGCGACGGTGGCATTGGCGATCACAAAGTCCTGTGCAGCGGCTGGCGCTGCGGCAAGAGCAAGGGCGGATGTGGCAAGTGTCAGAAGGCGCTTCATTTCACATCTCCTTCACCCGGCTGGCCGAGCTCGAAATCGCTCACCGGACGCCTGCTACGATCATTTGCGTCATAGAGCAGCGCGCCATCGACCCAGACCCGTTCGGGCCTCGAATAGACGCTCAAAGGATCGCCGTTCCACAGCACCACATCGGCCATTTTGCCCGGCTCAAGGCTGCCGGTCATTTCGTCGATGCCCATGGCCTTGGCTGCGTTCAAGGTGATCCAGCTGATGACATCGGCATCGGAAAGCTCGATGCCCAACCGCCGACCAGCAGCCTGCGCTTTGGCAGCCTCTTGATTGAGCCGCTGGATATCGTTCTCGCTGTCCGAGTGGATGACGACGCAGGCGCCCGCTTGCTGAAGCAGAGCTGCGTTTTCGAGGATGCCGTCATAGGCCTCCATCTTGAAGCCATACCAATCAGCCCAGATCGCGCTGCACACGCCGTTTTCGCGCAGCAGATCGCCGATCTTGTAGGCCTCGACCGCGTGGTGGAAAGCGGTGACGCGGTATCCCATCTCCTTGGCCATATCCATCACCAGCGCCATCTCGTCCGCGCGGTAGCAATGGTTGTGGACGAGGATGTCTCCGTCGAGCACGCCGACCAGCGTTTCCATCCCCAGATCGCGATCCGCGTCCTCATTATTGGCGTAGTCGATCGCGTCGAGCCATGTCTGACGGTTCACCGCAAAGTTGCCCATGCGGGTCGAAGGCATGCGTCCGCGATTGCCGTAGACGCGCTTGGGATTCTCGCCGCAAGCCATCTTGAAACCATAGGGCGCGCCGGGGAACTTCATCCCTTGCACTGTGCGGCTCGGGACGTTCTTGAGCGTCACCGAGCGTCCGCCCATCAGGTTGGCGGAGCCGGGGAGGATTTGCAGACTGGTGATCCCGCCATTGGCAAGCGCGCGGCTGAAACCGGGGTCTTGCGGCCAGACCGAATGTTCGGCCCACACTTCGGGTGTGGTCGGGCTGGTCGCCTCATTGCCGTCGCTATGCGCGTCTACACTCGGCGTGGGGTAATCGCCCAGATGCGAGTGGATGTCGATGATGCCCGGCGTCACGAATTTGCCGGTGGCGTCGATGACGTCATAGCCCTCGGTCGAAAGCGAGCTGTCGCCGACCGCGACCACTTCGCCATCGCGGAACAGGACAGTGCCGCCCTCGATCATCCCGCCCGCGCCATCAAACACGGTCGCACCGACCAGAGCGGTCGGGCGTCCGGGATAGCGTTCATAGGTGGAAGCGAAGGGGCCGGCTGAGCCTTCGCCCATTGGCGTAGCAGCTGCGTAGCGCGGGGCCTCGTCATCGCTGTCGGTGGATGCGCTGGCTGAGCCAGTCGTCGCGCAGGCTGCGAGCGCCATCGTGCTCGCCAGCGCTACAAGCGCCGCCCCTCTCATTTTGCCTCTGAGATTATAGCGCCCGTTCTGCGCCCCAAGATCGATCATTGCTGGTCCCCTGATCTGCCGATGCAAGTCCTGTGAAGGCACTTGCTTGACGGCAAATCAGGGGCTTGTCCAGCGTGTTGCCTGACGCCTCGTCAGGCGGGTGGTTTACGCTTTGGTCGCCGGTGTTGCGGCGGCAGCGGCTAGCGCGTCCTCTGTAGCGATATCAGCGTCGTCGTCCTTCAGCGTGTCGAGATGCATCAGCTTCTTGATCAGCGGGCTGATGATCATCACACCAACGCCGATCACGACAGCGTAGAGCCCGACCGTCCAGTAAACGTCGAGCACCACTTCCTTGCCCGAAGCATCGCCGACGCCTTCCGCGCCGGTCGCTGCTGCGATCAGGCCAGCGGCAAAATTGCCGGTCGCTGAAGCAAAGAACCATGTGCCCATGATCAGCGACGCCATATGCGCAGGCGCAAGACGGTTCATCGCCGACAGACCCACAGGCGAGAGGCAAAGCTCACCGGTTGTGTGCAGCAGGTAGATCAGGAAGATGAAGGCCACCGGAACTGCAATGTCGAGGCCGGCGCTTTGCGCGCCCCAGACAAGCACGAGGAAGCCAAGGCCCACCTGAATTACGGCAAGGCCGAACTTCATCGGCGTTGACGGATCAAGCCCTCTCTGCCCCAGCCATGTCCACAAGGTCGCAAAGACCGGTGCGAGCAGGATGATGTAGATCGCGTTGATCGATTGGAAGGTCGAGGCCGGAACCCCGCCGCGGTCAACGTGGCGGTCAGTGAACAGGTTAAGCGACGAGCCCGCCTGTTCGAACAGCGCCCAGAAGACAATCGATACGAAGATCAGGAACAGCGCCGCGAAGATCCGATCACGGTCTTCGGCAGACAGTTTCATAACCGCTGTGCCAACGACATAACCGACCAGAAGCAAACCAAAGCCGCCGAGCAGCCAGCCGACAACAGACTGGTACTGGATCAGCACCCAGCAGACCGCCACGAGGCCGAAACCGATGCCGTACATGCTCCATTCGGTGCTCTTGGCGAGTGCCTTCGGCGGCTCGCCGCGACCGAGCAGCAGGCCTTTGCCCAATGTGAAGACAATCAGGCCGGCCAGCATGCCGATCCCGGCCAGGCCAAAGCCATAGGCCCAGCCATAGGTCTCACCGACATAGCCGCAAATCAGCGCGCCAATCGCCGCACCGAGGTTAATTCCCATGTAGAAAATCGTGTAGGCACCATCACGGCGCACGTCGGTGCGCGGATAGAGCTGACCGACCATCACCGAGATATTGGCCTTCAGGAAGCCCGAACCGACGATAATCAGCGCCAGAGCCAGCCAGAAGATGTAGATCACCGGATTATCGGAATTGCCCGCTGCCGGCTCCCCTTCGAATGCCATGAAGAAGTGGCCGAGTGTCAGCAGGACAGCGCCGAATGCGACGGCTTTCCTTTGCCCCAGCACTTTATCGGCCATGTAACCGCCAACTGCGGGCGTGATATAGACCAACGCCGTGTAAGCGCCGTAAATGATCCCGGCATCGCTGTCCGAAAACAGCCAGTGTTTGGTGAGGTAGAAAATAAGCAGGGCGCGCATTCCGTAATAGGAAAAACGCTCCCACATCTCGGCGAAAAATAGCACGAAGAGACCCTTGGGGTGCCCCAGGATTGTGCCTGCGCTGTCGCCGTGCGGCAAAGCTTGACTGGTCATATCTGTAAAATATCCCTCTTTTCGCGCCCTTCATATTGTTGGAGTGAGGGCGCGTCCCGAATGCGCGGCACACTAACGGCCAAATTTCGCGTGTGAAGCTTTTGTTTCGCAAGCCATGCGCATTCTTGCTTTCCGAAGCTTAGCTTGACGCGCATGAGTGTATTATGGCACTGATGCACCTGAGCAGAGACTGACATGACCCAATCACGACCCGTATACCTCAAATTGCGCGACCAGATCGCGGCTGCCATCATTCAGGGCGACTATCCTGAAGGCGCAATGCTGCCATCGGTGCGCGCCTTGGCGGCGGAGCAGGGTGCGAACCCGCTCACAGTGGCCAAAGCCTATCAGCAATTTCAAAACGATGGCCTGGTCGAGGTTCAGCGCGGCGTGGGCATGTATGTGGTCAAGGGCGCAGCGGAATTGCTGCGCAAGCGCGAGCGCGACCTCTTTCTGCGCGAGGAATGGCCGGAAATCCGTGCCCGCATGGCGCGGCTTGGCTTGAGCGCGGCCGATCTGGTCGAACAGGCCTGATCCACCGGCTCTGATCGACCCGCAAAGTACGCTCCTTTGCATTCGAGCCAAAGGGTTAGAGTTAATTCCCGATAAACTTAATTCTCCGCCCGCCTTGCTTGGCGTGCTGCATTCTGGCACCTAGGCACCTTGAGTGTTGCCTAGCGGGTCCGGGCAATTGGGAGAGTAGCGGGCTTGATGTCCGCAGCGGTGCAATGCGGAAAATCAGGGGCCGCATGCGCGTCGGGAGGGCTACATGATAAGATCCGAATTGCTGCAAGAACTGCATAAGGACAATCCCGATCTACGGGTTGAAGAGATCGAGCAGGTTGTCGATGTCTTTTTTGACGAGATCGCGCAGCGACTGGCCGAAGGCGGCCGGGTCGAATTGCGTGGCTTTGGCGCCTTTTCAACACGCGACCGCGAAGCGCGCGTCGGGCGCAATCCGCGCACCGGCGAAGCGGTCGAGGTCCCGGCCAAGCGGGTGCCCTATTTCAAAGCGGGCAAGGAAATTCGCAAACGCCTTAATGAGTGAGGCTGGCGAATAGCTACATATTCCAGATTCGAAGGAATGGACCGCGCTGCTTAACTGCGACGGGCTCCTGATTGCTCACCTGACAAGTTAAGTCACCAGAACAGCGCCGAAGAATGCATTACCTGTGTTGCCCCGGCTTGCGGCTTTCGGCTATCGCGCCTTGCTGGCCATTCGGCCTGCGGGTGTGGCGGAATGGTAGACGCCGGGGACTTAAAATCCCCTGATCCTATAGATCGTGTGGGTTCGAGTCCCACCACCCGCACCATTAGCCTCACCTTAACCCATTTTGTCCTAAGGCGATTGTTCCCGATCAGGACATTCGCCGGTGCATTCCCATGTGAGCCGGCGGTTGTGACCAGGCGAAGATGAGTATGGACAGTTCAGCAAGCACACCCAATGCGGACGATGCGACATCGGTTTCGCTTGACGAGGCGCTTGACGGCGCGCCCGGAATCGAGGCTGGGTTCGAACCCGAAAAACGGGCCACGCCTCGCTTCACTCTGTTGATCCGTGCGGCAAAACTCGTCACTTCGCAGGGCGAATTTGTGTGTGTCTTGCGAGATGTTTCCGAGCAGGGTGTGAGCATCCGCCTGTTCCACAGGCTTCCCCATGGCGACCCGATCGAGCTGCATATGCCCGGCGGCGGAGTTTATGAGGTCAAGACCATCTGGCAGGAAGAGAACGAGGCCGGATTTGAGTTCGTTGGCGATATTGACGTCGCGCAGATGATCAACGAAGCGGGTGAGTATCCCAAGCGCGGCCTGCGTCTCGGCCTGTTCTTTCCGATCAAGATCACCTCTTTGTCGGGCACCTGTGAGGGGATTGTCGAGAACCTGTCACAGCAAGGCGCACGGTTTGAATCCGATGGCCGTTTCTCGATCGATCAGAATTTGCGCATCGAAGGCATGGATGGCGGCCCGCAACTCAAAGATGTGCGCGCCAAAGTGCGTTGGCGGCGCGATAGCCAGTATGGTGTGGTCTTTGACAACACGCTGACCCTGGGTGAATTTGCACGACTTGCTGCACGTTTGCAGTGCCCGGTCCTGCTGGATTGATCGCTACTGGCTCAATTGCCTAGGTGAATTTACCCATTCGCCGTCAAATTCCCGGCAATTAAGAGGCCGCGTTTACCACCCGCTAACCAATTTCCTTCACTCCTGATCATCGAACCGGGCGCAGTCTGTGCGCGCGGCGATCTAACGGGGGCTTGCATGACGCAGCACGGCGCTGAACCGACAACAATCGGGCAGGCAGGAATTATCGATGTGGACGTGGCGATTATCGGTGCGGGGCCCGCTGGGCTGACCGCCGGATATCTGCTGACCAAGCAGGGCAAATCGGTCGCGATCATCGAGAAAGACGACACCTATGTCGGCGGCATCAGCCGCACGGTCGAACATGAAGGCTACCGGTTCGACATTGGCGGGCACCGCTTCTTCTCGAAGAGCCAGCAGGTCGTCGATCTGTGGAACGAGATCCTGCCCGACGACTTCATCCAGCGCCCGCGCATGAGCCGCATCTATTACGAGGGTAAGTTCTATTCCTACCCGCTGCGCGCCTTCGAAGCGCTCGGCAATCTGGGCATCCTGCGCTCGACCGCGTGCATGCTCTCTTACCTGCGCTACAAGCTCTTCCCGATCAAGGATGTGAAGAGCTTCGAGGACTGGACCACGAACCAGTTCGGCAAGAAGCTCTACTCAATCTTTTTCAAGACCTACACCGAGAAAGTGTGGGGCATGCCGTGCGATGAGATGAGCGCGGATTGGGCGGCGCAGCGGATCAAGGGGCTGTCGCTCTGGAACGCTGTAATCGATGGGTTGAAGCGCTCACTTGGCCTCAACAAGAAACCCAATGACGGGCAGGAAGTGAAAACGCTGCTCGAAACCTTCCGCTATCCGCGGCTTGGACCGGGCATGATGTGGGACGCCGCGCGCGACCATATTCTGGCGACTGGCAAGGGTCAGGTTCTGATGGGCCACGCGCTTGAACGGCTCGCCAAGATCGGCCCCAATGATGAGGGCTTCGACTGGTCCATGACTGCAACAGGCCCGCAAGGCCTCGCGCAAATCCGCGCGAAAGACGTCATCAGCTCAGCGCCGATGCGTGAGCTGTCCAAACGCATCCACCCGCTGCCGCAGAGCTCGCTTCAGGCGAATGACCTCAAATATCGCGACTTTCTGACAGTGGCCCTGATGGTGAAGAGCGAAGACCTGTTCCCCGACAACTGGATCTACATCCACGATGACCGGGTGCAGGTTGGCCGCGTGCAGAACTTCCGCAGCTGGTCGCCCGAAATGGTGCCGGATGAGGACATGGCCTGTGTTGGTCTGGAATATTTCTGTTTCGAAGGTGACGGGCTGTGGTCCTCGGACGACGCCGATCTGGTCAAGCAAGCCACACGCGAGATGGAGATTCTCGGGCTTTGTGATCCGAAGCAGGTCGTCTCGGGCGCAGTTGTGCGTCAGGAAAAGGCCTATCCGGTCTATGACGATGCCTACGAAGCCAATGTCGAGGCGATGCGCGCTGAACTTGAAGCACAGCATCCCAGCCTGCACCTTGTCGGTCGCAACGGTATGCACCGTTACAACAATCAGGATCACGCGATGATGACCGCGATGCTGACGGTCGAAAACATCATCGCCGGCAGCCGCGTCTATGACACGTGGTGCGTCAACGAGGACGCCGAATATCACGAAGCGGGTGACGAGGGCGCTGAAGCCGCGATCCCGAACCGCGAAGTGGCATCCGAAACCAAGCCTTTGAACGAGGATCAGGTCGCAGCGCTCACCAGCCTGCGCGGCGTTCCCGAACGGATCGTGCCAGAGGCTGAAGCAGAGGAAGAGCTGCGCAAGTCGGCCTAGTTCCTATGGACGTCCTTGTTTCCTCTATCCTTTCCAAACTGCGTGACATTCGCTTCGTGCGCTACGTGCTCGCCAGCGTCGGCGCGCTTGCCGTTGACGTGGTCTGCTTTCTCGCGCTGCTTTCGCTTGGCATGATGGCAGCTTTGGCGTCGGCGATTGGCTATTCGGTTGGCATTCTTGCCCATTGGCTGATGTCGAGCCGCGCGGTGTTTCAGGATAGCGTGGCCGAAGGCGGCATGGCGCGCACCCGGCAAAAGGCACTGTTTGTGATCTCCGCACTGGTAGGGCTGGCGCTCACCACGGCGATTGTCGGCGCGGGCGACTGGAGCGGGATTGACCCGCGCATCGCCAAGGGCGCAGCCATTTTCGTCAGCTTCTTTGCCACATGGCTTTTGCGCAGCCGCGTTGTGTTTCGCAGCGAGACGTCCGCGACCGGCGGGGTGTGAGGCCATGCTGGTCGAACGTCGCCGGGCGGCATTCCCGCTGGAGTTTCTCACCCGTGTCGGCATCGCCTGGGCGATTGTCAGCGCATTGTTGTTGGCGATCAACTGGAGCGCTATCATTGCTGGCCGGTTCCCCGATCCCGATGACATCATGCGGCTGGTTCAGGTCCGCGACCTGATCGGCGGACAAAGCTGGTTCGACCTCACCCAATACCGCGTCGATGTCGCCAGCGGCGGTGTGCCGATGCACTGGTCGCGGCTGGTGGACCTGCCGCTTGCGCTGGTCATTCTGGTTCTCACGCCCTTGGTCGGTTCAGGTGCGGCCGAGACGGCTGCGCTTGTGATCGTCCCTCTCGTCACCCTCGGCATTGCGATGCTGCTGGCCGCGCGGATCGCTTGGCGCTTGATGGGCGATGAGGAGGCAACGCTGACTACGCTGGTGGTCGCGCTGTGCGTGCCTGTTCTCTTCCAGCTTGGTCCGATGCGGATTGACCATCATGGCTGGCAGATCGTCTGCGCCTTGGCGGCGGTCAACGGCCTGGTGTCCCGGAGCCCTCGCAAAGGCGGATTGATTATCGGCGCGGCGCTGGCGACATGGCTTTCGATCTCGATCGAAGGGCTTCCGCTGGCTGCGCTGTTCTTCGCCGTGTTGGCGCTGCGTTGGTTCCTCAAGCGCGAGGCGCGGGTGTGGCTTGTAAGCGCGATCCAGTCCTTTGCTGTGCTGGGCGCGGGCCTGTTCGTGTTGACCCGAGGAGTCTCGGATTTCGCCACCTATTGCGATGCGATCAGCCCGCTGCACCTCCTCATGTTCGCGTGGGGCGCCGGTGTTTTGAGCGTGCTTTCCCGGTTCGAACCCGCACCGCGCGGAGTGATCCTTGCAGGCTTTGCGGTCGCGGGCGGCGGTGCGTTGGCCATGCTGCTTGCCTCTGCTCCGCAATGCGCAAGCGGGGGCGGCTTCTCCGAACTTGATCCGCTGGTCGCGCGTTACTGGCACGCCAATGTCCTCGAAGGGATGCCGATCTGGCGGCAGTCGCTTACCACCGCGCTGCAATATGCGGTCACGCCTGCGATTGCTTTGGTAGCCTCGATCAATCTGGCTTTGCGCTCGGGCGACTGGCTGCGCGCGTTCTGGCGCGATTATGCGATCGTCCTTGGCGGAGCGCTGCTCATCTCGATCCTGATCTCGCGTGCCGGAGCGGTTGCCGGCGTGCTCGCCGCGCCGCCGCTCGCTTGGCAGCTGCGTCAATGGCTGCGCTCTATCCGCGTGATGAAGCGGCCTGCTCCGCGTCTGGCAGCCTTGATCGGCGTGTGCTGCGCGCTGCTTCCGGCCTTTCCTGCTATGCTGCTTGCCAGTGCGATGCCCGCGCGCGCTTCACTGGGCGGAGCGGGTGAAGCGCCGGTCAAGGCAGTCGAGTGCCGCATTCGGGATGCCGCCGGAGTGCTGGCTGCCCTGCCCAAGGGCGAGTTCTACGCCCCGCTCGACATCGCGCCGGAGCTGCTGCTGGTGAGCGATCACACCGTACTCGCCACCGGCCACCACCGCGGACACGAAGCGATGCGGGTGCTGATCGAGACGGCTTTGGCGGATGAGGCGGAGGCCAAGGCTGCGCTGACCGAACGCGGCACAAGCTACGTCGCGATCTGCCCCTCGCTTGCCGAAGCGCGGATGTATGCGCGCATTGCGCCTGAAGGCTTCGCTGCGGACCTGGTTAGCGGCAATGCGCCGGACTGGCTTGAGCCGGTCGATCAGGCGCAGTCCAACGGCCTCAAGCTTTGGCGCATCAAGTCGGAATGAAGTCCCCCCGACCTATGTCGGAATGAAATCCATCGCCACGCCGTTGATGCAGTGGCGCTTGCCGGTTGGGCGGGGGCCATCGCCGAAGATGTGACCCAGATGCCCGCCGCAATCGGCGCAGTGGACCTCTGTGCGCGGAACCCCGATCTTGTAATCCACCGACGTTCCGACCGCGCCGCTGTCGATCGGTTGCCAGAAGCTCGGCCAGCCGGTGCCGCTGTCGTACTTGTGCGCAGAGGAATAGAGCCGGTTGCCGCAGCCTGCGCAGGTGAAGGTCCCGCGCCGCTTCTCATCGTTGAGCGGAGAGGAATAGGACCGCTCGGTCCCCGCTTCGCGTAGGATCCGGTATTCGGAGCGGGTCAGCTGGCGGCGCCACTCGGCGTCGGTCCGCGTGATCCGGAACTGGCGCTCCTTGCGCGCCTCAACCACGCCTCCGCCGCAACTCGCCAGCAGCGGCATGGCGGCGGCAAGGCCGGTTGCGGCGATGAAGCTGCGGCGGCTCGACAGGTTGAACTGCATGATTCCTGCTCCCGATTGAAGGCGTATCCTACCTCTATCTACGTCGCGGAAGTCCCAAAGGTTTCACCCCCGCTGTTTGAGGCCAGAGATGGACCGCCGACAGGGGGTTTTTGAAAAACTTTCCCAATCCCGCATATGTCTGAAAACACAAGAGAATTGCCGCCGTAGTGACTGCGCAAGTGTAACCTTAGCGCTTTTGCGGTTGGAGCGCGGTCCAAGTCGCAAAAAGGGGCCGCCAGAGCATCAACAGTGTCAAAGAGCCGAGCCGCCACAATAGCAGCCGCGCTCTTTGTAGGAAAATGCCCGCAGGAGCGCGGGTGCGCTCCTAGAATTCGGTGATTTCGACCTCGAGCTTGCGGAAACCGTGGACGAAGTTTGCCCGCACCCGCTCGACATCGCCGGCGACATGGACCCGCATCCGGCGCTTGTGCATCTCCTCAAGCAGGATGCGCAATTGCAGCTCTGCCAGACGCGCACCCACGCAGCGGTGAATGCCATAGCCAAAGGCAATGTGGCGGCGGGCATTGTCGCGGGTGAGATCAAGCTTGTGCGGGTCAGGGAAGATCTCTTCCTCGTGGTTTGCGGCGAGATACCACAGCACCACCTTTTCGCCCTTCTTGATGGTCTGGCCGAAGACCTCGGTGTCCTCGGTGCAGGTCCGGCGCATATGCGCAAGCGGGGTCTGCACGCGGAGCATTTCCTGCACCGCATTGGGGATGATGTCGGGGCTTTCCTCAAACAGTTTGCGCTGGTCGGGGAACTTGTCGAGCGCATGGATAAAGCCGCTCATGGAATTGCGCGTCGTATCGTTGCCGCCGACGATCAGCAGCACCAGATTGCCGATAAATTCTTCGGGCCGCATCTGGTTCATCGCAGGCGAGTGGATCATCATCGAGATGAGATCGTTGCCCGGTTCCTTGTCATGGGTGCGCTCGATCCAAAGCGACTGGAAATAGGCCGCCATTTCGTGAAGCAGCTCCCAGCGGAATTCATCCAGCTCGCGCACGCCGGCAAGCTCGGTGTCGCCCGACCAGTCGGACCAGAAGGTCAGGTGGCGGCGGTCTTCCCATGGGAAGCCGAACAGGATCGCCAGCATGCCGGTGGTCAGCTCGATCGAAACCGTATCGACCCAGTCGAAAAC
The DNA here is from genome assembly GCF_947492365.1 of uncultured Erythrobacter sp. NCBI lineage: Bacteria > Pseudomonadati > Pseudomonadota > Alphaproteobacteria > Sphingomonadales > Erythrobacteraceae > Erythrobacter > uncultured Erythrobacter sp. The sequence continues at coordinate 312,328 of NZ_CANLMB010000002.1, forward strand.
CTCGCCGCGCGGCAGCGAATCGAGCAATTCGCCGGTGCGTGCGCGGATTTCGCCTTCCATTTCGGCCATGCCGCTGGGGGTGAATTTGGGCGCGACGGTGCGGCGCTGGCCGGTGTGTTCGGGCCGGTCCATGGCGATAAACATCGGCAATTCGCGCCGGTCGGCGTTGCTTTCGGCAAGCTGTTCCTCGGTGAGCCGCTCAAGGATCGTAATCCCGCCATGTTCCCAGCTGGAGGAGAATATCTCGGGCTGCGCCTCGATATGCTGGATCGCTTTGTGCCCGACGACCGACCAATAGGGGCCATAGGGGCTTTCATCGATCCAGTGCAGCGGACCGGCGGCCTGCATTTCGGCCACCATGGGTTGCCACTTATCCTCGAAATAGATGTCCGACCGGCTGAGGTCCCATTTGTGCGGATGCGAGGGGCGTTCCTCGGGATGCTTTTCGTAATGCTCCTTGAGCGCTTCATACGCGGTTGGCGAAGTGCGGACTTTGGGGCGCTCGGGTGCTACAGTAGCCATGTCTCTCTCCATTGCGAGAAGCCGCAGCTTAGCTGCCTGATGGGCTTCTCCCTCACCCTGCATCCTGCCCTAACTGACAGCCTTGTCAATACGGGTTTCGAATTACCACTTATTGTGCCGGTTCGAGTTCCTTGGAACGACGGTGCCAGAAACGCTTTTTCTTCTCGCGCCCTGCGCCGCCTGACTTCATCACCCGCTTGCGGAACAGCATCGATCCGCCTTTGACCAGCAGGACCACCCACAGCGCCTGCCAGGCAAGGCCAGCGGCATGGATCCACAAGGTCTCCTCCATCGCCGCGCGTGCGAGCATGGCAAAGGGTGAGGAGAGCGGGAAGCCGACCGCGAGCAGCTCCATCGTCGATCCCGGACTGGTCACGCTCGCCGCGGCGAGGAAGAACACCATCAGTTGGAGCATCGTCACCGGCATCGAGAGCGTCTGCACTTCGCGCACCGTGTTCGCCATTGCGCCAATGGTGAGGAACAGCGATCCGAGCAGCAGATAGGCCATCGAGAAATAGGCGATCGCGAGCGCGATGAAGACCGGCCAGCCCACAGCCGGGCCGGGCAGTACGCGGAAATTGGTCTGGGTGACAGTGACAATGGCGTCCTCGGCGATTGCCCAGAAACCCCAACCGAGCATGCCCCACACCGCGATCCCGACAAAGGATACGCCCAGCATCGCAAACAGCTTGCCCATAAAGACCGAATCCATCGGGATCGCGGCTGCGAGGATTTCGATGATCTTATTGCCCTTTTCCTCAGCCAGATTGGAGAGGACCATGCCCGCCAGCAGCATGGTGAGCAGGAACATCACCATCTGCGCGGCGGTCGCGGTCTGGATGCGGGTGGAGCGCTCCGACGCCGCGCTCGACGTGACCGTCTGGCTGGAGGATTGGGGGAAGGCGAGCGGGGTTGCGGCGGTCGCTTCGGCCGCGATCAGCTCGACCGCGCCTTGCCATCGGCGCACCTGCCGCTCGGTCCCGACGATGACGGGTTCGGCCAGAGTGCCGGTCACAATCGCGGCGTAATTGCCCCGGCGTGCTTCCATATAGGCACCCGCTTCGAAGCCCGGCTCGCGCGCTTCGGGGACTTCACTCAAAGACGGGACGGCAGGGCGCAATCTTTGCCCCAGCCGCTCGCGCGCGGCGATCATCGCGGCATTGTCCTCGATGCTCATCGCAAGGCCGACTTCGGTGACGACGGCCTGCTTGTTGTTCTGGCTGCCAATGCTTCCGGCAAGTCCGCCGACCAGCACCGGGAAAAGCGGCCCGATCAGGAAAAACAGGAAAGCGCGGCTGAACAGCACCGCGATGAAGTCGCGCCGGGCGATGACCCATGCGGCTTCGAGGCGGGAGAGGCGGGGGCGCGCATCGATGGCGGCCTGATCGTGAGCGCTCATTGCTGGCCTCCTGCGGCATCTGCCTCAAGCTGCTTGGCCGCCGCTTCGCCCGCAATCGCGACGAACGCATCGTGCAGCCCGGCGCGCTCGATGCTGAGCGAGAGAATGCCTGCCTCGCCGTCGATCAACTGTTTGAGCAGCGGCTCGACGCCCGTTTCGGGGAGCGCGAAGTAGAAGAAATCACCCTCGCGGCGGGCGTCCTGTGGCAGCGCGGCGGTCCATGCGCCTTCGCGCGCCCGCGTTTCCAGTCGGACCTGCGCGGGGATGCGGTCGCGCGCGGCTTCGACGCTGCCCGCATAGGGTACTTTGCCGCCCGCGATGATCGCGACGCCTTCGCACAGCCGCTCGGCATGGTGGATGACATGGGTTGAGAAAATCACCGTCACGCCTTCTTCGGCAAGGCTGCGGATCATCCCTTCGAGCTTGCCCTGATTGATCGCGTCGAGGCCGGAAAACGGCTCGTCGAGCACCACCAGACGCGGGCGGTGGATCAGCGTGCCGAGCAGCTGGACGGTCTGCGCCATGCCTTTCGATAGCTGGCGAATCTGGCGGTCAGCGGCGTGGAGGAGCGAGTGCCGTTCAAGCAGCGCCATCCCGCGCTTGCGCCCTTCGGCCAATGGAAGCCCGCGCAAAGCACCCATAAAGGCAATTGCCTCGATGCTTTTCATCGCGGGGTAAAGACCGCGCTCTTCGGGCAGATAGCCGATGAGCCGGCCAATATCATGCGGGCGGTCATGGCCGAACACGCGGCGCACGCCCTCGTCAGGGTCGATTATGCCCAGCAGCATGCGCAAGGTCGTGGTCTTGCCCGCGCCATTGGGGCCGAGCACGCCGTAAATCGCGCCCTCGAGCACGGAGATGTCGACGCCGTCGACCGCGCGGGTGCCGTCAAAGCTCTTGACCAGACCGCGCGCCTCGATTGCCAATGGCCGTCCGTCTTGACGCACTTCAGCCACATTGTCTGACGTCATATGTTCGCCTACCTGCATATGCATGGGCGCGAGCGTTAACGCGCGAAACTGAACGGGAGCAACTCCAAGCGTGGTTAACAGCGCCGCAAGGATTAACCTAGCGAAAGCCCTTGAGGCAGAGGCGCGCGCGCTCGGCTTTGCGGCTTGCGGATTTGCGAGTGCTGCCGAGGATCCCGTGCGCGCCAAGCGGCTGGAGGAGTGGCTGGGCGAGGGCCATCATGGCTCAATGGAGTGGATGAAAACCCGCCTGCACCACCGCCGTTCCCCGCAAGATCTATGGCCCGAAGCCAAGAGCGTGATTGCGCTCGGCATGAGTTACGCGCCCGCGCTTGATCCGATGGCGCTGGAAGATGCGAAGTCCCGCGCGCGCATATCGGTCTATGCGCAGGGCAAGGACTATCACGATGTCGTCAAAAAGCGGCTCAAGGCGCTCGCGCGGTGGCTGGTGGCCGAAGAGCCCGAAGCTGAGGTCAAAGTCTTCGTCGACACCGCGCCGGTGATGGAAAAGCCGCTGGGCGAGGCGGCGGGGATCGGTTGGCAGGGCAAGCACACCAATCTCGTCAGCCCCGACCATGGTAGCTGGCTGTTTCTCGGCGCGATCTACACCACGCTCGATCTCGAAGTGGCCGAGCCTCACCGCGACCAGTGCGGATCATGCCGCGCCTGCCTTGACGCCTGCCCGACCGGCGCGTTCCCCGGCCCCTACCAGCTCGATGCGCGGCGCTGCATTTCCTATCTCACGATCGAGCATAAAGGCCCGATTGCCGAGGAATTTCGCGAGGCTCTGGGCAACCGTATCTATGGCTGTGACGATTGTCTGGCGGTCTGCCCGTGGAACAAGTTTGCCCAGGAAGCGCAAGGCATGCGTGAATTCCTGCCGCGCGCTGAACTGACCGCGCCGCGCCTCGCCGAACTGCTCGCGCTCGATGATGCAGGGTTTCGCGCGCTGTTCTCCGGCTCTCCGGTCAAGCGGATCGGGCGTGACCGGTTTGTGCGCAACTGCCTCTATGCCGCCGGGAACAGCGCAGAATCTGGATTACTGGATCAGGTGACAGCGCTCACAAATGATCCCGATCCGGTGGTCGCAGATGCGGCCCAGTGGGCGCGCGCGCGGCTTACGCCATCTCTTTGAGCTGGATTTCCGCGTCGGCGAGAAGCTCGGGATCGATCTTCTCGACCCCCGCTTCCAGCAATTTACGTCCCTGCACATAGTCCTTCATCGTGTTCACACAGTCGAAGGCAATCGGGCGGCCTTCCTTGAGATACACGACAGTAAATTTGCGCGTCTCTGGATCGCCGCGCAGCACGGTCGCGTCGTATCCCAGATTGAGGCCCGCTGTTTGCAGCTTGAGGTCATACTGGTTCGACCAGAACCATGGCAGCGCGTGATAGGCCTCTTTATCGCCCATGATCGCGCGCGCGGCGGTGTTCGCCATATCATTGGCGTTCTGGACTGACTCCAGCCGGATCACTGCGCTGTCAGCAAAGGGATTGGCATGCGCGGCGCAATCGCCGATCGCATAAATATCGTCGAGCGTCGTGCGGCAATAGATGTCGACATCGACGCCGTTCGACCCTGCTGCACCCGCTGCGATCAGCGGCGCAACCGCCGGAACAATCCCAATCCCAACTACCAGCATGTCGCAATCAAGCGTCTCACCATTGTCGAGCAGGAGGCCGGTGACATGGCCGTCTTCGCCAATGACTTCCGAGACGCCTTGCGACAGGCGGATATCAACCCCCTGACGCCGATGCTCGTCTTCGTAAAAACGCGAAAGCTCTTCGCCAGCGACGCGCGCGAGGACGCGGTCCTGCATCTCCAGCACAGTCACTTCGCAGCCGAGCTTGCGCAAGACCGCGGCGGCTTCGAGGCCGATATAGCCCGCGCCGATAATCGCCGCGCGTTTGGCCCCATTCTCGAGCGCTTGCATCATTGCATCGGCATCGCGCTTGTCGCGCACATAGTGGATGCCTTTGAGGTTCGATCCCGGCACGCCGAGCCTGCGCGGATCGGCTCCGCCAGCCCAGATCATCTTGCGATAGGTGATCCTCGATCCGTCAGACAGGGTGACGCAGTGTGCCAGCGCGTCGATTTCACTGACGCCGCTGCCGAGCCGCAGCTCGATGGCCTTGTCCGCCCAGAATTTCTCTGGCCGGATCATGATCCGCTCGAACGTCTTGTCTCCGGCGAGATATTCCTTCGACAAGGGAGGCCGTTCGTAAGGCGGCACTGAGTCGCGCCCGATCATCACGATTGAGCCTTCATGCCCCTTTTGCCGCAAGGCAATGGCGGCTTGCGCGCCGCCATGTCCGGTGCCGACGATAATGACGTCAGCCGCTGTCATGCTCTGTCCACTCATGGCTGCACGGGTTTTCGCAAAAAGGCCTGCACGTCAAGCGTGATGCGGCCCAATAGAGCCTAGCGTTCGAGCAGATTGCGCGCCTGACTGCCGATCTGGGCCAGCATTGCGGGTGCCACCGGTGGCCGCGCCTGCGCCCGGGCAATCATCGCGCGGAACTGCGTGACGGCGGCGGCATTGTGCTCTGCCCAGCCGGCGATTGCGCCCAGTGGGTCATCTTTGCCGGTCTTGCGCCGCATCAGACGGGCAAGGAAATCGAGCCGCATATGCTGGAAATCGCGCGCCAGCCCGTCGACCAGCAGACGCTCCCAGATATCGGTCGGGGTCATATGCGCCGCGGTGCCCTGCGCCCAGTCGAGCCCGATCCGCTGACCGATATCGCTGAATGCGCGGGTCAGTTCGATCGGATCGATCCCGGTCTTGATCGCGAGATCAGCCAGTCCGATGGACCCGTCAAAATCGAACAGATCGCACACGCGATTGGCCAGTCCGTCGGGACATCCTTGCTCGACAAAGTGGCTGCGCAATGCGCCCGAACGTTCGGCATTGTCGCCCGAAATCAGTTCGGCACGCCCTTTGCGAAGCGTTGCGACGTGCTCGCCGAGGCTGGCGATCATCGCCCCTGCCTCGACCCTTCCCGATGCAGTGCGCAGCGCGTCGGACATCAGATTGCCCACCGCTGCGGCCAGCCTGTCGAGCAATGTCAGGCGTGCGGTCTCGCTCATCGCCTGCGCGTCGATATCAGCCCACAGGCTTCCAAGGTCGAACAGTCGCTCGACAACTACAAAGGCGGCGGCGACATCGGCCAGGCCGACGCCTTCTTCTTCGGGAAGCTCGAAGGCGTGGACCAGACCCAACCGGTTGACGATCCGGTTCGAAAGGTCGGTCGCGAGCAACTCGCGCCGCAGACGGTGTTCGCGGATTTGCGAGGCGTAAGTCTTGCGCATCGGAGCCGGGAACATCCCGATCAGCGAGTCTTCAAGGATCGGCTCGTCGGGCAGGCTGCTTGCCTCGATCGCGTCCTGCAAGGCGAGTTTGGCGCTGGAAAGGACGACCGCCAGTTCGGGCCGGGTCAGCCCCTGCCCGTCAGCCGCGCGGCGGGCATAGGCTTCGCTGTCAGCCAGCCCTTCGGTGCGGCGGTCAAGGCCGCCCATTTCCTCAAGCTGTTCGATCAGACGGATTTGCGATGCGGTTGCGCCTGCGCCGCCGGATTCGGCAATTGATAGCGCGAGCGCCTGAAGCCTGTTGTCCTCCAGCACGATCTCGGCGACTTCGTCAGTCATCTTGGCGAGCAGATTGTTGCGTTTGGCTTCGGTGAGCGCACCTTCGCGGGTCGCAGCAGCCAGCGCGATCTTGATATTGACCTCGTTATCCGAGCAATCGACCCCGGCCGAATTGTCGATAAAGTCGGTGTTGATCCGCCCGCCCTTCAGCGAGAACGCGATCCGTCCAGCCTGTGTGGCGCCAAGGTTCGCGCCTTCGCCGATCACCCGCGCGCGGACTTCGCCGGCATTGACGCGCAAGGCGTCGTTTCCGGGATCGCCGACATCGATGTGGCTCTCATGCTCGGCCTTGATATAGGTGCCGATTCCGCCGAACCAGATGAGGTCGACCGGCGCGCGCATGATCGCAGAGACCAGCGCATCGGGCTCGATCTCGCTCTCTTCGATGCCCAGCAGATCGCGCGCTTTCTTGGAAAGCTTGATCCGTTTCAGATCGCGCGAATAGACCCCGCCGCCCTTTGAAATAAGGTCGGAATTATAGTCCTCCCAGCTCGAACGCGGCAGGTCGAACAGGCGCTTGCGCTCTTTCCAGCTCGCCGCGGGATCGGGATCGGGGTCGATGAAGATGTGGCGGTGATCGAAGGCCGCGACCAGCTTGATCGCCTTGGACAGCAGCATCCCGTTGCCGAACACATCGCCCGACATATCGCCGCAGCCTGCGACGGTGACGCTGTCTTTCTGAACGTCGATCCCCATTTCGAGGAAGTGGCGCTGGACGGAAACCCATGCACCGCGCGCGGTGATGCCCATGGCCTTGTGGTCGTATCCGTTGGAGCCGCCGCTCGCGAATGCATCATCGAGCCAGAAACCGGCCTTTTCGGCGATACCATTGGCAACGTCGGAGAAGCGCGCAGTGCCCTTGTCGGCGGCGACCACGAAGTAGGGGTCTTCGCCGTCATGCACTTCGACGCCTTCGGGATGCACGACTTTGCCAGCGACGATGTTGTCAGTGACGGACAGCAGCGTGCGGATAAAGACCTCGTAGCTCGCCTGACCTTCGGCGGCCCATGCGTCGCGGTCGATCGCGGGTGAGGGGAGCTGTTTGGGATAGAAACCGCCCTTCGCGCCGCTCGGCACGATGACGGCGTTTTTGACCTTCTGCGCTTTCATCAGGCCGAGGATTTCAGTGCGGAAGTCATCGCGCCGATCCGACCAGCGAAGGCCTCCGCGTGCGACCGCGCCTGAACGCAGGTGAATGCCTTCCACACGGCGCGAATAGACGAAGATTTCGCGCCATGGCACGGGCTTCGGCAGATTGGGGACGAGGCTGGAGTCAATCTTGAAGGCGAGCGCTTCCTCGGCCGCCGGGGCAAAGGCATTGGTGCGCAGGATTGCATCCACCACCGCGCGGTAGAGGCGCAAGAGGCGGTCATCATTGATCGCGCTAACTTTAGCGAGGCCGCGGGCATAGGCGCTTGTCGCCGCCTCGATTGCGGCTTTGCGATCGCCAGTGAATGCGGGATCGTGGCGCGCGACAAACAGGTCGATCATCGCCTGCGTCACTTGCGGCGCACGGCGCAGCGCGTCGACCACGGTGTAGATCGTGAAGCCCATGCCGGTCTGGCGCAGATAGCGATAGATTGCCCGCAGCCAAATCGCCTGCTGCGCGCCCAGCCCGCCGCCGACCACTAGCCGGTTGAACGGATCATCCTCGGACTGGCCGTTGAGAACTTCGGAAATGGCAGCTTCGATAATGTCTGCGCGCTCAAGCAACGCCTCGGCCTCGACCCCTTCAGCAAGTTCGAGCGTGAATTCATGGATCGTGCCCAGCGCGCCATCGTCGAGCCTTGTGGGCATCTCTGCCAGCACACGAAAGCCGAAATTCTCCAGCGCCGGGACCGCATCCGACAGCGGCATTTCGCCGGTCGTGTGATAGATCTTGAGCCTGAGGTCGCCGACCGGATCGTTGTCGATCTTGTAGAGCCGGCAGGTGCGCGCTTCTTGATTGTCGCTGAGCGTAATCGCACGCATCTCTATAATGTCGAGCGCGGCTTCCCCAGCGCCATAGCGGGCGCGGTAGCCTGCCGGGAACGCCCCGGCATAGCGGTGCGCAATGGCCGCTGCCCGGTTGCCTTCCTCGGCTTTTGCCAGATGTGCCTCGACCGCTTCGTTCCAGCCTTTGAGCAGGTCAACGAGATCGGCCTCGATCCCGGCTGAATCGGGCATCTGTTTAACTTCGCGCGTGTCGAGCAGGAATTGCAGCATGGCGAGTGTGCTGCCTTCAACCTCGAGGCTCCAGCTGAGCACGTCGACGCCAGTGGTCTGGGTCAGCAGGTCCTCGATCTGCAACCGGACATCGGTTGAAAGAAAGTCACGCGGAAGCCAGACAAAGGCAAAAACGTGCCGGTCCAGCGCCGATTGCACCAAGACAATGCGCGGGCGTGGGCGATCGACCAGACTCATCATCGTGGTGGCGAGCCGCTCAATATCCGAGGTGGAGAATGCGGTCAGCAGATCGTGCGGGAGCGCAGTAAAGGCGTGGACCAGTGCCTTGCCCGCATGGCCGCTGGGATCAAAGCCGAGCGACGCGGTGATATCGTCCAGCGCCTTGCGCAAAACCGGCACTTCGGCTGGCGGCGCGGCGAGCGCGGCGCTGGTCCACACACCCGCATGGATGGAAAGCGCGGAGACCTTTCCGCCCTCGCGCCCATCTTCCCGCAGCGGCACGATGAACAGGTCGAGCGGCACGCGGCGGTGGACATTGGACAGGCGGTTGGCCTTGATCACAAGCAGATCGCGGCGCTTGCCGTCCGATCCCTTGGCATCGAACCAATCAAAGGCGAGGTCGAATGAAGCCTCTGCGAGGATCGGATTGGCGCTCTTGCGGCAAATGCCCAGCACGTCCGAAATCTCGCCCGAGCGGGTGCGCTTGAGGTGGCCCAGCTGAGTCAGCATCCCGCCATTGAGCCATTCGAGCAAGGCGGCATATTCGGCATTGCTTGCCGCCGCGCGCGTGGCATCATCGGCCATCGCGCCGCGCATCTTCGGCCAGTCGCTCACCGCTGCGCGCACATCGCCCAGCGTTTCGCGCAAGGCGGCTGTCAATTCGCGTCGCTGCTTCGCGTCGATCCGCGGAGTCTCAAGGTAGATGAACGACTCGGGTGCGCCCGCGCCGCCTTTTTTGCCAAGCCTTTGCAAGATGCCCGAACCGTCGCGTTCGACCGCGATGACCGGGTGGATCAGCTGATCGATCCCGAGGCCCTGTGCGGTGATCGTCGCGGCAATCGAATCAACCAGAAACGGCATGTCGTCATTGATGATCGCAATCCGCAAACGGCGCTCACCCGTATCGGATTCGATCTTCAGCGCAGAGCGCGAAACGGCACGCTTTTCAGCGCCTTCAAGCAGGAATCGGGCTGCATCCTCCAGCGCTTCGTCGCTTAGCGCAGCATCGCCCGGCAGGATTGCTGCCTTGAGCTGCGACGTCAGCGATTTAAGGAAGGGTTTGGCATTCGCTGGGGTCTTCGAGCCGGAATTCTTGGCGCTCATAGACAGTGTGCTCCTGGCGTCCTGCACCCGGTCAGACATGCGGCTGCGTTTATGCTGCGGCGCTGCCTGTAATATTATTGTGCCGGGCTATTTTTTTCGTGCTTGCGCCAATACTCGCTTTTGCCCCCGAGGCGCAAGCAAGTTCACGGGCCATTTTGACAAAGGCGAACGCGCTAGGCGCAGGCTTCCAGCGTCAGCTCGAGCGAGCGCAACCTTGCCTCGGGGTCGAAGGTGGAGCCGCACAGCATGATTTCATCGGCGCCTGTGCGTGCTGTGAATGCCGCAATGTCCTCGCGCACCTTGGCGGGCGTGCCGATCGCAGCAGCTTGCCCCAAGTGATCGAGCATGGCGCGCGATGGGGCGGGCAGCGTCGAGGTGTAGTCCTCGATAGGCGGCGGCAGCTTGCCCGGATTGCCAGTGCGCAGCGCGACAAAGCTCTGCTGCTGGCTTGAGGCGAGCAGGCGCGCTTCGGCTTCGGTTTCGGCGGCAAAGACATTCATGGCGACCATCACATGCGGCTTGGCCAGCGCATCGGACGGCTCGAAATCGCGGCGATAAAGTTCGAGCGCGGCGTCGAGATGATCCGGCGCGAAATGCGCAGCAAAGGCATAGGGCATGCCCAGTCTTGCCGCGAGCTGCGCGCCGAACAGGCTCGATCCCAGCATCCAGAACTCGACATTGGCACCCAGGCCCGGTGTTGCCGTGATCGGCAAATCGACATCGCCGGTCATCAGGGCGCGCAATTCGGCAACGTCTTGCGGGAAATATTCAGACGCCTGATGCAGATTCTTGCGCAAGGCCCTTTGCAGCTCCGGCCCAGCACCCGGCGCACGGCCCAGCCCCAGGTCTACCCGGCCGGGAAACAGAGCATCGAGCGTCCCGAATTGCTCGGCGATCTGGAACGGCGTGTGGTTGGGCAGCATGATCCCGCCCGAGCCGATGCGGATGGTGCTGGTCGCATTGCCGATATGGGCGAGCACAACCGACGTCGCGCCGCCCGCGATCCCCTCCATCGCGTGATGTTCGGCGACCCAGAAGCGTTTGCACCCCACTTCCTCTGCCTTGCGCGCAAGCTGCGCAGCGTTGGACAGCGCCTCGCCAACGGTTCCGCCTTCGCGCACCGGAACTAGGTCGAGGACGGAGAATTCGGTCATGGCTGATTCTGCGGGGGCGGCGCGCTGATCTGCGCGAGATAGTTCTGCGCGATTTGCGCCGCAGGGCCATCAGGATCGAGGTCGATCACCGATTGCCAGCTCGCGCGCGCGGCCTCTTCGCGGCCAGAAAACAGCGCGATAATGCCCGCTTCGAGACCAACCAAGGGATCGCTCGGCGACAACTCGCTGGCGCGTTCGATCGCCGGCTGGGCTTCCTCAAGACGCTCCAGACGGCGCAGCAAAGTCGCCTTGAGCAGCCAGCTTTCGGCGTTGTCAGGCTGGAGCGAAGTGGCGAGGTCAAGCTCTGCCAGCGCGGCATCGGCCTGTTCCAGTGCCACCAGAACCCGCGCGAGATCGGTCGCGGCGATAGCCTGTAACGGGGCGGAGGCGGCGCTTTGTGCGTCACTCTTGGCACGGCGAAGAATTGCATCAGCGCGCGGCAGATTGGCGCTGGCGAGCGCGGCATTGCCTGCCATCGTGCCGAAGCGTGCCTTCAACTGCATTTCAGCGTCAGGCGTTTCGTCGCGCGCAGCCTCAAAAGCGGAGATCGCGTCTTCCCACAGGCCCAGCTCGCTCGCAGCGAGGCCGAGGCAGTGGTTGGCCAGCACCCGTTCGGGACCGACCGTGCCGATGCGCTGGATCTGCGCCATCGTATGCGCGCGCGATGCATCCTGTTCGAGCAGGTCGAGGCATTCGACCAGCCATTCGCTGGCTGGATTTTGGGCCGTCTCCTGATCTTCGACGCGGGGGTTTCTATCGCGCAATTCCTGATGGCCGTCGGTTGGCGGAAGAGTGACCGGATTGGGGCCGACCTGAAGCGCGAATGCAAGGAGTGATGATGAAAGGAGCACTAGGTTGTCCCGTTAGTAAAAGCTAGCCACGGCTGCTTTGAGCAGCGCGATATCCTGGCCGCGCGAAAGGCGGTGATCGCCGTCCTTGACGAGACTAACCTGTATGTCATCCGAACGCAGCGCCCGCGCGAGATCGAGGCTGGTCTGCCACGGCACATCCGCATCGCGCTGGCCGTGGAGCAGGCGGACGGGGCAGGTGATCGCGATCTCGCTATCGAGCCGCATCTGCGCCTCCGCATCGGCGAAAAAGCCGGGATGGGTGGGAGTTGGCTCGGGGCCATAGGGGTTGTCTTCGTAGAGGATCTCACCCGCGGCCAGCGTCGCGCGTTGCTCCTGCGTGTAGCCCCAGCGGGTGAAATCGGGCGCAGCGGCGATGCCGATCATGCCTGCGAGTCTCTCACCCAGAGCCTCACCCACCAGCAGCATCAGCCACCCGCCCATCGATGATCCAACCAGCAGGACCGGGCCTTGGACCTTGGCCTCGATCAGCGCGAGAACTTCATTGCGCCATCGCGACAGAGTGCCATCGGCAAAATCGCCCGAACTCATCCCGCAGCCCGAATAGTCGAGCAAGAGACATGCGCGGTCATGCGCCTGCGCCTCTTCGAACAAGGCTGTCGCTTTGCCGCCCGCCATGTCGGACATATAGCCGGGCAGGAAGACAAGCGTCGGCCCCGTTCCGACGCATTGGCGAAACGCGATCCGGCGGCTATCGGCCATAATGTGAAATTGCGGGTCAGACATTGCCCTCTTGTGCCCGCAGCGATCATGCAAGCGCAAGTCTTGTCATTGACGCGCAACCTCCGGCCAGTAGCGTAGCGATATGATAAAGACCGACTCAGCCGCCGAGCAGCCCGCCCCGTCTCCAAACATGATCTCGCGCCGCGGCGTATTCGCGCTCGCCGGAGCTTCGGCTGCGATAGCCGCCGCACCGGCCACCGCGCGCGGTTTCGGCTCCGGCTTCACCCACGGCGTCGCAAGCGGCGAGCCGCATGCCGGCCGCGTGCTCCTCTGGACCCGCTATGTTGCCGATGCAGAAACGGTGCTCGAATGGCAGGTCAGCGAGAGCGCCGACTTCAGCCGCACCGTCTCCGAGGGTCAGATCATCGCCTCTCCCGACCGCGATTTCTGCGCCAAAACCATCGCCAATGGCCTGACGCCGGACCGTTGGTACTTCTACCGCTTCGTCGCGCCCGATGGCACGACCTCCATGACCGGCCGCACCCGCACCTTGCCCGAGGGGCCCTCAGCGAGGTTCCGCATGGCGGTCTTCTCCTGCTCGAATTTCGGGTTCGGCTGGTTCAACGCCTATGCCCATGCAGCCGAGGCCAATGATTGCGACCTTGCGGTGCATCTGGGCGATTACATCTACGAATATGGCGGCGGCACCTATCCCAGCGGCGATCAGCGGCACCCGGAACGTACGCTGGAACCGGCCGAGGAGATCGTGGCGCTTGCCGATTACCGCCTGCGCTATGCCACCTATCGCGCGGACCCCGATCTCCAGCGCCTGCATCAGGTGCTGCCCATGATCGCGGTGTGGGACGACCATGAAAGCGCCAATGACAGCTGGGAGGGCGGCGCGCAGAACCACCAGAGCGACAGTGAAGGAATCTGGGATGCGCGCAAGGCGATTGCCAAGCGGGTCTACCGCGAATGGATGCCGGTCTCAGATGAGCCTTACGCAGCCTATGAAGTCGGCGATCTGGCGACATTGTTCCGGCTCGACACGCGGCTGGAGGGGCGCGAGGAGCAGTTCAACATTGGCAAGGTGATCGAGGGACGCGAGAATCCGCAGGCGATGGTCGCCGCGCTCGCCGCTTTCCGCGCGGGTGATTATGCTGACGCCGAACGCCAATTGCTGGGAGCAGCGCAGGAAGAGTGGCTGGGCGAAGGCCTCGCAGTGTCAAAGGCGCGCGGGGCGACCTGGCAGGTGCTGGTGCAGCAGGTGTTGATGGGCAAGCTCTCCTCGCCATCGGGGCTGGTCGAATTGCTGGGCGATAATGTGCCAGACTTTGCCCGGCGCCGTCTGCAAGCCGCCGCCTTGGCCGAGCGCGCAGGACTGCCGCTCAATATGGATGCGTGGGACGGCTATCCCGCAGCGCGCGACCGTCTGTTCGAAAGCGCGCTTTCCGCCGACGCCAACCTGCTGGTTCTCGCAGGCGATACGCATAATGGCTGGGGTTTTGACCTTTCGCATGAGGGCGAAAGGGTCGGGGTGGAACTGGGCGTGTGTTCGGTCAGCTCACCGGGGTTCGAAACCTATCTCTCCGCGATCCCGCCCGAGCGCATGGCGAGCATGCTGGTTGAGACAAATGACGAGCTCAAATGGGCCGATACCTCCAATCGCGGCTATATGGTGGTCGAGTTGACGCCGTCTGCCGCGACCACCGAATACCGCTTTCTTGCTGGCATCAGACAGCGTTCGACCCGCCTCGCGGGAACGAAGCGGGCCGTCAACTCAGCCGGGGCCAAGCAACTGGAGGTTTAGTCCCGGCTGAAAATCTCCTCGATCGGCAGTTCGAAGACTTCGGAGATTGTGAAGGCAAGCGGGAGCGAGGGGTCGTAGCGGCCCTTTTCAATCGCGTTCACGCTCTGGCGGCTCACTCCCAGCCTGTCGGCGAGATCCTGCTGGCTCCAGTCGCGTTCGGCGCGAAGGACTTTGAGGCGATTGTTCACCGGATCTCTCCATAGGTGCCGTATTTGACCTTGTTGAAGATCGCCCCGACGCCGAGTCCCAGACACCAGATTGTTGGCCACCAGAAAGCAACGACCGGATCGACAATCTTGTAGGTTTCAAGAAAGCCCCAGATTGCCGCCAGCGTGAAGGAAATCGCTGTCGCGATCAGTCCCTGACGGACATAGAGCAGCCTGTAGAACTCGTCCTTCTCCTCGATAATCAGCCCGCCAAACACCCAGATCACGCCGGCAAATGACAGGCCGGGCAGGAAGGCGAGCAAGGCCGCGAGCCAGCCGGTGACGCCGCGATCCTCGATGAAATGTTCCGCTATCATCAAGGTGATCAGGTAGAACGCCATGGTGAGCGCCATGCGCAGCAGATAGCGATGGGTCGCGCGGGTGTTTTCCTTCGTCAGCGACAGGCCCTTGACGAGAGCAAAGACCATCAGGCTGATCGGGAGTATCGCCAGCACATAGGCGGTATTGGTGTCGATCGCGTCCGACTTCCAGATGAACATCAGCGCAAGGGCGCTCAGAACCGACGAGCCCGCTGCACCGAGCGAGAGTCTGACCGCAGCCGGAGCAGATTTTTTGGCGGCGGCGCTCATTGCAGGCACCCGCGCCCGCAAGCGCCTTCCGATTGGGTGGAGGCGAGAGCCGCACCGGTCAGCCCTCCGATCACACCGAAAGATGCGCCGGTGCTCATTTCCAGCCCGGCCATGATGAGCGCCGCCGAAATGATGATCGCGGCCCAGATAATTGCTTTGTTTCTCACAGTCATTGGTAAAGTGTCCTTTCAACTATGGAAAGCACACTTGTCATTGATTCGCGCTGATGTCAAGCAGACTTTCCAAATTGACGCGGAAGCTTTCCTTAGTGCCCCGTGCGCAGTCGCTTGGGTAATGACATCTCAACCCATCGCGCCTATGTGCATCCGCATGGCACAGATGCTGACCACAACCACCACCACTACCACCTCGGGTATCCGGGGGCGGTTGCGGCTGGGTTAGGTCCGGCGGCTTCGCCACCCGATTTCGGGTGGCGCGGTGTCTTCCCGAAATCGTTCAAACGAAACAACACCGCTCTTTCGGTGCGCGCGCCAATGGCTTAAGGCGCGCGCCAAACGAGACGGATTTTTGTGATGACCGAACTTCTTAAGATCAGCCTGCCCGATGGATCAGTGCGCGAGGTCGAGCCGGGTTCAACGCCTGCCGACATCGCTGCCGCAATCGGGCCGGGGCTTGCCAAGGCTGCGCTGGCCGCGCGGGTGGATGGTGAAGTGCGCGACCTCAACCGCGCGTTCGAAGGCGATGCCGAATTGGCGCTCATCACGGCGCGCGATGAAGAAGACGCGCTCGAACTCGCGCGCCACGACTTTGCCCATGTCCTTGCCGAAGCGGTGCAGGCGCTGTGGCCGGGCACGCAGATCACCTTTGGCCCGGCGACCGATGACGGTTTCTATTATGACGTGATGGCTCCGGCCTCGCGCGAGCCGTTTGGCGTCGATGATTTGCCCGCGATCGAGGAAAAGATGCGCGAGATCATCAAGGCAGACAAGCCGCTGGTGCGCGAAGTCTGGTCGCGCGCCGACCTGATCGCGAAATGGGAAGCCGACGGCGAGGCGTTCAAGGCCGAATGGGCGAAAGAGCTGCCCGAAAACGAGGAGCTGACGGTTTACTGGTCGGGAGAGCCGGGTTCTGACGGTGCGTGGCTCGACATGTGCCGCGGCCCGCATCTTGCCTCGACCGGCAAGCTTGACCCGGCCGCCTTCAAGCTGATGCGGACGGCGGGTGCCTATTGGCGCGGCGACCAGCGCAATGCGCAGCTGACGCGCATCTACGGCACCGGCTGGCTCAACAAGAAACAGCTCAACGCTCACCTTCACCGGCTGGAAGAAGCCGCCAAGCGCGACCACCGCAAGCTTGGCCGCGAGATGGACCTGTTCCACTTGCAGGAAGAGGCGCATGGCTCGGTTTTCTGGCACCCCAAGGGATACCGGATCTGGCGCGAGCTTGAGGCCTATATGCGCCGCAAGATGGATGGCGGCGGCTACCGCGAGATCAAGACGCCGCAGCTGATGGATGTGCGCCAATGGACCCAGTCGGGCCACTGGGGCAAATATGCCGAGAACATGTTTGCCGTGCCCGACATCGTTCCCGAAGTGGACGATGAAGGCGAGACCGCTGCTGCCCCCAAGGTCGCGGATGACGCCGACTGGATGGCGATCAAGCCGATGAACTGCCCGGCGCATGTTCTGGTCTTCAAGCAGGGCATCACGTCCTATCGCGACCTGCCGATCCGGCTGGGCGAGATGGGCTGCTGCCACCGCAACGAACCGCATGGCGCGCTCCACGGCTTGATGCGCGTGCGCCAGTTCACGCAGGACGATGCGCATATCTTCTGCACCGAGGAGCAGGTGGTCGAGGAAGTGCGCAAATTCTGCGCGCTCGCGGACAGCGTCTACAAGGATTTCGGCTTCACCTATCATGTGAAGCTCGCGCTGCGGCCCGAGAAACGCTTTGGCAGCGAAGCCGACTGGGACAAAGCCGAGCAGGAATTGCGCGACGCTGTGGCCGAGGCCGGTATGGCCAATGAGCAATATGGCTGGGAGGAGTTACCGGGCGAAGGGGCGTTTTATGCGCCCAAGCTCGAATGGCACCTCACCGATGCGATTGGTCGGACGTGGCAGGTTGGCACGATCCAGGGCGACCGCGTGCTGCCCGACCGGCTCGATGCCACCTATGTGGGCGAAGACGGCGACCGGCACCGCCCGGTTATGCTCCACCGCGCGATTTTTGGGTCTTACGAGCGCTTTATCGGCATTCTGATCGAGCACTATGCTGGCCGCCTGCCCGCATGGCTCGCGCCGGTGCAAGCTGTGGTGGCGCCGATTGTGTCTGATGTGGATGGCTACGCGCAGGAGGTTGAGGCCAAGCTCGCCGCGGCAGGCATCCGTGTGGAGAGCGACCTTCGCAACGAGAAGATCAACTACAAGATCCGCGAGCACTCGCTCGCCAAGGTGCCGCATCTGTTTGTGGTCGGAAAGCGCGAGGCCGAAGAGGGCACTGTCGCGATCCGCACTCTGGGCGAAAAGGATCAGCAAGTCCTGCCGCTGGACGAAGCGGTTGCCATGTTGAAGCTGGCAGCGACCCCGCCTGACCTGCGCGAAGCCCCAGACCTGCACGAAACCGAAGCCTAAACCGCTTTGGAATTCCTCGCCGGTTTCAGCCTTGTGCAAATCGCGGTTGCGATCGCTGCCACTCTTGGTGCGGCCTTTATCCGCGGGCTGACGGGGTTCGGTTTCGGCATTCTGCTGGTCCCGATCCTCGCACTGGCGCTGACCCCGGTCGAGGCGGTGCTGGCGATCAACATCATGGCCGGGCTGCTCGCCTTTACCGAGATCCGGATGATTTTGCGCGAGGCGGAGAAAAGCGCGCTGGTGATCGGTGCGCTGGTCGTGGTTGGCACGCCGATCGGCCTGCTCCTGCTCGACGCGACACCGCAAGCGATTGCGCGGTTGCTGATCGCTTTGATCGCCTTGTCGGCCTTCTTTGCAGTCCTGATGCCGAAGCGCGGGCCGGAACAGCCGGGCATTGGGGTGACGTCTGGCGTGGGCATCTCAGCAGGCTTGCTCACTGGTTTCGCCGCCATGCCGGGCCCGCCGGTGGTTCCCTATTATGTCGGGCGCGACATTCCGCGCGTTACCGCCAAAGCCTCGATGATCGGTATCTTTGGGATTGCAGCATTAGCCGGAGTTGGCTCAGGCGCTGCGATTGGCGTGCTGGAGACGCGCATCATCCTGCTGGGACTGGCGCTCTTTCCGCTGGTCCTGCTCGGCAACTGGATAGGCAGCCTTGCTTTCGGCAAGGTCAGCGACAGGCTGTGGCGGACATGTGTGGGCGTGGTGCTGGCAGCAGCCGCAATCGCGGCGCTCGTGAAGCTGCTTTAGAGGGCCAGTAGCTAGAGGGGGAGCGGCTGTCCGGCGAAGATCAGCGCGGCTCCGCAGGCAAGCACAATCACGCTGCTCGCTACGTCAGCGCGGCGTTGCTGCATGGCGGTAATGGCGCTGCGCGAAAGGCTGATTGCACGGTTCATGGCTCGCAAAATCGCGCAAATTTCCTAACGAGTCGTTAACCTCTCGCCGAAAGAGCGGGCATTTGCTGGCTTGCGCAGTGGAAACCGCCGCCGCCTGCAAGCACCGCTTCGGCAGGCAGGCCGATGCAATCGCGGTCCGGGAACAGTTCGGCAATCGCCTCGACGCCTTCATCGTCATGCCGCGAACCGAAGGTCGGGACCACGACCAGATGCGTGGTGATCGCGAAGTTCACATAGCTTGCCGGTTCAATCGCGCCGTCCCGGGTGATCCGTCCGGGAGAAGGAATTGTGATGACTTCGACCCCGGCATTCTGCGCACGGCGCTTTGCATCAGCATAGATTTCGTCGTTGGGATCGTTTGAACCGGTTGCTTCGGGAATGACCATGCGATTGGGGCCGACAAAGCGCGCGAGATTATCGACATGGCCATCGGTGTGGTCGTTGATAAGCCCCTCGCCCAGCCACAGAAAGCGATCAAAGCCCAGCATCCGCGCCAGTTCGGCTTCGATTTCTTCGCGCTCCATGGCGGGGTTGCGATTGCGGTTGAGCAGGCATTGCGCAGTGGTCGCGGCCAGCCCGGTGCCGTCGCCGTCAATCGCCCCGCCTTCGAGGATCATCGGCGAGGCCCCGACCGGCAGACCGGCATCGCGGGCAAGCTCTGCGCCCACTTCCTGATCGCCCGGCATCAGATATTTCCCGCCCCAGCCGTTGAAGCCAAAGCGCCGCGCCGCCCGCTTGCCTTCTTCCAGCACCACGAGCGGCCCGGTGTCGCGCAGCCAGATATCGCCATAGGTGCGGCGCTCAAGCGTCACCTTCTCGCTGACCAGCTCGCGTGCGCGCGCCTCATTGGCTTCATCGCGGACGAGCAGTCGCACCTGCTGCCCGCTTTGCGCAACCTCATTGGCGAAGGCTGCGATCTGCTCTTGCGCCAGTTCCAGCCAGCCGGGCCATTCATCGGCCAGATGCGGAAAGCCGACCCACAGCCAGTCCTGTTTTGCCCATTCGGGCGGCATCAGGAGGGCCATGGATCGGCTCTTTTCGCTTTCAACTGCGGTTTTGGTCGATCAGCAACCGGCATCCGAGCTGGCGCAGCTTTCGTCGCGCACGCCGCGGAATTCGTCGCCATCGTTCCAGTTCGGCCAGCTTTCGCTCATCGCCATCATCCGGCCAAGGCGATAGAACAGCTGCAGGTCAGCCATCACGCCCGACCAGTCCCAGTTCTCGTCAAATTCATCCTTCGGACCGTGATAGCGGTTCTCGCGATATTCGGCTCCAACCGCAGCGCCGGCTTCACGCCCGCCTTCGACCAGATCCTCGCCGCCATCGACATAGAGCATTGGCACGCCCTGCTTGGCGAAGGCGAAGTGGTCGGAGCGGTAGTAATAGCCGGCCTCCGGGTTCGGATTGGGCGTCGCGGTGCGTCCGTCTGCGACCAGAGCCGCTTCGAGGAAGGCATCGAGCTGCGATTTGCCCGGGCCGACGACCGTCACATCACGCGAAGCGCCAGCGACAAGGAACGCATCCATGTTGATCCCGCCTACGGTCTGGTCGAGCGGGAAGACCGGGTTCGACGCGTAGTAATAAGCGCCCAGCAGACCCGATTCCTCTGCCGTTACGGCGAGGAAGACGAGGCTGCGCTTGGGAGCGCCAGCCTTGGAATGCGCTTCGGCCAGCGCGACCAGAGCCGCTGTGCCGGTCGCATTGTCGACCGCGCCGTTGCAGATGTCGTCGCCGTCAGCCGCAGGCGGGTTGCAGGTGCCAAGGTGATCCCAATGCGCGGTGTGGATGACATATTCATCCGGTGCTTCGGTGCCCGGCAGCACGCCGATCACGTTTTGCGAAGCAAAGCTGCGGAAGCTGTTCTGGAAGCTGGTTGAAGCCGAAAGGCCAAGCTCGACCGCTTCAAATTCTTCCGTCTTCGCAGCGGCCGTCAGCGCGTCGAGATCCTGCCCGGCTGCGGCGAGGATTTCGCGGGCGACTTCCTTTTGCACCCAGCCATTCATCGTGGTCATCGGCGGAGCATTGTCGCCGCGCGCGGCATAGGCCTGCGGGCCGCCCCACGAGCTTTCGACCACGCTCCAGGGATAGCTGGCAGGCTCAGTATCGTGAACGATCAGAACCGCCGCAGCACCCTGCCGCGCGGCCTCTTCATATTTGTAGCTCCAGCGGCCGTAATAGGTCATCGCCTTGCCGTTAAAGGTACCGTCGAGCCCTTCGGTTTCCCAATCGGGATCGTTGACGAGGACGACCACGGTCTTGCCGGTGACATCGACGCCTTCATAATCGTTCCAGCCGCGCTCAGGCGCGTTCACGCCATAGCCGACAAACACCATCTCGCTATTGGCGATCTGGGTGGCGGCGTCTTCGCGGTAGGTTACGCCAGTCCAGTCGCTGCCATATTCAAAGGCAAGCGCGGTTTCGCCGCCAGTGATCGTCAGCGGGGCGAAATTGCTTCCGGTTATCTCGATCAGCGGCACTTCCTGCACCCAGCTATCGCCATTGCCCGGTTCCAGTCCGGCAGCGGCAAAACGCTCGGTCAAAAGCGCGACGGTGAGTTCCTCGCCTTCGGTGCCCGGCATGCGTCCGCCAAATGCGTCCGAGGACAATTCGCGGGTAATGTCGATCATCGTCGCTTCGGAGATGTCACCATCGGCGACTTCGGGAATGTCGAGCTCGGCAGCGGCATCGCCGCCGCCCATCATGGCGTCGCAGCCTGCAAGGGCCAGCGCGCCTGCGGCCAGACCCGCAAATGCAATTGCGCGTTTCATCATCGGAAAAGATCCTCTCATCTCGTAAATTCGTGGCGCTTCTCTTGCAGATGGGCTTGCGGGCCGCAAGCGGCTTGGCCAAGGACTGATGTGTAATGGCGCATATGGCGGACCCCGACTGGAAAGAAGCGATCGCGCGGGCGCGGGCCCATGCTCCGTTTCTGGCGCGGGCGCTGGACCGACAACCAGAGCTCGAGGCGCTGTTGCAAGCGGGCGAGGGCGAGGCCGCGCTCGAATGGTCCAAAGCGCGTGGGTCAGGCGAAAGCGCTGATATTGCGCTGCGCCGTCAGCGGATCGGCATGGCAGCGGCGCTTGCGGTCGGCGATCTGGCGGGCGCCTTCCCGCTTACGCGCGTCATGGGCGAGCTTACCGACTTTGCCGACCACGCGCTCGACACCGCGATCCGAACCGCGATTACCGAGCGCACGGGCGAGGAGCGCGCCGACGGGATGATCGCGCTGGGCCTTGGCAAGCAAGGCGCGCATGAGCTCAACTATTCCTCCGACATCGACCCGATCCTGCTTTACGATCCCGCGTCTCTGCCGCGCCGCGACAAAGATGATCCGGGCGAGGCGGCGCAGCGTTATGCGCGCCGGATCGTCAAACTGCTCTCTGACACGACGGCGGAAGGCTATGTGCTGCGGGTCGATCTGCGCCTGCGCCCTGCCGCCGAGGTTAGCCCGCTCGCCGTCCCGCGCCGCTCGGCCTTGTCGCATTATCAGGGGCAGGCGCTGGCATGGGAGCGCGCGGCCTTCATTCGGGGGCGAGCTGCGGCGGGCGATATTGCGGCGGGCGAAGAATTCCTCGGTGAGATCGCGCCCTTTATCTGGCGGCACACGCTCGATTTCGGCGCGGTCGAGGAAATCCGTGATCTGACTTTGCGCATTCGCCAGAGCTATGCGGGGCCGCCTCGACCGGGGCCGGGCTTTGATATCAAGCGCGGACGCGGCGGCATTCGCGAGATCGAGTTTTTCGCGCAGACCCATCAGCTGATCCATGGCGGGCGCGATCCCAGCTTAAGGGTAAGGGGCACGCGCGCGGCGCTGGACGCTTTGGCAGCGGCAGGCCGGATCGAAGCGGACAATGCACAGGTTCTGGGCGAGGCCTACGACCGCCTGCGGCAGATCGAGCACCGGCTGCAAATGGTCAATGACCGTCAGACGCACAGCCTGCCGGACGGCGCCGCGCTCGATAATGTCGCGCAGCTCGATGGGCTGGCGGATGGCGCGGCTCTAGTGGCCGAACTGACGGCGCTGACCGAGGCCAGCGGGAGCATTTATGAAGGGCTGATTGGCGACAAGGCGCGCGCGGTGCCGGTTGCTGCTCCGGCCAGCGATCTTGCGATTACGCTTAAGAAGCTCAGCTTTGCCAAGTCCGAGGCACTGGCAGCACGGATCGAGGAATGGCGCGATGGCCGCTTTGCCGCGATCCGCAGCCCGCAAGCTGTCGAGGCTTTCGATGCCCTACTCCCTTCGCTTCTCAGCGCTTTTGCCGAAAGCGACGATCCGGAGCGCGCGATCAATCGCTGGCAGGCGATGATCGAGCGCGCGCCCTCGATGATCACCGTGTTCCGGCTGCTGCTGGCCGAGCCGAGCTTGCTCGAACGCTTGGTCGAGGCGCTGACTCTCTCGCCCACATTGGCTGACCAGCTCGCGCGGCGTCCCGAACGGCTCGACGTGCTGCTCGATCAGCAACCGATCTCCGGCCCCACAACGGTTGCCGAGATTGCCGCGCGGATGGGTCAGGATCTGGTGCGCGATGATTACGAGGCGCGGCTCGATGCGATCCGCCGTGAGACGGGCGAGGCACGTTTTATCCTCGGTCTGCGCCTGATCGAAGCGCAGCGTCCGCCGGTCGCGATTGCCCGCGTTCTTGCCAATCTGGCCGAGGCCGCGATCAGCGTCGCTGCCGAAGCCACTATCGCAGAGTTTGAGCGCAAGCACGGCAAAGTGCCCGGCGGAGAGCTGGTCATTCTCGGGCTTGGAAGGCTGGGCGGACAGGTGCTCACCCATGCCTCTGATCTCGATATCATCTATCTGTTCACCGGCGAGTTTTCCGCGCAATCGGACGGAGAGAAACCGCTTGGCGCGACGCTTTACTTCAACCGCCTCGCCAGCCGCATCACCGCTGCATTGTCGGTGCCTACGGCGCAAGGGGCGCTCTACGAAGTCGACACAAGGCTGCGCCCGCAAGGCAATCAGGGGCCGCTGGCCGTCTCACTAGAGGCCTTTGCCAAATATCAGCAGGAAAGCGCGTGGACGTGGGAGCATATGGCGCTGACCCGCGCGCGGGTGTTGACCGGATCGGAAGAAGCGCGCGCTGAAACGGACGCGATCATCGCCGATGTGCTGCAACGCCAGCGCGACCCTGTAGAGCTGCGCAAAGCCGTGCTCAAAATGCGCGGGGAGATGGCGCAGCATAAACCGTCGAAGGGCGAGATTGACGTCAAACTTCTGCGCGGCGGGCTGGTCGATATCGAGTTCCTCACTCACTTCCTGCAATTGCGCGACGCCGCGCAGCTGAACGCCGCAGATTCCGATGCGCTCAACCCGGATCTGGGAATTGCGGTCGCGGGACTTGTCGCCGCCGGTCTGTTAGACCCCGCTATGGCCGCCGCGCATCAGCTGATGACCAATATGCTGGTGGCTGGCCGCTTGCTCGCCCCCGATGGCAAGAATCCACCCAAGGCTGCCGCGAAAGCCCTTGCGCGTGCCTGCGGGTGCGATAGCTACGCGCAGCTGATGGAGGATCTGGCCAATGCCCGCGAGGATGTCGCGCGCTGTTGGACTGCGATTTTCGACCAAGTTCTGGAGACAAAGTGATGAGTGAATTTGCCAAAGCGGGCGATGCTATGCCCGATATCGCGATGGAAACGCCCGATGGCGGCAGCGTCAAAGCGTCGGACTTCGCCGGGCAGAAGCTGGTGATCTTCTTCTATCCCAAGGACAACACGCCCGGCTGCACCACCGAAGCCAAAGACTTCACAGCGCTCAAGTCAGAGTTCGACAATGCAGGCGTCGCTTTGCTCGGCGTGAGCAAGGACAGCGCGAAAAAGCACCTCAACTTCATCGCCAAGCACGAGCTTACCACCCCGCTTGCGACCGATGCGGCAGAGGGCGGGCTGTCCGATGCGCTTGGCATCTGGACAGAGAAGCAGATGTACGGAAAGACCTATATGGGCATGGTCCGCTCGACCTATCTGGTCGGGGCTGACGGCAAAATCGCGCAGGCGTGGAACAAGGTGAAGGTCAAAGGCCACGCCGAGGAAGTGCTCGCTGCTGCCAAAGCGCTCTGACGTCACCCGATGCAATCTGTCGCCTCCGCCATTCGCGCCGCGCTCCTGACCGGTGACCCGCGCGCCAAGTGCTTCGCTGCCCGCGATGTCGCGCGGCGCTGGCGCATGGGAAAGCTTGCGTTCGAGTTTGACTGCGCGATGCCCGATGCGCCCGCATGGCCCGAGCGTCCCGAATTGCTCCCGCCCAGCCAGATGCCCAAGCGCGGCAAATTCGGCTCCGAACGCGGACGGATCGCGCTCTGGCACAGCCTTGCGCACATCGAATTCGTCGCGATCGATCTCGCGCTCGATATGGCCGGGCGGTTCGGGGCGGAGATGGCCCAGATCGGCGGGCGTGAGTTCGTTTCAGACTTCCTCTATGTCGCCGCCGACGAAGCGATGCATTTTGCCCTGCTCGCGCGCAAATTGCAGAGCATGGGGACCCACTACGGCGCGCTCCCGGCGCATGGCGGATTGTGGGAGGCGGCGCATGGCACCCGCCACGATGTCGCAGCGCGGCTCGCGGTGGTGCCGATGGTGCTCGAAGCGCGCGGGCTCGACGTGACGCCGGCCACGCTGGAACGGGTCAGAGCGGCGGGAGACGAAGGCGGCGCGAGAATTCTTGCCCGCATCCTTGACGATGAGATTCGCCATGTCGGATTCGGCACAAAACACTTTCTGAAAGTTTCAGAATCTCTTGGTGAGAATCCCGAAAACAAGTGGAAGTGCTTGGTTCGGGAGCACTTCAGGGGGCCGATTAAGCCTCCGTTTAACGACTCAGCGCGTCTTGCAGCCGGTTTATCGCGCGCATTTTATATTGATGTTGCGAATTAACGAATCGGCCCGATAACTCGCTTTACATGTTGAGGCGCTGCGGCGCTTTGAGTCACACAGCGATGCCAAACTGGGCTTTCGACAAGCCGGGAAAAACAACAAGGGCACGCAAAAACGTTTTCTTTGGCGCATCAACGCCAGTCAGGACCGGGTCAAAATGATAACGCTTCTAAAGCGTCCCATGTCAAAGGTAGCGGCGGCGCTTTTTGCCGCGACGACCTTGATGGCTGCGAATCCCGCGCTGGCCAATTCCTCCGCCAACTCAGCCGCCGATATTGCCGAGCCCGTGCGTGAAGCGCAGGACGATAGCCTTGCAAAGGGCGATGAGCGTTTCCGCGAACTGTTCGCCAGTTGGAGCGCGCTCGATACGCTTGATCCGCAGGCGCCGGGTGCCGGCACCACGATTATTGACCGCCCGACAATTTCGGTGCCTTCGCGCATGCCGCTTGATGGTGCGCGGATGACCAGCGGATACGGGATGCGCAATCATCCGATCCTGCGCCAGCGTCGCCGCCACACCGGTATCGACCTTGCCGCTCCGACCGGAACGCCAGTCTATGCAACCGCTGACGGTATCATCGAGCGCGCTGACTGGTTCTCCAGCTACGGCCTGTTCATCAGCATCGACCACGGTGCCGACCTCCAGACGCGCTATGCACATATGTCGCGGCTTGCGGTTGCAGCGGGAGACCGCGTCGAAGTGGGCGATGTGATTGGCTATGTCGGTTCAACCGGCCGCTCGACCGGTCCGCATTTGCATTACGAAGTGCGCGTCGATGGGGTTGCGGTCAATCCGATCCCCTATATGCAGGAAAGCGAAATGCAGACGCGGATGGCAAGCAGCAGCGAAGATCTGCTTCCCGGTCGCCGCCGCGTAGGTGCTGCTGGCGGCCAATAAGGCCAGCAAGAGTTACCCGCCTGGAAGCGGGTCGGACATTGGAGAGGGTGTCCGAGTTGAGGCGGCGGGTTTTCCCGCCGCCTTTTTTCATGCCACCAGCCTCTTTGCTGGCTGCCTGTCAAAAAGAGCGGTGAGCCTGCGCCGTTTTCGCTTGAGTGCTTGCCCCTCCCCGCTAGTCTCAGTTTCGAGGAGAGACTGATCTATGAGCATGCATCCAATCGCACACGCAGCGAGCCGCCCCGACCACCCGGCGGTGATCATGGCGGGCAGCGGCAAGCAGATGACCTATGGCGAGATGGATGACGCCGCAAACCGCTTCGCGCACGTGCTGCGCGCCCACGGACTTGCACCGGATGCGGCCTTTGCGGTCCTGCTTGAAAACCGGATCGAGTATTTCGCGCTTGTCTGGGGTTCACAGCGCGCGGGCACTCTGATGGTGCCCATCTCAACGCGGCTGACCGCGCCGGAGATTTCCTATATTCTGAAGGATAGCGGGGCAAAGCTGCTCGTCACCTCGCACGCCTTTGACGAGGTGATGGCGGATATTCGCAAGGACTGCCCCGATCTGACCGTGCTGATGACCGGCGATGATGGCGCAGAGAGCTTCGATGCCGCGCTCGCCGCGCAGCCTGACGGACCGATTGCCGATCAGCGCGCGGGCGCAAACATGCTCTATTCCTCCGGCACGACCGGCAGACCCAAGGGCATCCGCCCCGCTCCCCCCGAAAACCCCGATCCGCAAGCGATGATCCCGTTTCTGGGCCTTGCAACAATGGGCGCAGGGATGCCCACCGATGGCTCGATGATCTACCTCTCTCCCGCGCCGCTCTACCACGCCGCCCCGCTCGCGTGGTGCAGCGCGGCCCAGCGTTTGGGCGCAACACTGGTGGTGCTCGAAAAATTCGATCCCGAAGGCGCGCTTGCGGCGATCGAGAAATACAAGATCACCGACAGCCAGTGGGTGCCAACCCATTTCGTGCGCTTCCTCAAGCTCGATCCGGCGATCCGCACCAGATATGACCTCTCCAGCCACAAGCGCGCGCTCCACGCCGCTGCGCCCTGCCCGGTGCCGATCAAGCAAGAGATGATCGAATGGTGGGGGCCGATCGTGAACGAATATTACGCCGGTAGCGAAGGGATCGGCATGACCATGATCCACGCCGCCGACTGGCTCGAACACCCCGGCACTGTGGGCAAGGCGATCCACGGCACGCTCCACATTTGCGGCCCCGATGGCGAAGAAGTTGGCGCGGGCGAGGATGGCCTGATCTATTTCGAAAACGCTCTGCTGCCGACCTATCACAACGATCCGGAGAAAACCGCCGATGCGATGCATCCCAGGGGCTGGATGACTTTGGGCGATATCGGCCATGTCGATGAAGACGGCTATCTCTTCCTCACCGACCGTAAGAGCCACATGATTATCTCGGGAGGGGTGAACATCTACCCGCAGGAGATCGAGAACCTGCTCGTCACCCATGATAAGGTGATGGACGCCGCGGTCATCGGCGCTCCCGATCCCGATCTGGGGGAGAAGGTCGTCGCGGTGGTGCAGCCCATCGATATGGCGGGTGCGGGCGAGGCGCTGGAGCAGGAGCTGCGCGACTTCCTCGCGCCCAGCCTTGCACGGATCAAGATGCCCCGGTTGTTCGACTTCCGTCCCGAGCTTCCGCGTGAGGCCAATGGCAAGCTCTACAAACGCGAGCTGCGCGACGAATATGCCGCCAAGGCGCAGGAATAGGGGCGTTTCGATGAGCGAACCCGCGATCCTCCCCACCGATCTCGCCAGAACCGCGATTGATCCGCATGCCTATGCCGAATGGGACGGACTGCTCGACACGTTCGATCACATCCGCTCGACCATGCCGGTGGCCAAGATCGTGCCTGAGGATCCCGACCTGTTCGAACCCTTCTGGCTGATCACCGCCTATGACGATGTTATGCGCATCTCAAAGGATAACGCGACCTTCCTCAACAATCCCAAGCCGGTCGTGTTCTCGCTCAAACAGGCGATCGAGTTCAGCCGCAAGGCGACCGGATCGAACATGCTGGTCGATTCGCTGGTGGTCTTCGACGCGCCAATCCACCCGAAATATCGCAAGCTGACGCAAGACTGGTTCATGCCGCGCAATCTGAAGCGGATCGAAGCCGAAATCCGCGATCTCGCGGCGCGCACGGTGGACCGGATGATTGGCCTTGGGCCGCAGGTAGATTTCGTGAAGGAGGTCGCAGGCCCCTATCCCTTGCGCGTGGTGATGCAGATCCTTGGCGTTCCGCCCGAGGATGAGCCGCGCATGCAGATGCTCACCCAGCAGCTTTTCGGCGGGCAGGATGCCGATCTGTCGGGCACCGGCATGGAGAACATGACGCCAGAGCAAGTGGTCCAGCTGGTCGCGGGCGCGGTGAAGAGTTTTGAGGGTTACTTTGCCGAGCTGGCCGAAAAGCGCCGCGCCAACCCCACCGATGATGTCGCCAGCGTGATCGCCAATGCGCTGGTCGATGGTGAGCCTCTGCCGCCGCGCGACATGGCGGGCTATTACATCATCGTCGCCACTGCCGGGCACGACACGACCAGCGCTTCGACTGCGGGTGCGATGATGGCGCTCGCCAATGATCCGGAGCAATTTGCGCGGGTCAAAGCCGACCGTTCGCTGCTGCCCGGCATCGTCGAAGAGGCCATCCGCTGGACTTCGCCTGTGCAGCATTTCATGCGCACCGCCGCCAAAGACGTCGAAGTTGGAGGCCAGCAGATCAAGGCGGGCGACTGGATGATGATCAACTATGTCGCGGCCAATCACGATCCGGCGCAATTCGCCGATCCGCGCAGATTCGACGCGGCGCGATCACCCAACCGGCATCTCGCATTCGGAGCGGGCGCGCATCAATGCCTCGGTCTGCATCTGGCGCGGCTGGAAATGCGGATATTGTTCGAGGCTTTGCTGGACCGGATCGAAGCGGTCGAACCAGCGGGCGAAGCAAAGCGCGCGACCAGCACTTTTGTCGGCGGGTTGAAGTCACTGCCGCTCAAAATCACGCCAGCTTAAGCCTTGGATATGGGAAGGGCCGCGCAACAATACAAGGCATGCGCGACCAATAAAGTTGCAATCGAGAACTATCGAGACACTTTGTACGATTTTACTGTTAAATCGCCACAACATGTGTTAATACTCCATTCATGGGAAAAACTTGGAAAACAACCGTTGCACGTCGCAGCGGGCGACTGTTTGCGACTTGCTTCGCAGTAGAGTTGGAGGTGTGCGCATGATCTTGCTTGAACCGTATAACCTGCCCTTTGCGGTCGCTTTGGCTGCACTGTTCCTGGTGGCTTTGCTCCAGATCATCGGCGTCGGCGACCTGTTCGAAGGCGCGGATGATATCGAGATCGACATGGATGCCGACATCGCTGACGGGTTAGAGGCAAGCGGCTTTCTCGAAGGGTTTTTCAGCCTTCTAGGGCTGGGCCGGGTGCCCTTCCTGATCTGGCTATCGAGCCTGCTGCTGGTCTTTTCGTTCACCGGCGTGGTCGGACAATGGATCATCGGCAGCGTCGCTGGCGGACCGCTCGGTGCGGGGCTTGCGGCTCTGCTGGCGGGCGGCGCGGCACTGCCGCTCAACGGCCTGCTGACGCGCCCGCTTGCCATGCTCTTGCCTGAGGATGAGACCTCTGCGGTGGGCCTGCAAAGCCTGGTGCGCAGGGATGCTGTGATCCAGACCGGAACCGCGCGCGCCGCTTCACCGGCGCGGGCACAAGTCAAAGATGCTTTCGGGCATCCCCATTTTGTAATGGTCGAACCGCATGACCCCGATGCGGAGCTGGCCGAGGGTGAAACGGTGCTGCTCGTCCGCCGCGAAGGACAATTGTTCTTCGGCGTGCGTTACGAAAGCCCGTTGCTGACGCCCTGAACCCCATAGGAATCGTAAGGAGAAGAAATGGATTTCTGGACAATCTTGATGTTCGCAGGCGGCGTTGTCGCACTCTTCATAATCATACTCATCTTCATGATGTCGCTCTACCGGCGCGCATCGAAAGAGATCGCATTCGTGCGGACTGGTGTCGGCGGTGAGAAGGTCGTGATGAATGGCGGCGCGGTCGTGCTTCCGGTTCTGCACGAGACCATGCCGGTCAATATGAATACCTTGGTGCTACCGGTTGTGCGCCGCGACACTGAGGCGCTGATTACGCTCGACCGGCTGCGGATCGACGTGAAGGCGGAGTTTTATGTCCGCGTCCGTCCCGATGCCGGCGCGATTGCGATGGCCGCACAAACGCTCGGCCAGCGCACGATGCAGCCGGAAATGCTGAAAGATCTGGTCGAAGGTAAGTTCGTCGACGCGCTGCGCTCGGTCGCGGCGGGGATGAGCATGAACGAGCTGCATGAGCAGCGCGCGGACTTCGTCCAGAAGGTGCAGCAAGTCTCGTCCAACGACCTTGCAATGAACGGTCTGGAACTGGAATCGGTCTCGCTGACTGGGCTCGACCAGACGAGCATCGAGCACTTCAACGCCAACAACGCGTTTGACGCCGAAGGTCTGACCAAGCTCACCGAACAGATCGAAGCGCGCAAGAAACTGCGCAACGATATCGAGCAGGATACGCGGGTCCAGATGGAATCGAAGGATCTCGAAGCCGATACCAGAAGCTTCGAAATCGGGCGCGACAAGGAATATGCGCGGCTTCAGCAAGAGCGTGAGGTGGAAATTCGCCGCGCGTCACAGATGTCCGAAATCGCGACCGAACAGGCTGAGCGGCAACGCGAAGCCGATGCGGCGCGGATCGAGGCGAAGAAGCAGGTCGATGCCCAGCAGATCGAGGCGGACCGTCTCGTCGAAGAGGCCCGGATCGATCAGCAGCGCGCGCTCGAAATCGCACGGCAAGAACAGCAGATCGCTGTCCAGAACAAGTCGCGCGAGGAGAGCCAGGCCAAGGCAGAAGCCGACGCGGCACGTGCTCTGGCGGTGCAGGCCGAGGAGCAGGTCACAACCTCGCGTGAAAGCGAGATTGCCGAGCGTCAGAAGAAGATCGAATTGATCGAAGCGGCCAAGCAGGCAGAGCGCGACGCGATCCAGGTCAAGGTGGAAGCCGAGGCCGAGAAGGACGCAGCGACCAACCGCGCAGAGGCTGCACGCCTAGAAGCGAAGGGTGATGCAGACGCTGAAATCCTGCGCGCCGAAGCAGACCGTGTGCGCTTCGAAGTCGAAGCAGCCGGTCAGCAAGCGGTCAACGAGGCGGCCAATATCCTCTCGATGGACCAGATCAGCTTGCAGACCAAACTCGCACTGCTCGAAGTGCTGCCCGATGTTATCCGGGAAAGCGCCAAGCCGATGGAGGCGATCGATTCGATCAAGATCGTGCAGGTTGACGGCCTCACCCAAAACGGTGGCGGCTCGAAGGGCGGCTCAGGCGGCGGCGGCGCAGGCGGCTCGGGAAACCTCGCCAGTGACGCGGTTTCAGCAGCCCTCGCCTACCGCGCACAGGCCCCGGTGCTTGACGGGCTGATGAAAGAGCTGGGCCTCGACGGCTCCTCGCTCGGCACGCTTGTGCAGGGCGCGGCCACCGATGTCGCGGATGAGAAGGGCGATGATGATGCGCCTGCCCCGGTCACTTTCGACGACGCGCAAAGCGAAGCAGACGAAGGCCGCGAGGAAGCCGCCGAGTAACTTCTCGCGCGACGCTTTCCGCGATCTCAAAGCCCCCGGTTAGCCTCGCGCTGATCGGGGGTTTGCTTTGTGCGTTACCCGAGCAGCCGCTCCGCCATTGCGCGCACTTCGGCGCCCATGTCCTCACGCTCCAGCGCCAGCGCCAAAGTCGCTTCGACAAAGCCCAGCTTGCTTCCGCAATCATAGCGGTTGCCGTCAAATGTCACCGCGTGGAACGGCTGGCTGCCGATCATCCGCGCCATCGCATCGGTGAGCTGGATCTCACCGCCCGCGCCTTTGCCCTGATTTTCGAGCGTGCGCATGACCTCTGGCTGGAGGATGTAGCGGCCCGAAATGATCTTGTTCGACGGAGCCTCTTCGCGCGGAGGCTTTTCAACCAGACCGCGCACTTCGGTCAGCGCGCCGTTTGATGCGCCCGGATCGATGACGCCGTAGCTCGACACTTCCTCTTCGGGCACTTCGAGCACGCTGATGACGTTGCCGCCGACCTCATCATAGGCATCGACCATCTGCTTCATGCAGCCGGTGCCGCCCTTTCTGCCGATCATCAGTTCATCGGGAAGGAAGATGGCGAAAGGCTCATCGCCGACAATCGCGCGCGCGCACCAGATCGCATGGCCTAGGCCCATCGGAACTTGTTGGCGCACCGTGATGATATCGCCCGGCGTCGCGCGAGTGGAATCGAGCACCGACATGTCCTTGCCGCGCTCACCCATCGTGCTTTCAAGCTCGAAGGCGACATCGAAATGCTCGACGATGGCCGACTTGCCGCGTCCGGTGACGAAGATCATCTGCTCGATCCCCGCCTCGCGCGCTTCGTCTACCGCATATTGGATCAGCGGGCGGTCGACGATCGGGAGCAATTCCTTGGGGATCGCCTTGGTCGCGGGCAGGAAACGCGTGCCGAGTCCGGCGACGGGAAAAACGGCTTTCTTGATCGGCTTTTGTCTCATTCGCGTCGGGCCTCTTTGCTTGCCTGATTACGGGGTCCGCTTGCCACGCGCCAAGTGCCTTGCGCGGGCCCGCAGGTCAATGTCCGGCGTGAGTTGCGCGTTACACAAGTTTCGCTAATGCATTGTGCATGGACAAATTGATCATTCGCGGCGGTAATCGCCTGTCGGGCACTATCCCGGTTTCGGGCGCGAAGAATGCCGCGCTCACCCTGATCCCTTGCGCGCTTCTGACCGAGGAGCCGGTGACTTTGCGCAATCTGCCGCGGCTGGCGGATATTGACGGGTTCCA
This sequence comes from uncultured Erythrobacter sp., assembly GCF_947492365.1. Lineage (NCBI taxonomy): Bacteria > Pseudomonadati > Pseudomonadota > Alphaproteobacteria > Sphingomonadales > Erythrobacteraceae > Erythrobacter > uncultured Erythrobacter sp. The sequence goes on from NZ_CANLMB010000002.1 coordinate 345,805, forward strand.
GCACCTGATGAACCAGTTCGGCGTGACCACTGCTATCCAGGGCACGCGGCCAGAGGATTTCGGGCGGACCATGCGGCTGGAGGCAACCCGCATCACCTCCAGCGTCGCGCCTTATGATCTGGTGCGCAAGATGCGCGCTTCGATCCTTGTGCTCGGCCCGATGCTTGCGCGCGCGGGCGAGGCTACGGTCTCGATGCCGGGCGGCTGCGCAATCGGCAACCGGCCTATCGACCTGCATTTGAAAGCGCTCGAAGCGATGGGCGCGGAGATCGAGCTGGCCCAAGGTTATGTCAAAGCGATCCAGCCCGATGGCGGAATGCCCGGCGGCGATTTCGACTTTCCGGTCGTGTCTGTGGGCGCGACCGAGAATGCGCTGATGGCGGCGGTTCTCGCCAATGGCACAACACGCCTGACCGGAGCGGCGCGCGAGCCTGAAATTGTCGACCTGTGCAATCTGCTCGCCGCAATGGGAGCTGAGATCGAGGGGATCGGAACCTCCGACCTGACGATCCACGGGGTCAAGCGGCTCAACGGCGCGACCTATAAGGTGATGGCCGACCGGATCGAGGCGGGCTCCTATGCCTGCGCGGCGGCGATCACAGGCGGCGAAGTGCGGCTCGAAGGGGCCAATGCGCATGACATGGCATCGACGCTGACGGCCCTGCGCGAGATCGGCGTCGAAGTCAGCGAGGACAAGAACGGCGTAAGCGTTGCGGCGAATGGCTCGCTGAAACCCACAAACCTCACCACCGCTCCGTTCCCCGGCCTCGCCACCGATATGCAGGCCCAGTTGATGAGCCTCTTGTGCAAGGCCGAGGGCACCAGCGTGCTCAAGGAAACGATTTTCGAAAACCGCTTCATGCATGTGCCCGAGCTGGCGCGAATGGGCGCGGATATCGAGACCGAAGGGCGCACCGCCATCGTCAAAGGGCCGGTGCACCTAACTGGTGCCGAAGTCATGGCAACCGACCTGCGCGCTTCGATGAGCCTGATTATTGCTGCGCTCGCCGCTGAGGGCGAGACGACCGTGCGGCGCATCTATCACCTCGACCGCGGCTATGAACGCCTCGAAGAGAAGCTCCAGCTCGTCGGCGCGGATATTGAAAGAGTAGACGACTAGCGCTGGCTCACCAGCCAGACTCTGATCGCGCCAGCTAGCCCGGGCGGGGTTTCGGCGCGGATGCGTTCGGCATCGATCCTGGCGACGATCGCATTGACCGGCACACCTTCGCGCGCCGCGGCGTCTTTGAGCATGTCCCAAAACACCGGCTCCAGACTGATCGAGGTCTTGTGTCCAGCAATCTCGACCGAGCGTTTCACCGGCGGGTGATAGGGCGTGTCGGTAGAGCTTTGCGTCATTTGCAATCAGATAAAGTACATTGCGAGGCGAACAAATGGAAATCTCCATTCATTCTCCCCAATGCACGAAAGCCCCGCCTCGGTGATAGGCCGGGCGGGAGACTGGCGCATCGTTAGCCCCTCGGGAAATCGCATCCTTCGCTCATTGACTTTCATACTTTCCTATTTAGGAAAGTATCTATGGAGAAGGCTTTCAAAGCTCTCGCGTCTACTCCTCGCAGGCGCATCCTGAACCACCTTGCCGGTGGGCCGATGACGGTTGGCGAAGTGGCCTCGAAGTTCGACATGGCTATGCCTTCGATCTCCAAACATATCTCGGTTCTGTATGATGCCGGCCTGCTGCACCGGCAAAAGCGCGGGCAGGAGGTGATCTATTCGATCGCCGCCGATAGGCTCGCCAACAACCTCTATTCCTTCCTCACCCCCTTCTGCCCCGAGGCGCGCGCGCTTTCGGCGGAGCGCAAACTCAAACCGCCACAAGAGGAGCCAGACCAATGAGCGCAACCCAAGGCGAAGCCGCAGACGGCGCGTTCAAAGTGAACTCACTGTCGGGGTTGGAGCGGGCTGATGCGGGCAGCGGCAGGCTGGTCTGGGATTGGCCGCGTTCAATCTGGAACATGAGTTTTATTGTTGCCGCGATAGTCCTCGGACCATTATTCTTCTCATGGAGCGGAGTTGCAGTCTTCCTTGTTCTCTCTGGCTTTACACTATGTGTTGGCCATTCTGTCGGGTTTCACCGCCGCCTGATCCACCGCACTTTTGACTGCCCCAAATGGCTCGAACGGATAATGGTCTATGTCGGGGTTTTGGTTGGCATGGGAGGACCGCTCTGGACGGTCGGCCTTCACGATATCCGCGACTGGGCGCAGAGGCAGGAAAATTGCCACTGGTTCCTCAGACACGCCAAACCTGCGCTGGCTGACGGATTCTATTATCTCAACTTCAGGCTGATCTTTGACAAGCCGCCCCAGTTCGATGCTGGACCAGGCGTCTCCGATGATCCCTTCTACATATTTTTGCAGCGCACCTGGATGCTCCATCAAATACCTGTCGCCTTGATACTGTTCTGGATCGGCGGTTGGTCGTGGGTGGTCTGGGGTGTCGTTGTAAGGGTCGCAGTGTGCTTTACCATGCACTGGTACATTGCCCATGTCGCGCACCGCAGAGGGCATCAGGACTGGTTCGTCGAAGACGCTGCTGTGCAAGGCTATAATATCGGCTGGCTTGCGATCCCGACGATGGGCGAAAGCTGGCATTGCAACCATCACGCCTTTCCGGCCTCGGCGCGCCATGGACTATATCCGGGCCAAATTGACTGGGGTTATGATTTCATCAGGCTGCTAGCCTTGTTGGGACTGGCCAAGAATATCCAGCTCCCCGCAAACCTTCCTGCAAGGCCGTCCATTACGCCTCTGACTGTACGTGCATTGAGCATCGCTGCGCCTGAACAGGCGGAGTACTCACGAAATCGGAATTCAGACTGACGGTATGGCTGCTTAAGCAGCCCGCGCCTTTGCCAGCAATTGTGAGAAGCCGCGTGAGCGGGTCTGGTCGAACGGTTGCAGATGCAGCGCGCAGGCGGCGAGTTCTTCGGTTGTGACCGGTTGCTGGAAGCGCAATCCGTGGCGCTTGCCTTCGACCCAGCGCACTTGGCCCAGCTGTGGGGGCAGGCCTTCAAGGTCGAATGTCACCAGCTTGCCTTCGGGCAATTCGACCGAGGAGGTGAACTTCGCGCCTTCGCAGGACAGGTCGAGCAGCCGGGCATCATAGACATCGCGCCCTTCGCCAAGCCGCACAGGAGCCGACATCTGCAAGCGCAATGGTCGGCTTTCAAATTGAGAATTTTCGCGCAGGAATTCGTCGAGTGTCACTTCGGCGCCAAAGCGGAAACCCGCCTGCCGCTTTCCGGTCCATACGCGCTCGATCGGATAGGTCAGTTCGTTGGCGAGCTGCAGCAATGTGCGCGGTTCGGGCGGGACATCGTGCATGAAGCCCAGCCCTACACCCAATTCGGACACATCGCGGATCAGGCACAGATATTCGCCGCTCTGACACACCAGCTTTGCCCGGCGCAGCATCAATGATGCGCGATGCGCTTGCCGTGGATCATTGCGGATTGCGGTGTCACCACCCTCGGTCATTGCCCAGCACCTCGAAAAGGAACCCTACGCGATTCCTAATCAAAGCTAGCCGAGCATACCTAACAAATCGCTAAGATCCGCCGCTTTCGGCGCAAGCCTGCCACGATGCAGCGCGCATCTGGCGATCTGCGCGATCAATACATATGCTGGCCGCCATTGATGCTCATGGTCGATCCGGTCATGAAGGCACCGTTGTTGGAGGTAAAGAAGGCGACGCCGCGCGCGATTTCCTCGGCCTGACCCAGACGCCCGACGGGGATGCCTGCGACGATCTTTTCCAGCACATTCTCAGGCACGGCAGCGACCATATCGGTGTCGATATAGCCCGGAGCAATGGCGTTGACGGTTACGCCGAACTTCGCGCCTTCCTGCGCCAGTGCCTTGGTAAAGCCGTGAATGCCGGACTTGGCGGCGGCGTAATTGACCTGGCCATATTGTCCCGCCTGACCATTGATCGATCCGATATTGACGATCCGGCCCCACTTGCGCTCACGCATGCCGGGGAAGGTTGCCTTGGCCATGTTGAAGCACCCGCCCAGATTGACGCGCATGACATCATGCCAGTCATCATAGCTCATCTTGTGGAGCGTGCCGTCGCGGGTAATCCCGGCATTGTTGATGACGATATCAACCTCGCCATATTCCTCGGCCACTTTGGCGCAGCCTTCAAGGCAGGCCTCGTGATCGCCGACATCCCATTTGTGCGCGGGAATGCCGGTTCCCTCGGTAAAGGCGCGCGCGGCATCGTCATTGCCGCCATAATTGGCGATGACCGTGTGGCCCTGCCGTTTGAGGCGTTGGCAGATAGCCTCTCCGATCCCGCGGGTTCCTCCGGTGACAATGGCGACTCGACTCATAGGTTTGGCTCCTGTTGCAATGCCCATCAACCCTAGCTGTGACGTAGCGTCACGCAACAAAAAGGCGTCAGGCAATAAAAAAGGCCCGCCTAAGCGAGCCTTGGTTCAATTCAAGCGGAGGCTGTGCAAGATCAGAAGCGCAGCTGCGTTCCGACATAGACGGCCTGACTGTCCTGAACCGCATTGGTCAGCGGGTCGAGGCGGTCGCGCTCTTGCGAATAGCGAACACCGGCAGTGACATCGAGATTGGGCGAGAGGCGGAAGCTGCCGCCAACATCGACCACATCCTCGGACGCGTCGAGCGTGTTGACTGAACGGCCGGCGATTGCGTTATCCGAAAGCTCGATCCGCGGCTGGAGGCGGCTGGGCTTGTCTTCGCGGCTCGGGCGCGCAGGCTCAAACTCGGCAAGGTCGGGCATCGAGAGGTTGCGGACATTGTCAGGCAGGCGGACCGTGCCCGAAACCGGAGCAGCGGATGCCGCAGTCTGGGTGCGGGCAAAGCTCTGATAACCGCGCGCAGTGCCGAGGTTAAAGCGGCTTGCCTGAATGCCGCGAATGCCTGTGCCATTGCCCGGCACTGCGTCCGCTGCCGCGCGAACCGAGATCGCCTGCGCAGTGGAATCGTCAACGCGGACCGCGACGGTCACGGTGCGATCGGAGCGTGAGATGCTGGTGCCGGTCGGGGTAAAGCGGATGCCGTGCTGGCGCGCTTTCTCTTCGACGCGCGCGGCCAGATCAGGATCAACCGATGCGGGAGTGAACAGGTCAAAACCCGGACCTTCGGCGCTATCGCCGCCCGATCCGATGCCGACCACTGCCAGACCTGCTGTCGGCAGCCCCAGCATAACAGCAGCAGCCACGCCAAGCAGCGGCAGTTTGAACTGCGTTCCTGCTGTCATGGTCTGTGCGTCTGCCATTGCGTCCCTTCAAATCCCCACTTTGTGTTCCGGATCAAGCCCCGGATTAAGCCCGGATCAAGCATAGTGATCCTGAACCATAGCTGAGTCTGCTTCGGTCTGTGTATGCCACCATCGCAGAATCGGCTCGATAACAAACAAACGATAGGTCCGAAGCGGCACAATGCGCAATATTTTCCACAAGTCCAAAGCCGCTTCACGACTCACCTGTTGCGTCCAGCACACATAGCAGATTGAATAGTGCGGGGCGATTAAGCGCTCATACAGGGGAAGCCCTGATAGGCTTGCGCGCAGAAATTAGCCGTGGCTGGCGCGGTCAACATGCTTGCCGCGAGAGGCAGGGCCGGTATAGAGCCATCTGGATATTGAACGAGGAACATTTCCGCAGTGACACGCGCAAACACCGCATTTTCGAAAACGCTTTCCCTCTCTGGCCGCATTGCCGCTCCGCTGGCTGCACTCGGTCTGCTTGCCGCATGCGGCGGAAACGAGCGCCCGACAACTGAGCTTGCAGCCTCGCAGGTCAACACGATCGGGGTCAACGCTTACCTATGGCGCGGTGCGCTTGAAACACTCAGCTTTGCGCCTCTCGCGTCGGCTGACAGCGCAGGCGGCGTGATCGTGACTGACTGGTACGCCAATCCCAACAACCCCAATGAGCGGGTCAAGGTGACGGTGACGATCCTCGATCAGGATCTTCGCGCCGATGCTTTGCGGGTTTCGGCCAGCCGTCAGGTTGCGCAGGGCGGAGGCTGGGTCGATGCGCCGGTTCAGGCCGCGACCGTGCAGAAGCTCGAAGACATTATTCTCACCAAGGCGCGCGATCTGCGGCGCAAGGCCGTCGCTTCGTAAGCCAATTCGCGATAGCGAGTTTTCATGACCGACACCCGATTCGATCCGTCGCAAGCTGACGGGCGCTGGCAGCGCGCGTGGGACGAGGCTGGTACTTTTACCGCCGATTCTGACAGCGAAAAGCCCAAGAGCTACATCCTTGAGATGTTCCCCTATCCATCGGGGCGCATCCATATGGGGCATGTGCGCAATTACACGATGGGCGACGTCCTCGCGCGCTACAAGAAGATGCAAGGCTTCGAAGTGCTCCACCCGATGGGCTGGGACGCGTTCGGGATGCCTGCTGAAAACGCCGCGATGGAGAAAAAGGTCCATCCCGGCAGCTGGACCCGCTCGAATATCGAGGCGATGAAGGCGCAGCTCAAACGGATCGGCTTCGCGCTCGACTGGACCCGCGAGTTTGCCACCTGCGACCCTGAATATTACGGCCACGAACAGGCGCTGTTCCTCGACATGTACGAGGCGGGGCTGGTTTATCGCCGATCATCCGAGGTGAACTGGGACCCGGTCGATATGACCGTGCTCGCCAATGAGCAGGTGATCGACGGCAAGGGCTGGCGCTCGGGCGCGGAGGTCGAAAAGCGCAAGCTCGACCAGTGGTTCCTCAAGATCACCGACTTTGCCGAAGACCTGCTCGATGGGCTGGGTGACCTGAAAGACTGGCCCGACAAGGTCCGTCTGATGCAGGAAAACTGGATCGGCAAGTCGCAGGGGCTGGAATTCTCGTTTGAACTTTCGAGCGGCGAGAAGCTGCCGGTCTACACTACGCGGCCTGACACGATCTTCGGCGCGAGCTTTGTCGCCGTCGCCGCTGACCATCCGGTCGCGCAGGCGCTGGCGGGTGATCCGGCGGTCCGAAGCTTCATCGAGGAATGCAAGCGCGGCGCGACCACCGCCGCGGCGCTGGAAACGGCGGAGAAGCTGGGCTTCCGCACCGAGATCACGGCCAAGCATCCCTTCACTGGCGCGCCCATGCCGGTCTTCATCGCGAACTTCGTGCTGATGGATTACGGCACCGGCGCGGTCATGGGCGTTCCGGGCCACGACCAGCGCGATTTCGAGTTCGCGACCAAATACGAGCTGCCGATCCTGCGCGTCATTGCGAGCGATCCGGCGCAGGCCGATGCTCCGATGGGCGACGAGGCCGAGCCGGGCGACGGCGTGTGCGTCAACTCGGACTTCCTCGATGGCAAATCGGTCGAAGATGCCAAAGCCGACGTTATCAACCGCGCGGAAAGTGGCGGATGGGGCGAAGGCACCACCGTTTGGCGGCTGCGTGACTGGGGCATTTCTCGGCAGCGCTATTGGGGTACTCCGATCCCCTTCATCCACTGCGCGAAATGCGACATCGTGCCGGTTCCCAAGGACCAGCTTCCGGTCACTCTGCCCGATGACGTCGATTTCGACACGCCCGGCAACCCGCTTGAGCGCCACCCCTCGTGGAAGCACACCACCTGCCCCAAATGCGGCGGAGACGCTGTGCGCGAGACCGACACGCTCGACACCTTCACCAATTCCAGCTGGTACTTCCTGCGCTTTGCCAGCCAGCCCGAGGGCGCGCCCTTCGATCCCGAAGAGATCGCCAAATGGATGCCGGTGCAGCACTATATTGGCGGGATCGAGCATGCGATCCTGCACCTGCTCTACGCCCGGTTCTGGACCCGCGCGCTGGCCCATATCGGCAAGTTCGATGTGAAGGAGCCGTTCGCGGCGCTCTTTACGCAGGGCATGGTGACGCATGAGACTTATTCGGTGATGGATGGTGCGGAAGAAGGTGTCCAAGACGCTAACCGGTTACGATTCGTGAGTCCGGCAGAGGTCGAAAACCGCGACGGTAAAATGTTTGAGGCCGAGACAGGTCGGCCCATCATATCAGGCCGTGTCGTCAAGATGTCGAAGTCGAAGAAAAACGTCGTCGACCCCGACAATATCATCGAGAAATACGGCGCAGATGCGGTGCGCTGGTTCATGCTGTCCGACAGCCCGCCCGAGCGCGACCTTCCATGGTCCGAAGCCGGAATCGAAGGCTGCTGGCGCTTTGTCCAGCGCCTGTGGCGTCTGTTTTCAGAACGCGGTTTCGGCGGCGCCGGTGCCGATTCGTTCGAGGACGAGGCGCTTGACCGCAAGGTTCACCAGACCGTCGCAGCCGTGTCCGCCGATATCGAGGCGCTTGCCTTTAACAAGGCGGTTGCGCGGATTTACGAGCTGACCGCAGCGATCGAGAAGGCGAAGTATTCGTCCAGCCGCACCAATGCGCTGGCCGAGCTGATGCTGCTGATTTCTCCGATGATGCCGCATCTGGCAGAGGAAGCGCGCAGCCAGTTCCATCTGGGAACCGGACTGGTCGCCGAAGACGCTTGGCCCAAAGTCGACGAAGCCATGCTGGTCGAGAAGGAAGTGACCATCGCCGTCCAACATATGGGCAAGCTGCGCGACACGCTCACCGCACCAAAAGGCGCTTCGAAGGAAGATCTCGAAGCGCTTGCGCTTGCCTCCGAGAAGGTTCAGCGTTCGCTTGACGGGGCTGAAGTGAGGAAGGTGATCGTCGTGCCCGACCGGCTGGTGAATATCGTAACGTGATGAGGAGGCCTGCCTTCTTGCTGGCGCTGGCCATGGCTGCTCCCCTGTCAGGGTGCGGGTTGCAGCCGATGTATGGCGGCGGCGCTTCCTCGGGCGTGGCTCAGGGTCTTGCGGTGGTTGATGTGCCTGCAATCCCCGGACGCGATGGCTGGTTGGTGCGCAAGGCTTTGCGCGACCGGCTTGGAGTCGCCAATTCGGGGCGAGGCGAGACAACTCCGCAATACAGGCTCGATGTGCGGCTCGACGATTCGCTCGAAGCTTTGGGCGTGCTTAACGATGACACGATCAGCCGCGAACGCCGCATCCTACGCGCGCGCTATCAGCTCATTGACCTTGCGACTGGCGAGATCCTGCTTGACGCGACCGCCGGATCGGATGCTGGGATCGACGTGGTTTCCAGCGAATATGCCACAATTGCCGCTGAACAAACCGCGCTGGAGAACCTCGCGCGCGATGTCGCAGGGCGGATGACGACGCGGATTGCGCTCACTCTTCGTGAAAGAGAGCGTTCCAATGAGCGCGCCAGTGAGTCTGGGGCCCAGTGAAGGCCAAGCACACCGAATTCGCGCGCGGCATTCCCAAGTCCGCAAGCCAAGCCTCTATTTTCTTCTTTTGCGGTCCTGACGAAGCGGGGGCATCGGCTGCGGCTGAGAAAATCGTCAAAGCGCTGCCCGATGCGGGCGAGCGGCTCGACATTTCCGGCGGCGATCTGAAGCGCGACCCCGCCATGCTGGGCGATGAAGCGCGCTCGGGATCATTGTTTGGCGACACGCGGCATCTTTGGGTGCGCGCCAATGGCGATGAAGCGCATGATGCGGTCAAGGCGCTGATCGAGACTTCGGATGCGGGTGCGGGAGATGCCGCTCCGGTCCTGATCGTCGCCACCTCGGCGACCGACAAATCGCGCACCGCGAAATTGCTCGAAAAGCGCAAGGATGCGCTGGTGGCGATGTTCTATCCGCCCGATCTGATGAGCGTTGCCGCCTCGGTCCGCGCAATGGGCGATGCGGCGGGTCTGCGGCTGGGCGGTGATCTGGCCGAAAGGATCGCGCGCGCGGCAGGCCTCGATGTGCGGCTCGCGCAGTCAGAGGTCGACAAGCTCGCGCTCTATATGGACGCCTCGGCGCAGGCTCCCAAAACCGCCTCGCCCGAAGATTACGGCGAAATCGGCGCGGCGACCGAAGAGGACGGGTTCGGGCCAGTGGTGAACGCGGTTCTGGGCGGCGATCTGGGGAAGCTTTCGGGCGAGATCAAGCGGATCAAGGAGTTGGGCCTCAACCCTGTCGGGCTGTTGCTTGCGCTTGAGAGGCGTACCGCGCAGCTCGCCCTGATCAGCGCAAAGCTTGGCCCGCGCGGCTCGATTGAAAATCTCGGACGCGGGGAAAAGGCGCAGCTGGGAATTTTCTGGAAGGAAGAGCGCGATATTCGCGCGCAGCTTTCGATCTGGCAGCGCCCCGCTGCACGCGGCGGCAAGGAAAGCCGCCTCGACCGGCTGATTCCGCGTCTGATCGGACTGCACCAAAGCCTGCTCGCCAACAGTCAGGCGGCGGAACTGCTGCTAGCTCAAGACCTTGCGGAAATCGCAAGATATGCCGCCAGACGGTAGCGTTTTCGGACAGGCAGACAATTCGTTACATTTCGCATTCGCACAAATACCGTTTTCTGGTGTAGAGGGTAAACCTTCGATAAGGGAAAATGCTTAAGGGGTGCTCTGTAAGGGGGCGCAGCGCGCATGAACAAGCAGACCGGGCAACTTCTTGAAGGTGCCCAAGCAGACAATGTTGACCACAAGGTCGCGCCCTCGCTGGAGCGGCGGCGTCTGCGCGCCTATGCGGCGCTCTTGCTGGTCGATGCACTCGTGTTGCATCTCGCCTTTGCGCTGGCTGGCCTGCTTTATGAAGGGCTGTGGTGGTATCCGCGCAATATGCTCGCCATTCAGACGATGCTGCCGGTGTTCTTCACCATTGCGCTTTACAACCGGACTTATGGTGCAAAGTCGCTGGGCGACTGGATGTTCGCGTCAAGACAGGCGTTGACCGCTCTGTTGCTCTCGGCAGCCTTGCTCAACTTCGTGGCATTCTACACCAAGTCAAACGCACAGTTCAGCCGTGTTTCTGTGACATTGGGTCTGATCCTGTCGGGCGTCGCGATCGTCGCTGTGCGGCGTTTGATGCCAATCGCGATCAACAAGTTTTGGGGCGGTCGCACGCAAAACAGCCTGATTATCAAGGATGGCGGTCCCGATTTCGAGCTGGATAATTCGCTCTCGATTTCGGCAGACGAATTCGAGCTCGATCCCACCAGCCACGATCCCTACATGTTCGACCGGCTGGGCAAGCTGCTGCAAAATCAGGACAAGGTGGTTATCTCGACTCCAAGGGAGCGGCGCGAGGAGTGGGCGTTCCTGCTCAAATCTGCGGGCGTCTATGGCGAGATTGTCAGCGAGCCAGCGCATGTCCTGGGCACGGTTGGCGTGCACCGCTATGAACAGCAGGGTCGCACAACTTTGGTCGTATCGACCGGCCCGTTGGGGCTGCGCTCGCGGATTTCGAAGCGCCTGTTCGACATTGTGCTTGCAGGCGGCGCGCTGGTGCTGCTCTCTCCAGTCTTCCTTTACGCTGCCTTGCGTATCAAGCTGGAGGATGGCGGTCCGATCCTGTTCGTTCAGCAGCGCGTGGGCCGCGGAAACAAGTTCTTCAATATGCTCAAATTCCGCTCGATGAAGATGGGCAAAAACGACGCCAAGGGCGACCGTTCGACAGGGCGCGAAGACGACCGCATCACCAAAGTCGGCGGAATGATCCGCCGCACCAGCATCGACGAGCTGCCGCAGCTCATCAATGTGCTGCGCGGAGATATGTCGATCGTCGGCCCGCGTCCGCATGCTTTGGGCAGCCGCGCGAACAACAAGTATTTCTGGGAAGTCGACGCGCAATACTGGCAGCGTCATTGCCTCAAGCCCGGCCTTACCGGCCTTGCGCAAGTGCGCGGCCATCGCGGCGCGACCGAGCAAGAGAAAGACTTGACTGACCGGCTCCAGTCGGACCTTGAATATATCTCCGGCTGGTCGCTGCGGCGCGATCTCGAGATCGTGTTCCGTACCGTTTTCGTGCTGAAGCACGATAACGCGTTTTAGTATTTGTTTGTTTGTTTTTCGCACCCACCTCCGTGGGTGCGTCCTCGCTAGACGCGCGGCAAGCCGCGCCCGCTGCGGGCGGGCGGTCGCCCTTGCGGCTGCTAAGCAGCCGTACTCCGCGACACGTTAGCTAGCTGGCACCAAGCATCAGGGTGCAAGGCAGATGGCTGGGAATGGTTGCGAGCCAAAGGCGAGCCAGCGCGCGACCGCGCGCCGCCGCTCCTGCGGCCCTAAGCGCTCAGGGCCAAGCGGCCCGGACGGGCCGCGCCCGGCGTCTGAGGGCGCAACAAACATACTGCACCCTGGTCCCAACCTACCGGTGTTTCCCCAAGGCCCCTCGCGCCAAGGGAGCAACCCCTAACCCTACTCACCACCCGAAACGCTGAAAGTCCCGCGCACGCGGCCGTCCGATCCCTCGGTGCCCGGTGTGCCGCCGCTGGAGCGGCCATCAACCGTTGAACGCCCGCTGGCGAGGTCAATCACCAGCCTTCCGCCGCTGAGCGTGTCGCCGCCGCGGCTGAGACTGACATTGCCGGCCATGGTGATGATCCGGCGGCCAAAGTCATAGACAGCGACATCGCCGCTCGCGCGTTCATTGCCGCGTGTCACGACCACGCCGCCATTGGCGGTGATGCGCTCGATATCGAGTGATCCGTCATCGGAATAGTTGGCGAGCATCCTGTTCGAGCGCACTGTCAGGCCCGATTGGTTGACCACGACTCCGCCGGTCAGCACCACGCGGTTCGCACGGTCATCAAGCGCGATATTGCCCGCATCGAACGTCACCGGCGCATTGGTATTGTGCGCGGAAATCGCCTGCGCCTCGGCTTCCATCTCGCTCGTCACGATTGCGGTGAGCGCGAAGCCTCCGACCGCCCAAAGCGCTGCGATTGTGGCCAATTTCTTCATCACGGCATCCTCAACTGGCCCGGGATCAGCGTCAACCGGGCATTGCCATCCAGAGTAATCCTGCGCGCATCGACATCGGTGCGCATTGTGTCGGCAGAGAATGTCCCCGCCGGTATTGCGCCTTCGACCCTGCCTTCGCCAAGCATCAGACGATTGTCGAGGTCGAAACTGACCCCGCTCGCGGTCATTTCATAGCCATCGGCGGTGCGCAGCCGCAGCTCGCCATTCACAGCGACGATATCGGCGTCGATGTCATAGACGCCTCCCGGAGCAGAAAGCTGCGCGGGACCGTCTTCAAGCAGCAATTGCGCCATCAGATCCTCCATCCGCACCTTGCCTTCCGCGCTCGACCGCTGAACCGCTTCGCCTGCAGTCAGAGAGAAAGGACGGCCAATAGCGTCTCGCCCGCGATACATGGCATTGTCGACGCTCAGCCGTTCGTCGATCACGTCGACTTCATTGCGGTCGAGCAGGAAACTGACCTCGCCGCGCGGGGAAAGCGGTGTGATGACCATCAATGCGGCCAGCACGCCCACGCCCATCGGCAACACGCGCGCAAGGAAGCCGACAAGCTTGTCGTGGCTTCCGCCCGGCGCGGCAAAGTGCTGACGCTTGTTGCGCAGTTCCTTTGCTTCGCTGGTTTCGATGCGGCGCTTGATGACCATGATCCTGTCTTCTCCGCCCCTGCCCTAGGCGTAGAAACCTTCATTGTGGCTGAATATGTCACGTCCGTCCCAACCGGCTATATCCAGCAACGCACGGGTCGGCAGGAAGTCAAAGCAGGATTGCGCCAGCTCGGTGCGCCCTTCGCGCTCCAGCCGCACGGCCAGCTCATCGCGCAGCCGGTGGAGGAAGCGCACATCCGACGCAGCGTAATCGCGCTGCGCATCGTTGATGTCGGGCCCGCCCCAATCGCTCGACTGCTGCTGCTTTGACATGCTCTCGTTGAGCAGTTCATCGGTCAGGTTTTTGAGGCCATGCCGGTCGGTGTAAGTGCGCACCAGCTTGCTCGCGATCTTGGTGCAGAACACCGGCGCGGCCATCACGCCCAGATAATACTGGATCGCCGCCAGATCGAAACGCGCGAAGTGGTAAAGCTTCAGCCTGCTCTCATCCGCCAGCAAAGCGGTCAGGTTGGGCGCTTCATAGGTGCTGCCAGGCGAAAAGCGCACAAGGTGCTCGTCGCCCGAACCATCGCTGATCTGGACCACGCAAAGCCGGTCGCGGTGAGTGATGAGACCCATGGTCTCGGTGTCGACCGCAAGCGGGGCGGTGCCTTGCAGCACGCCTTCGGGCAGGTCTTCTTCGTGGAAATGGACTGTCATTGCCTCAAGCCATTACGCCGATTGGGGATAGAGGGAAAGAGGTCTCTCGCGTGGAATGCTCCTTGAGGTGTAGCCTCGCTTGCATGGCAAGCGACGACATCCCTGAAAGCTGGCGCGCGG